>JAAUPA010000184.1 GCA_012034615.1 Leptolyngbyaceae cyanobacterium CSU_1_4 | reverse complement strand
CCCCATAAATCCCCCCATTTGATTTAGGGGGCGAGTGTAAAGCGCTTTGCATACTTCTCAAACATCCTCTTCAGAGTGGGCAGTGGCTTGTCAATTTTTAGTAGGTGGTAAAGGCGATCGAATTCCACATTCAAGGCTGTTCATTTTGAATTTTGAATTGATCATTTTGAATTCTTTAATCACCCCTCATTTACTGCTTGACAGACCAGTAGCAGCTTATTATAAAATTTCAGAACTAAAAATTAGTAATCGTATGTCCATCGTGATTGCAGGTGAACGCAGCGGCGTTGGGAAAACGACTGTGACGTTAGCGCTATTGGCGGCACTGCGACGGCGCAGTCAAAACGTGCAGTCTTTCAAAGTGGGTCCTGATTACATCGACCCGATGTTTCATCGCCGTGTCACAGGCAGAGCTTGCCGCAATCTTGACCCTGTTCTAACCTCTGAACTGTATGTGCAACAGTGCTTTAATAAGAATACTCAGGATGCAGAATATGCTCTGATTGAAGGGGTGATGGGGCTGTTCGATGGAGCAAGTGGCGCTGATGATTTTGCCAGTACTGCCCATGTGTCTCGCTTGCTGAATTTGCCCGTGCTGTTGATTTTGAATTGCAGTAGTTTGTCGCGTTCCATTGCTGCGATCGCCCACGGTTATCGCTCGTTCGATCCGCGCGTGCAGGTTGCAGGCGTTGTGCTGAATCGAGTCGGCAGCGATCGCCATCTCGAACTGCTGACAACCGCCCTAGAACCGCTCAACCTACCAATTTTAGGCGTTCTCCGTCGTCAAGAAGAAATCACCATTCCCGATCGCCATTTAGGTTTAGTGCCCAGTGGCGAACTGCAAAATCTTCAGCCCGTTCTCGATCGCCTTGCTGATTTAGGTGAAACTTGTTTTGATTGGGAGAAGTTAACACCACTTCTAAAGTGTGATCAATCTGCTTTTATTACGCCCTATAACCTTCAGGGTTTAAAGTCTAAAATTCGGCTGGCGATCGCTCAAGATGCGGCATTTAACTTCTATTACGCTGACAACCTGGAAATGCTCGAACAGTTAGGCGCAGAACTTTTCCCTTGGAGTCCACTAACGGATTCTCATCTTCCCGAAGGCACACAGGGCTTGTACTTTGGCGGCGGCTTTCCCGAAGTTTTTGCAGCGGAACTGGGCGAAAATCAATTGATCCGTTTAGCTGTAAAAGCTGCGATTCAAGCGGGAATGCCGACCTATGCCGAGTGCGGAGGGCTGATGTATTTGTGTGATCAAATTGTCGATTTTTCAGAACAGGCTTATCCCATGGTGGGCATTTTCCCAACCACGGCAAAAATGGGAAATCGTCTGACGCTGGGCTATCGGCAAGCCACTGTTTTGCAGAATACGCCGCTGGTGCAAATGGGCGATCGCCTTTGGGGGCACGAGTTTCATCGCTCTACATTAGCTCCAGAGTCGTCTCAGCCGCTGTTTAATTTGCAAGGTTATCACTCACAAATTTCCCTAAAGTCAGAAGGCTGGCAGCGCCATCAAGTTCACGCCTCCTATACCCATCTTCACTTTGGAGCGCGACCTGAATTAGTCACGAGATTTTTGAGCCATTGTGAACGATCGAATTAAACGATCGACGAACAAAGTAAAGGATAGGGGGTATTGCTGAATGGAAGTATGAATTCTTGAGATGCTGTTGCTCTGATCGCCCCCTAAATCCCCCATTCTGGGGGACTTTGAGGTTCGGAAGCCCCCAGAATGGGGGACTTAGGGGGCAAATTCATCCGTGATTCAGCAACGCCAGATCAGGATAAACGATCAACAATTGAAGCGAACAATTAAAACGAACAATCGAACTCAACCGCTTAAAACCTTCTCTCAAACTCTATGACTGCCCGACTATCGCCTTCAAGGTTGGTGGTGCCTCGCAGCAAAAGATTGTCGTTGATGCGGTAGCGGATACCGAACTGGGTGGGTTCTGGCACGGTCAGAATTTGTAGCAGCGAAACCGAGAGATTTCGAGTCACATCAAAACCCACTTCCCCCAGCGATCGCCAGCGTCGAGCTGCGCGCATTATTATCTGATAAAACCGTTGTCGGAAAAATGCGAAAATCAGTCAGACCAATGGTGTTAGCAATCAGGTTTTGAAAGTCTCCTAAAAAGGCAGATCCGGCAACACTGGCGATCGCAAGGGGCGCATTTCCATCTTCCCCTAAGCTGTTGATAAAGTTGCCGCCCACCAACGCCACAATTTCTGATTCGGTGCGGCTGGGGCTGCTGGTGAGGCGCAGATTTTGGGAAAATTCGCTGGCTGGACCTGTAACGCTGGCTTGCACCCGGACGGTTTGAATTTCGCCAAAGTCATTGATTGTCGTATCTCTCACCTCAGCGGCAGCAAAGGGCGAATTGTCGGGAACAGGAAACCGAACGACCTCTGGAACTGAAGTCACTAGACGGACATCCAGAATCGGATCTAGCCCTCGATTGGGTTCAAAAACGGCTTTGCTCTCATAGCCTTGTGCCAGTCTAAATTGGGTCGTGAAAAGGTTAACTTGTCCGCCGCGCAACAGCACGGTGCCCTGGGCATTGAGGTTATCGAGGAAGCCGTTAATATTGAGCTTGCCTCTGGCATAGAAATTGAGGATGGGGTCTTTGGTAACGCGAAGGCGATCGCCCAAGGTCAACTCCAGGTTATTGAGCCGAGGAGAACGGATGGTGCCCGGATCGCCCGCCGTTGCAGTTGCCACCGGAGCCGCATCGGGAATGAACACTCGCCCACCGCTTAGGCTCACCTCTCCGCCAACCAAGGGCGCTAAAGCGGTGCCCGTGACGACCACCCGTCCGTCTACGCCGCCATTGTACAGATTCTCTAGGCGCAGGGCAATATTGTCGAGATCAATGAGTAATGGAGTGTTAAGGGCGGGGTCAGTAGGGGCGAGCGGCGAGAAAATGGGGAGAACACCCTGAGCCGCGATCGTGCCTTCGCTAAAGAGACCTTGGGCTTGAACTTGAATGCGATCGTTGGCGAATAAAAGGTCGCCGGTCACATCCGTCACCTCTTCTTCAGGCAGGGCTGCGGCTGAAAATCTAGCATTTCTAAACCTGGCGCTCCCTGTGGCAGTCGGTCTAAAATCGATCGCGCCACTAGGCAAGGTTCTCAGAATGCCATTCACCTGAAGGTTCACTTGACCTTCGCCGCCTTTCCACGCCACTTGGTCAGTAAACAGGCTCAGCAGGGCAATGCCTTCGTTTTCTACATCAACCTTCAGCGCAAACTGATCACTGCTAGGTTCAACGGTCATGAACGGAAATTTGTACGGAATATCACCCACCAACGTGAACGGGTTCGATCGCTTGCCAAACACGGTGAGACGAGCATCGTTGTAACCGATTAAAACACCAAGATCGGGAACAGAAGAGTTATTAACTTTGCCATTCACTAAAGTTAGTTCGCCGCTCACCGTGGGGTTGCCGATAGTGCCCAGCAAACCCACGTTCAGGTTAAGATTTCCTTCCACGGGCACATTTAAATTTAGAAGATCGCTGACGGCAGCAGCCGGGATATTTTCGGCGACAAGCTGCCCGTTATTTTGTTGATCTGCGCCAATTTGCCCTTGAAATGCCACCCGAGAATCGCCCGACTGAATGCGAGAAGGGCGCAGGGATAGAACCCCGTCTTTGAAACTGCCGCCTGCGGTCACTGAGTTGATATCGTATTCTTCCCACCTCCAATCTTTACCTTCTATGCCAAAGTCCAGCGCAAAGCCCTCTTGGGGCGAAAACCCACTTCGACATTGCCCGAAAAACCTCCTTCCAGTTGGGATAAATCGGGAATGATAGAAGCGTCTTGACGAGCCGCAACGAGCTGATTGCGCAGTGCCACAACTTCGGAAAATCGGCGGAGTTGGTTGATAAAGCGATCGCCCGGTCTTCCCACTCCTGAGGCTTGCACATCGGCGGCGCTGGCGTAGGTGGGCGAATTGATCCCTCGGCTGAGGTCAGACAGGTCAAACCATTGAAAGGCAGTTAAAATATCTTCAATTCTGCCTTGCTCAGTCGTCACTTGCCCCTGAAACTGGGTGGCAGCCGCGTTAAAACTGCCCGAAAGCTGATAGCGACTGTTGGCGCGAACGAGTTCCCCTTGGTTCAGCACCGCAATCCCGTTGACATAGCGAAAATTGCCTGTCAGTTGGTCGGCATTGATATAGCCCAATGCCGGACGCGCGATCGCCACTTCACCCAACACCGTCGGGTTTTCCAGATTTGCCAAGTTGATATCAAATCGTCCATTGAGTTGACCCTCGATCGCCCCTAACCCATAAGCCGTCGTGGGTGCAAAGTTGAGAATAGACAAGGGGAAATTTTGTAGATCAGCCAACAAGCGATCGCCCTGCCCTCTGCCTGTGGCGATCGTGTCTCCCTGCTGCACATAGAAAGAAACGGGGCGATTAGCGCCATCTAGATTAAAAGCAATGCGATCGGTGTCGCCGCGCACATCCAGCCGGGTAAACTGGTTGGCGCGATACTGGAAAGTGCCGTCTAGCGCCGACTCAAATGCCACCTGATTGACTGCTGCCTGGTTCAGACGCAAGTTGCCAGCAACGTTCACGGCATCTAGCGCACCTGTCAATTTTCCAGAAAAATCGGCGTTCCCCCTCAAGGCAATTTGTTCGGGGGTGGGAATGGGCAGTGCCGCCACGGGATAGTCCTGAAGCCGCACATTGAGATCAAGATTAGTAATTTCTGGGGTGCCTTCTAACTGAGCAAAAACGAAGCCATTGGCGCTGAAGCCGGGAGCCGTGGCACTGTTGACCCGCAAGCGCCCGCTTGGCGATCCCCCTGGTGCGCCTAGCCAAGTTACCGCTGCATTCAACGGCTGATCAATCAAAGCAATCCCTTCTGAAAATCGCAGATTGCCCTCTGCCCGAATTGCTGCCAAACTCGAATCTGCCAAACTCCCCGATAGCCTGCCCGTGCCGCTCAACAACCCGCGTAAATCTGCGGAAAACTGATTGAGCCGAATTCCTGATGCCTGCACCGCCGCATTCCACACCCCTTGGCGCAGTTCGCCGTTGCCCCGCACCATGCCGCCCGCCACCAGTACCGCCGTATCTTGGAACTGCACCCAATCTCCCGCCACCCTGACCGTGCCTCGCGCGGGATAGGTGGCTTGGGGCGCTTGCCACTGGGCAACGGTTTGAATATTGTCGTAGGTGCCAGAGATTTGCGCCGTGGCGGCAACGCTGCCAATGGTGAAGTTGGGCGCACTGCCATACTCC
This sequence comes from Leptolyngbyaceae cyanobacterium CSU_1_4, assembly GCA_012034615.1. Taxonomy (GTDB): domain Bacteria; phylum Cyanobacteriota; class Cyanobacteriia; order Elainellales; family Elainellaceae; genus Timaviella. Next base: position 4,389 of record JAAUPA010000184.1, on the reverse strand, counting down.
TGGGCGATCGCATCTCCTGCCAGATCTTGCCCCCGAAAATTGAACGCAACAGTCTGGCGATCGCCCAATCGCACCACGCCTCTACCCGTGACCCCGCCGCCGCTGGTTGGCGTTGCCTGGATAGAATCGAAGGTAAGGGCATCCGCCGTTAAAGTAAAGCGGGTATTGGCTTTGGCAAAGGTCAGTTGATCGACCTTTGCCGGTTCGAGGCTAGTGGCAACTCCCGTCAGTTTAGGACTGTCGATCGCCCCAGATACCTGGACATTGCCGCCAAAGATGCCCGCCACCGCAAACGGCGAGTTTAAATCAAATGTTTTTAGTAAGGTGGCAGCACTGACTTTAGGCACCCGCAGGGAAATGTCATAGCCCTTTTCTGTATCCAACCCGCCACTCACCCGCGTTGGAATTTCGCCATAGCGCCCCTGTGCATCTTGAAACGTAATTCGCTGATCTTGAAATAGCACAGTGCCATTCAACCGATTAAACGTCTTGGGCACTGCTGCAATTTTCATTGCCCCATCCCGAAATCTCACCCGACCGTTGAGGAGGAGCGGGTCTTCTTCCTTGCCCAAGGTAATCTCAAGCTTACCCGATGCTCGTCCGGTCAAAAACGTGACCGGCAAAGGCACCAACACATTCACGGTGGGTGCCAGCAAGCCCTGCCCTTCCACCGTCAGCTTCTTTGCCTCTGTGGCTTGGTTGATGTCGCCCCGCAGCCGCATCTCGCCGCCCGTTTGGGGGTTTCCGGTCACATTAAACCGAATCCGCTGATTATTATCTTGGAGCGTGACTGAGCCGTTAACATTCTGCACTTCTACGTTAGTCAGCACAGGCACGGGGCGTGGTTCAATTTCGCCCGTTTCGTCTCTCAGTTGCTTCGCCGCTGCCAGCGCCAATCTGCCCTCTTGCACCCGAATTTCGTCAAGCTGAGGTCTAATCCAATTGTTCGATTCATTCGTGGTAATTTTCGTTTTGAACCACTGCCCGTCTTCATCTTGATCAATAAAAGCATCCGGGCGTACCAGCGTAATGTCGAAGTGTAGATCTCGGCTCCACAGGAGTTCTAGTAGATTAAACCCCACTTCGATCGCCTCTACTTTGACCTGGTCTGCGTCATTTTTTAACGGCGGCAATGCCGAAGCGCCCAGCCGCAAGCCCACCAGCGAAATCCGCTCCACGCCGCCCACGTTAACCGGACGATTTAAGGTATCGCTGAGGCTCTCGGCGATTAAGGGCGCTAATTTCTCTTGAATAAATTGTCGGACATACAGCCCAGCCGCGATCGCCCCTATCAACGCGACTCCGCCGGTCAATAAACCTGCACGAATCAAAAACCGTCGTCTCCGAGTCGGTGGGTTCTCAGGCTGACGACCTGAGTTTGGAGAATTCGTCATGTCACACTCACCTTTTCACCCAACAGAATTCATCCAACAGACAACGGCCCATCTCTTGCAAGCATCTTAACTCAATGCCTTTTTCCTTGAGAGCCAGCATAATGCGATCGCTCCGAACTCAAAAAACGGCGTTTTTCTCAAGATCAAGATATTGCCGAGGCGATCGCTTGTCGCTGCAATTCCATGACCTCGCCAATTCCTTTTTCTGCCAAGTCCAACATTTGGTTCAACTGGGCGCGAGTGTAGCTGCCTGCCTCTGCGGTGCCTTGTAGCTCAATTAAATGCAGCTCGTCGTTCAGCACAACGTTAAAGTCCACATCGGCAGCCACATCTTCAGGATAGTTTAAGTCGAGGTAGGGAACGCCATTGAGCAAACCCACAGAAATGGCAGCAATTTGATGACGAAGGGGCGATCGCTCCAGTTCCCCCAATTTAAGTAAATGGGCGATCGCATCATTCAACGCCACAAAGCCTCCCGTAATTGCAGTGGTTCGCGTGCCTGCATCGGCTTGCAAAACATCCGCATCCACCAACAGCGTCCGCTCGCCCAACGCCTTCATATCCAACGCCGCCCGCAAACTCCGCCCGATTAATCGCTGAATTTCCTGCGTTCGCCCCGATAGCTTCATAAACTCTCGAGAGTGTCGAGGCTGGGTGGCAGTGGGCAGCATCCGGTATTCTGCGGTCAACCAGCCTTGCCCCTGCCCTTCCAAAAACCGGGGCACTCCGGGTTCAATGCTAACTGTGCAAAGCACCTGGGTATCGCCGCAGGACGCCAGAACTGAGCCTGCGGCAAACTTAGTAAAGTTTCGCTCAAACCGCATCGGTCGGAGTTGGTCGGGTTGCCGATCGTCGGGACGCTGCCACACCATGTCGATATGCCTTGAAGTTTCAACTCAATTAGAATAGCGGGGAACGGCTGCTTGGGGAAAGGGAAGATAGGAATTGGGCGACTTGCAATTATCTCGAAGCGCGCGCTCAATCGCACCCGTCTATGCAGACAATAGAAACATGGGCGATCCGGGCAATAGGATCCGGGCAATACGATTCGGGCAATAGGCAGACAGTACATATAGCCTATTGACGGCTCTGCATATGTAGTGTTTGATGGGTAGAAAAATGAGCGATCGGCTCTATATGTTTACTTTAGTTAATGCAGGTCTACGTTCATATCTAAAATTTTGTACTATTCTTTAAGCATCGCCTGTTCCCGAAGCACCCGGAAGTGAATCCATGGTTTCCCAACTAGAAACGCCGAGCCGTACCCCCAGTTCTTTGCCTTATACGGTAGAGGGATTGGTGCAAGTCTTTACCTGTCCCCATCGCAGCTTTTTCACCAGCGTCATGGCGCAGGCGCTTCGCATTGCGGGTCAAGGCACGCCCGTTCTAATTGTGCAATTTTTGAAAGGCGGCATTGGGCAAGGCATTCACAATCCCGTCAAGTTAGGACAGCATTTAGAATGGGTGCGTTGCGATTTGCCTCGCTGCTTGGATACGCCCCATTTAGAACAGGATGAGGCGATCGCCCTGCGAGAGCTGTGGGAATACACCCAAAAGGTCGTGGCTAGAAGCCAGTATTCATTAGTGGTGTTGGATGAGCTGAGTTTGGCAATCAACCTGGGGCTGATTTCGGAGGCTGAGGTGGTAGACTTCCTCAAAAATCGTCCTGCTCAAGTCGATGTCATTTTAACTGGACCCGACATGCCTCAAGCTATTCTCAATCTTGCAGACCAAATCACAGAACTTCGCCGGAGCCATCGCCCCTAATGATTAAGAACGATACCTGGATTACGACAATGTCGGCAACCGGCATGATTAGCCCCTTCGAGCCTCAGCTAGTGCGGCGGGTAGACGGGCTGCCGGTTATTTCCTATGGCTTAAGTAGCTATGGCTATGATTTGCGCCTGTCGGCTTCAGAGTTTCGCATCTTCAAACACATTCCTGGCACAGTGGTTGATCCTAAAAACTTCAGCCCCGCCAATTTAGAACCCGCAACGCTGCACACAGATGTGAACGGGCAATACTTCATTCTGCCTGCCCATTCGTACGGTTTAGGTGTGGCGTTAGAGCAGCTCAAAGTACCGGACAATGTCACGGTGATTTGCATTGGCAAAAGCACGTATGCGCGCATTGGTTTAATTGCAAATTTGACTCCGGCTGAAGCAGGATGGCGCGGACATTTAACGCTAGAGTTTTCTAATTCTTCCAGTGCAGATTGTCGGATTTATGCCAATGAGGGAATTGTGCAATTGCTGTTTTTAGAAGGTGCGCCTTGTGCTGTGAGCTATGAGGATCGGAATGGCAAGTATCAAGACCAAGTGGAGAAGGTGACGTTGGCGAGGGTTTAGTGAGCCTAAAAAGATTGGGATGCTCCATGTCGAGGAGAAATAATTTCGTTGGGGTTTAGGCTTTTTGAAGTGGGGGCGATCGCGGGGTGAGTAAAAATCTGTAGTGCCTTGTCCATCCAAGGGCGTATGGAGAAAAGCGGAATGCGCCACGCTTTAGCAGCGGTGTGTTCTGTTTCGCTTTATGTATTCTACAAACCCAGTGAAATGGGATGATGAAGTGGGATGGCTATAGGAATGCACCAGCACCCCAAACGGTGAGACTAATTTTGAATGAGTGCTCAATATTCAAACAGAAAATCTACCCCAAAGAGAGAAACAAACCTCTAACTTCCGAAAGAAGTTTAACTCTGGTAAACGTCTTAATCTAGCGGTGTGTCGTGCTATGAGCACAAGAGTGCTTGTTCAAGGTTTGTTCAACTCATTCACCGTATTCTTTTGCGGTCAAACTTTGTTGTTAAGGCATAGCATTCTCCTGTTTGAAGGTCTTGCTTAAGAGAGTGTTTGTAAATAAGCGTATCGCTTTACGCTAGCCCCCCACCCCCCCCAAAATTGGGGGGACTTTCGAGCCCGAGTGGTTGAATTCAAAGTCCCCAATTTGGGGAGTTTAGGGGGGCGGTTCGGAGCGTTATTTATATTTACAAACACTC
>JAAUPA010000183.1 GCA_012034615.1 Leptolyngbyaceae cyanobacterium CSU_1_4 | reverse complement strand
CCCGCTCCCACACTTCATCCGGCAGCAAATATTTGGGGTCAATTTCTGTAAAGGACATGGGTCTGCAGACTCCAAAACTCAGTCCCTATCAGTCTCTCATATAATCAAAGGTTTTCGGATAGGTTCTTAGTCTTCGGTCAGCTTGAGTTCTGGAAGGTTCCACAGCGAGCCGCCTAGGGCGGAAAACTGAACGCCCTGGACGCGATCGCGCACTGCGGACAAAGCAAGCGGATTGACCAAGTAAATAAACGGCACCTGTGCCTGCGCCTGCCGCTGAATTTCGGCATAAATTTCCTTGCGCTTTTCGTCAATGAGCTGCTGTCCTCCCTGAATGTAAAGCCGCCCGATCTCGGCTTCCCACTCTGCCACCTGCCGTCCTTCAATGGGTGCTTGTCCGGGCGCAGGGATTTGATTAAAAAAGTGCAGTCGCCCATCGGGTGCCCAAACGTTTCGCCCCCCATCTGGCTCAGTTCCGGCTCCGCCCAGCCCCATAATGATGGCTTCCCAGTCGAGGGTATTGCTCATTTTATCAACCAAGGTATTAAAGGCGATCGGCTGGAAATCAACCTGGATGCCAATTTTTGCCAGGTCAGATTTAATTTGTGACCCAGTGGCTTCTCGAACTTTGTTGCCTGCATTGGTTCCCATCGTGAAGCGTACCCGATTGCCTTCAGCATCGACAAGCTGGTTAGCGGCGTTGTATTGAAAGCCTGCCCCCAACAGCAGTTCTTTGGCTTTGCTGGGGTTGTAGTCGTAGGTGGGCAAGCCTTTTTCGGGCGGAAAATAGTAGGGGCTTTGGATGTAGATGGGCGAATGTTGAGGCACGCCTAAGCCTTGGTAGATGTTGTTAATGAGACTAGGGCGATCGATGGCATGGGCGATCGCCTTGCGAAAGTTGAGCGTGTTGAACCACCGAGACTTAATGGGATCAACCAGGGGCTTGCCATTCCGCTTGCCTTGATTGAGGTTAAACGTCACAAACAAAGAACTTAGCGCCGGACCCCCATTAAAAATCTTAAATTTCCCTCGTTCTTCCTCCCGTTTCATCAGCGCAAAATATTCTGGAGTAATGGCTTCTACATCGGAGCCGCCCGCCCGAAACTGGCTCAGGGAAGCATCGGTAGACTCAATCACCTGCACCACATACTGCTCAATGTAGGGCAACTGCTGACCCTGGGCATCTTTTTTCCAGTAGTATGGGTTGCGCTCAAACATCAGGCGCTGTCCGGGTTCATAGCTTTTCAAAACATAGGCACCGTTGCCCACCAGTTGTTGAGGGTCAGTATCCGTTCCCCACACCGAGGCGACTAGGGGCGTGCCTTCCTCGTCCACTTGCGTGACGTATTGTTCAAGGGCATGTTTGGGCAGAACGCTGCCGCCTGCAAACCGTAAGAGCGGGGCAAAGGGTTCGGGAGAGACAAATTCGACGCGGCGATCGTCCACTTTACGCACTAGGGGAAACAGCCCCTTTTCGCCAATCCGAAATAAATCAACCGAGCTGTTGGGAATTTTTTCGTTAAACAAAATTTCGTTGTAGTAAAACACCACATCATCCACCGTCATGGGCACCCCATCCGACCATTTCAGCCCCTCCCGGAGCTGGTAGGTAATGGTGCGCTGATCGGGCGAAATTTCCCAAGATTCGGCTAATCCTGGCTCCAGTTCCCCTGTAACTCCGTTGGTGGTAAGCAAGCCATCAAACAGCATTCCCGTTACTTCATTCGATTCGGTAATGGGGTTGAAGGATTTGGGATCGGTAAGGGTGCTGACCACGAGCCGAGACACTTGTGCCGACTGAGTGCGAAAGTCGCTGATATCGCAGGCGACAAGGGGCAGGGTGAGCAGACAGACCAGGACAAGGGCGATCGCCTTTGAAGATTGCCGCCTTGAAGATTGCCGCCTTGAAGATTCCCACGCGATCGCCAGTCGCCCTCCCCAACGTTGCCCCCTGAGACGCAGCCTAAGCCATACAGAACCCATCATGGAAAACCCTCGTCGATTCAAATCAAGACCCATCAAGTTAGCAAATCAATTCAGAAGTATTTATTTTAATTCGCCACCTTCAGCTCATACAGATTCCAGAAGGCTCCGCCCGAGGGAGAGAATTTAACATTTTGAATGCGATCGCGCACAGCATCCAGACTCAAAGGATTAACCAAATGGATAAACGGCAATTGCTCTTGGGCAATTTGTTGATACTGGTGATAAAACACTGCCCGCTTGCGATCGTCTAGCTCCCGGGCACCCGCAGCAAAGAGTCGATCGATGTCCTGCTCCCACTCGCTCACCTTCCAACCCCTAATCGGCGGCTCTCCCGGCTGAGGTCCCTGGTTAAACTGATGAGACGAGCCACTCACTCTCCAAATATTAGAAGCACTATGAGGATCGGCACCGCCTCCACCAAACGCACCCACATAACACTCCCAATTCCGACTCATCAACTTTTTAAGAACCGAGTTAAACGCCAAAATTTGCAAATCAACCTTCATGCCCAGTTGAGTCAAATCTTGCTGAACTTGGGCAGCAGCGCTAACCCGAGACTTTTCTTCAGATTTCACAAGCAGCACAAACTGCACCCGATTACCCCACTGATCCGACAGTTCCCCCTTGGCATTAGTTTGAAATCCTGCATCCTTCAAAAGCTTGCGAGATAGCGCTGGATCATAATCGTAAGCCTTGCCGCCTTTTTCGGGAGACAGATAGAACGGGTTTTTGCTGTCGAGGGGAGAATCTTGTAAATCACCAATGCCTTGATAAATACTGGTCTTCATCCGTTCCCGATCGATTCCATGGGCAACTGCTTGACGAAACGCCAAGTTATTAAACCACCGCGAATGAATCGGATCGACAAACGGCTGTCCCTTATCGTTCTTTGCCTGATTCAGGTTAAAGGTAATAAATCGAGAACCTGTCTCTGGTCCTGCATTGTAGATTTGATACTTGCCGCGTTTCTCCTCCTGTTTCATCAACTGGAAAGACTCAGGCTTAACCCAAAACTCATCCAAATCCCCCGATCGAAAACTCAATAACTGCCCGTCGTCTGAACCAATGATTTGGGTCACAATTCGTTCCACATAGGGCTGAGGTTTCCCTGCTGCATCTTTGCGCCAGTAGTAAGGGTTTCGCCGAAAAATCAATCGCTGCCCTGAGGTGTAGCTCTCCATGACGTAAGGACCATTGGCAATAATCTTCTGAGGATCGGTATCGGTGCCCCAGGTCGAAAGGTACTTTAAGTTGCCCTTACTATCTTGCTGCTGAGTAGAGTCTCGCAAAATATGAGCGGGCAAGATGGGCAGCCCACCGACATTTCTTAAAAAAGGCGCGAAAGGTTCTGGCACCTTAAATTCAATGCGCTGCTGATCAATTTGGCGAAGCATTGGCAAAGCCCCAGAGTCGCCTACTTGCAAAATATCTTTAACCGGCGTGGGAATCTTGGGGTTGAGATATACCTCTTGAAAGGAAAACATCACATCGTCTGCCGTCAAGGGCTGCCCATCAGACCATTTCAGCCCCTCTCGCAGGGTAAACTCAAGCCGCAGTTTATCGTCTGAAATTTTCCAGGATTTTGCCAGAACTGGCTCTAGCTCACGGGTTAAACCATTTTCGCGCAGTAAACCCTCGTAAAGATAGCCATAGACAAACAAACTAAACAATGAGTTATTCAAGGATAGTTAAAGGTAGAAGGGTCGTTAGGACTGGCAAAGACCAGTTGGGGCACACGGGCAGCGGCAGTGCGAACGCTAAGATTGCAGCCGGTCAGCCCGATCGCCATCCCCATGACCAGCCCGATAATTCCTCGGCTCAGCCTGCCTTTCAATCCTCTTAAAAATCAAAGCCCATCTCTCTTTCCGATTCAGTTCTCCTGAATCATAGAGCAGACGGGCTTTAGACCTTCAATAATTCTGAAGCAATTGACGGTTTATGAGTCCAGCGGTAGGCGAATTGCTTCAACCGGATACCCCACCGCCTTCCAAGCAGGCAAACCGCCTTGCACCTCTGAAACGCTACTAAATCCCGCAGCCCGTAATTTTGCAGCTCCTGCGGCGATCTCTTCGTCTGTATCTCCACAGATGTAAAGATCACGGGTCAACTCAAAGTTCACCGAGGCTCGCTCTACTAATTCTGCCATGGGCAAGTTAACGGCACCCATGACATGATTGACCGCAAACTCTTGGCGATCGCGCACATCAATAATGGTGAGGGCAGGTTCGCCCCAGTCGAGCCGAGCTTTGAGGTCATAAACCCGAGACTTGGGCTTGAGGGGCGTTGGCGTTGGAATGATCCCAAAGAGTAGTTTCATAAGGATGTGAGGAGGAGGAGTATCCCTGCAATCTAACAACAATCCTTAAGAAATGCAAAATTTTGTTGAGGAAGCCTTGACGAAGGCTTGAAGTTATCCCTCACCCTGTAGCGCAATGCCTCCACCGGCGGTAATGCCATCATTCATCACAGCCGTACCATTGAGGGTGGAATTAGGCGCAACTTCTGGCGCAGTAGAAGGGTTAACAGGATAGGTGCTGCCGTCAAACTTCATCTGAGCGTAGTGTTTGACTGCGCCGCCGCCTGCCACTTCTAGCACCAAATCATTCCAACCTGCCGATCGTTCCGCAGAGACAATCACGGGGGCATTCACCAACGTCATTTGCGAAACTAATTGATAATGCTGCTCCGATTGCTCTAATATCAACATTTTGCAGCCGCCCGTGCCGCAAGTATAAGAGCCACTCAAATAGACCAGTGCTTCGGGCTTGCCGTCACCGCTCAAGTCGATGCGATCGTAGTAATAGCGGGTTTGTTGCAAAGCAGTGCGATCGCCACCCAAGCTTTCTACAATTGCCTGTTCAATGTCTCGATCAGGCGCAGTTTCCGACGATCGATATTCAATATTGCCCATCTTCACCCCACCCGCTGAAGCCGGTTGAAGGGGCACTTCCGAGCGACTCTGACGCGCCTCAGTTTTAGGCGGCGGCGCAACTGGGGGCGAATCAGACGGCAGCTCGGCAGGGGCTTGAGAGACGCTGCCGCCCAAGTTCTGAGGGTTGCCTGGAGCGTTGCTTTGGGACGGCTGAAGGGGGACACCGGAAACAGGCTTTTGAGCTTCTGGTTTGCGGTCTAAGGGCACTTCGGGCTGAACCAGAGGCTGAGGATTATTAGCTTGGGAGGGAGGAGCCTGGGTTTGATCGCCACAAGCAGCGGCAGTGATGGCGATGAGGGTGACAAGGGCGATCGATTTAAGGTTCATAGAAGTTCTCATATTGTCTGGTAGTAGAGAGATAGACCTCTGAACCGTGGCGAAAGTTTCTGGTCTAGAACGGTCTATAAACTATGATTCACAGAGGCGATCGAAAATTCCCAATCCGAGCCAGGTTCGGTTCTCAGCCGTTTAAAGTTCGGTTAGGCGGCTATCAGTGGGCACTCACTGCCGAACAAGACTTTGATTCCACCGCTAGTTTTCTGCCGAGACATCTTTTTCTGGTGAAGCCTCAGGAATTAGACTATTTCTCTCTGCCTCTATTGGGTTTTCTATCGGGTTTTCTGGAGCAAGTGGCGCTGGAATGAGCCCTGCGGGAGGCGTAATTTCCAGGCGGCGACTGGGCAAATCGACCACCGGCACGATCGCCTCTACAAAGGGAACCAACACTTTGGGGTTTCCCTCTAAGTTGATTAACGCGACTTCCAACAGGTCATTTCCGGCGGCAAAAACATCTGTGACGGTGCCCACTCTGGCTTGCGTGGCTTGATCAAACACTTCTAGCCCAATCAAATCCATCACATGGAACTCGCCTTCCTCCAGCGGCGGGCGATCGCTCTCTTTAACCACGAGGTAGGAATCTCGCCATGCCTCTGCCTGTTCCCGGCTAGTCACTCCGGCAAAGCACAGGACATACAGCCCCTTGCCCGCTAGCGATCGCCCCGAAACAAGCTGAACCTTTTCGGGTTCTGCTGCCCCCGGACGCAGCAGCCAACGCTCGCCAGGCTGCTCAAACCGCTGAGGAAAATCGGAGTCCGGATACACTCGCATTTCTCCTTTCAAGCCCTGAGCCGCCACAATTTTGCCAATTTTCAACCAGTCATCCATAGGGATTATCCAAAAGGGCTATAGGGCAGCGATCGCCAAACTTCCAGGCTTACTCAAATCTCCAGTCACCAGCGCCCCACGATGATTTTCCTGCAAATGGCGAACAATTTTGTAAATTGCCTCCACTTGGTCAGGCGCGCCCGCCCTGGCTGCCAGCTCACTCAACGACATCGGTGCCTTAGCCTCTTTCAGCGCCTTAACCACTCGCTGCTGCAAATCCAGCACGGCTGCGGCTGCCTTCTTACCCGCCTCTACCCCCGGCTGATGATAAGCATTCACGTTCACCATAAAGCCATACAACCCTACTGCCCGTTCATACAAAGCAATCAACGCTCCCACCGTGCGCGGATTCACCTGAGGAATCGTCACCGTGATAGAGTCTCGGTGATTTTCGTAGAGCGCCTGCCGAGTTCCTTGCAACAGACCCGAAAGATAGTCTCCAGAAGTTGCGCCCGCCTCCACTTCAATCGAGACTCCTTGACGATCTTCTAATACCTCGATCAAGGTCGCAAAAAAGTTGGGAATTCCTTCTCGCAATTGCTGCACATAGGCGTGCTGATCGGTGCTGCCTTTGTTGCCATAAACTGCAATACCCTGATAAACCTTGTTACCGTCCAGGTCTTCCTCTTTGCCTAAAGACTCCATTACTAACTGTTGCAAATAGCGCGAAAACAGCAGCAGGCTGTCTTTATAAGGCAACACCACCATGTCTTTTTCGCCTTTGCCATTACCCGCAAAGTACCAGCTCATTGCCAACAGGGCTGCCGGATTCTCCTTCAAGCTAGGTACCCGAGTCGCCTCATCCATTTCCTTTGCTCCAGCCAGCATTGCGTCGATATCAATGCCTTGAAGCGCAGCAGGCAGGAGCCCCACCGCAGAAAGCTCTGAAGTCCGCCCGCCAATCCAGTCGTACATGGGAAAGGTTTCTAACCAGCCTTCAGCTTTAGCAACTTGATCTAAATTGCTCCCGTTGCCGGTGATGGCAGCGGCATGTTGGGCAAAGTTGAGCCCTTGTTTTTCGTAGAAATGTTTAACCTCAACCATGCCGTTACGAGGTTCGGGCGTTCCGCCAGACTTGGAGATGACCAAAACAAGGGTAGAGGCTAAGCGATCTTTTAACCCAGCCAGCACGCGATCGATGCCCGCAGGATCGGTATTATCGATGAACCGCATGTTTAAGGGGGCATGGACTGGGGACAGCGCTTCTGCCACGAATTGCGGACCTAGCGCCGACCCGCCAATTCCAATTGACAAGATATCGGTGAACTTTGCCGCATCGGGCGGGTGGATTTCGCCGCTATGGACTTTACTGACGAAGGTGTGAATTTGCGTCAGGGTTTCGGTCACGTTTTGCTGGATCTCTGGGGTAGGTGCCAGGCTAGGGTCGCGCAGCCAATAATGCCCCACCCTACGATTTTCGTCGGGGTTGGCGATCGCTCCCTCTTCTAGCGCCACCATGGCATGGAATGCTTTTTCTAACTGGGGCTGGATCTGAGTGACGAAGGCATCATCAAACCGCATTCGACTCACATCAAGATAAAACCCTAACCCTTCATGGAAATATAGCCAGTCCTGATAACGTTGCCAGAGTGTAGCAGCATCCATAAGCGGTCTTCACCTATCGCGTCCATCTATCACAGTGTACAGACTGAGATGGCATCCAAAATTTGAATTTATTAAAAATTCCCTGACTCAAGCCTTAAGGCGATGAAATTGCTGCCCTGAGTAGAACTGTAGACCTACCGGGTTGGGTTAGATTAGGCGATCGCCCTTAGGCTTGCCGAATCTGTCGCTGACCAAAAGATACTGAGAAACCAGAAGCCGAAGCCACGTTGAGATTGCCGTAACGCCCTGATGAAAGGCGATGTCTAAACAGCCACTCTTGGTCTGCGGAAGAGTTTTCTAACCAGCAGGTCAGCATATCGCCCCATTTCACTGGAATCTGCAAGTTTTTCCAGGTTGCATAAGTGGCGTTAGAGATTTTTTCGTACAAAGCGGGCTGGGTCAGAACCGTCTCGATTTGTGAGGCACAAGCCGCTGCATCACCGGCTGGAAAAATCATGGCGTTTTGCCCCTGGCGCAACTGCCGCACAAACATCGGATGATCAGAAGCGACGATGGGCGTGCGAGAACAAAGGGACTCATAAATCGTCATGGGGAAACCCTCAGGATATTCATGGCGACTAGGCACCGTGACGAGGTCAGCATCCCGCATCAGCCCAATCACATCAGTATTTTTGACCATTCCCAAAAACTCTACGCAGTCCTCAATTTGAAGCTGACGCACCCTGGCTTGGAATTCATCCACATCGCCTTTGCCCGCTATTTTGAGATGAACCGGGAAGTGACGGGCTTTGAGCGTGGCGATCGCTGCCAACACATCTCCCACACCCTTCGCCTCGCTGATATGCCCTGCATAGAGAATCGTCCAGCAGTCTGAATGCTGACGCAAGCTTTTTTGGGTATATAGGTCTGGGGTGACGGCGTGGGGCCAATCCCAAGGAATAATTTTGTCAGGATTAACGCCAATGGACTGGAGAGACTGAGAGGCAGTGACCCCATGGTTGCCAACCCAGTTGACCTGAGGATGGTTAAGAAGATGGGCAAGAAAATAGTGGTTGACCCGATCGCGCAGGCTAGGACTATTAAAGGAATCTGCCAGGGTGACCATGACCTGAACGTTATTTTTGATTGCCCATTGCAACACAGCTCGATCCGGAGTTCTCAAAACGATATGTGTAGGATTTTGAGCGTTGATGATGGCTAAAATCGTTTGACTATCAATTTTGTGGTGGAAGCCTGCTCCGATCGCCCTCACGCCATTCGGCAAAACTTCGTTGTAGCCGTCATCACTCAAGAAGCTCAAAGTAGCCACTTCATCGGCTTGGGCAACAGCCTTCGAGACAGCATCGACAGAGTACTGTTGCGCGTAGTAAGTTTCCCCTCTGCCTTCTGCTAAGTTGTAAAAAGCTTCTCGGTAATCACCAGCATATTGAACGATGAGCAGGCGCATATGACCTCACCATTTTTAATTGATTTCTCCAAATCTATCTAGTGGTGATCTGCTCTACCCGGAATTTACAGAGACCTACATCGTTTCTTTATATCCGTATTAAGGGAGGGTGAATAAGTTATATGTAATACTTAATCGGAAAATACGTAATGGTGGAGACCAAGGGGGGCAGTAATGCTCTGGCAAAGAGTTTTTTACATAAAAAACCGCCCCCTTAGCTTGAGGGCGATCGCCTTTTTTAAGGCTGTATCAACAAGGCTGCATCAACGCAATGTACAACTAACCTCAACCCTCAACCCTTTCCCCAAGGCAGGTTACCGCATGTACATCAAGTCGAAACTGGCTTCGTTGCAATGTTTTTCGCCCCCTAAATCCCCCATTCTGAGGGCGGTTCGCCGGGGGCTGGGCTCGGTATCAACCACTCATGTGTACACGGTAACCCCAGGCAGGAGACGGGGAGCAAGAGGGAGAAAAGTCCCTCTCCCGCTCTGGGCTACGGTGTATACATAAGTCTAGACTGGCTTCGTTCCAAGCTTTTTCGCCCCCTAAATCCCCCAAATTGGGGGACTTTGAAGCACAGAACTGGATCGGAAGTCCCCCAAGTTGGGGGGTTGGGGGGCGGTTCGCCAGGGACTTGGCTAGATTCGATCACTTGTGTATACACGGTAGCCCAAGGCCGTAGACGGGGAGCAAGAGGGAGAAAAGTCCCTCTCCCGCTCTGGGAGAGG
>JAAUPA010000182.1 GCA_012034615.1 Leptolyngbyaceae cyanobacterium CSU_1_4 | reverse complement strand
CGGCTCGCCGGAGGCGGGGCTATCTTCAAAAACTTGTGTATACACGGTAGCCTGAGCTAATTCTCAATAAAACTGAATAAAACTGCACTTTAGGGTTAGGAAAATTCTTATAGGCGGATGCTGCTGTTTCAATTTGACGAATCTGCCCTAAGGCTCTACCACAGGGCATTCCATATTTTTCTAAGACCCGATCGCTAGCAATATTTAAAGCAGTCCGCGATCGCACCACAAAATCCTCTAATTCATACTCGCGATTTGGCATGAAATACTCTTTAACAATGAGTGACGGCGAGTAACAAGTCTCTGGCTGACCGTCAGGCCATTGAATTTGAAAATGAATTTCGGGCATGGCGTTAATTAGAAATGACGATTAGAGATTACTGAGGCTAACGATCACAATAAAATTTTAGATGCATTTGGGCAGCAGCGAGCCAAGTGTAATGGAATAAAACAGACTGGCTTTGTTGAATCAGAGATTTCGCAAAAGCAGGTTGAACTACATCGAGCATGGCTTGGGCGATCGCCGCCGCCGCAGTTGGATCGATCAAAAGCGCTTGGGCATCGGTGAGAAATTCGGTAAACGGCGGGATGTTGGATGTAACGACAGGAAGATGAGTGGCGATCGCTTCCAGTACCACCAGCCCCCAGCCTTCCTTGAGCGAGGGGAAAATGAACGCATCAGCACAGCGATATAAAGCAGGTAACTCTGCATCAGAAATGGTGCCGGGTAAAATAAGAGTAATGTTCAGGAATTTTTCTTTGCTGAACCGTGTCAAAAAACTGTTTTCGGTAGGGAGAATAGTCAAAAAAAGTATCGCCGCCTGCAATGATCAATTGTGCATTGGGATAGTTTTCAGAACTTGAGAGAACGCTGTTAACAATGTAATAGAGTTTTTACGAGGCTCAATGCCTCCTACCGTAAGGTAAATAGGACTGCCATTGAGATGAAGACGTTGCTGAAGCTGAGATTCTGACCCATTGACAGATGGAGAAAATCTGAGGGTATCTACGCCGTTAATAACGCGCTTAGCCTCAATTTGATACTGCTGCCAAATCTGTTCTTGCCAGTATTGGCTAACGCAGAGGCATAAGTCGGGCAACCGAATGGAGCGATCTTGGCATTGCTGAAGGTAGGGATGATTGTAGTCGTCAATGTGGTGAATTGTGCGGATGAAATGGGCAATAGGATGACGCATTTTTTGAGGAGAATCCCGCAGGATGGCTAAGGCATTTGCACTAATACAGTCTTGGGCATGGTAATAGTCGTAGGTTTGATCGCATTGCTCAAAATAATCGACAAATTCTTGTACTCGCTGTTTTACCAAGGCTTCAACGTCTACTGGTGCGAGCTGAGAGGGAATCAGGCAAGTCTCACAATTTACAGGACGACAAAAGTTTTCACCTTTAGACAACGCAAAAATGCAGACGGTATGCCCCAGAGACTGCAAAGCTTCAGCTAGATAGAGCGTTTGCATAACGCTACCCCTAGTCTTGGTCGAGTAAGTCAGCAGCGCAATTCGGAGCTTTGGCATTTGAGTGATTTGAGTCATTGTTGGGCTGGCTTGGGGCTGCCAAAACCTGTGAGGGGATGGTGCCGTAAATCCCAAAATACTTCAGTTTGAAAAAGGTTTTTTAACAGAAGTTTTGGTTCTGATTGAATGGTACCGATCGCTTCGCAAATTAAGTTGCGGGGATGGAAGTAGGATTGAATTCTCGAAACATGAGTAGGGGGAACGCTCAGCAGAAAGCCATAGCTGGGAAAGCGAGTTAACCAGTCTTCTAATGACAAAGGCGGCGGTATAGGAATGCGATCGAGATGAAGCACAGCACCACAATTTGATGTTTCTAGAAGCATTAAAAGTGTTCCTAAAATACCGCCCATGCTAATGTCTTTACCCGCATGGCACAGACCTGCTTCAGCCAATGTGGGCAAAAGTTCTAGGTCATCGCGAAGACGAACTGGATCGGCTTCTGTGGCAGCATTCCAAAAGGGATAACGGGAATGAGCTTGCCCCCGAAAATCAGTTGCAATTAAGAGTGAATCACCGGGTTGAGCATTGAAGCTAGTAATGAGAGTTTTAGCACGTCCTAAAATGGCAACTGAAAGAGCATTGTACGGGCTATGACAATTGGTATGCCCTCCCACAATGGGAACGCTGTAAGCCTTAGCGGCTGCTAACATTCCTTGCCAAATGGGTTGAGTGGCTGCGGGCGACTGGCTCCAGAGTGTATCCACGAGGGCGATCGGGCGACCACCCATTGCATAAATGTCGCTAACATTGACCATGACCGCACACCAGCCCGCGAACCAAGGTTCGGTTTCAACTAAGCTTGGCAGTAGTCCTTCAGATGCTAATAACAAATAACCATCGCCGTCTGGAATCGCAGCGCAATCATCCCCGATCGCAATAGTTGGGCTAGATGCAACTCCAGATTTAGGCTGAGCTTCTAACTGAAACCCTGGCTGGAGATAATCAGAGGCTGTTTGGATATCTTGCTTGTAGCCAATGCCGAGAGCTTTCTGAAGCTGAATCGTAAGAGTTGACAAGTTCACGTTAAGAGGCTTCTCTGAGAGAGGGGTATCGGATTAAGGGCTGTAAAGAGGAACGATCGCTAGAACCAGGCGGATAAAAGCTCAGATCTGCCTCCATGAGGGAATGGCTTAAGCCGCACAGATGAACCTCTTCCAGGGATGTCCAATGCAATCGTTGAAAAAATCGTACATTTTGAGACTGCACCGTTGCCAAAAAGCGATCGCATCCCCACCCATGGGCTGTGGTAACTGCTTGGTAGATTAACCCTTTCCCTACTCTTCCAGCTCGACGATGATCAAGATGAACCCCTAATCGCCCACCGTACCAAAGTCTATGTTGCAGCTCATAAATGCGCACTACTCCAACGACTTGAGTTTGAAGCCGGGCAATGATGGGATAGGCGATCGCATCAAGATCATCGACCTCATTACTGGTTCGGTGATCCGTAGAATGACCTGAAAATAAGCCTTGTTCCTCGACAAAAATTTGATGACGTAGAGCAAAATAAGCCTGAATATCACTGGGCGTAATTGCCAAACTAAAGCTATAGCTTTGCATTTTTTCACCATAACCTTACTCAAAGGTCGAGAGCGCAGAACAAGCCCCACACTTTGCGCAACCCGCATTCATATCTTTGGAAGACATCTCGGCTTGCCTCAAAAGCTTGCCAACTTGCTCGTAGAGAGCATACATCCATTGGCTATCGGGGGCAGGATGGTGAGCGAGGGGTGTGCCGGTGATGGGCACAAAGGGCACAATGAATGGATAAACCCCAATTTGAATCAACCGTTCACTCATTTCGACCAAAGCAGCTTGCCGATCGCCCAAACCAGCCAAGAGATAGGTACTAACCTGTCCTCGTCCAAAGACCTTAACGGCTGCCTCAAATGCGTCTAGATAATAGGCGATCGGCACCGTTGCTTTTCCAGGCATAATTCGTTCCCTAACTTCAGGCTCCACTACCTCTAGGTGCATTCCCAAACTGTCTATTCCAGCGTTCTTCATTCGTTCAAACCAATCAAACCGATCGGGAGGTTCGCACTGTGCCTGAATCGGTAAATCAATCCGTGCTTTGACTGCTAATGCACATTCAGTGAGATAGGCTGCACCCCGATCGCTGACATTTGGCGTGCCCGTAGTCATCACCAGATGCTTAACATCATCTAGCCGGACAGCAGCGGCAGAAACTTCTGCAACTTGGTTCGGAGTTTTGCGGGCAATGGTGCGATCGCTTGCCAAGGATTGACCGATCGCGCAGAACTGACAGGATGTTTGGGTATCCCCATAGCGGATGCAGGTTTGCAAAATGGTGGTTGCCAAAACGTCTTGACTATGGAGAAGGGCAATCTTCCAGTACGGAACGCCGTCTAGGGTTGTAAGGCTATAAAACTTGGGCGGCTGGGGAAAATGGATCGGCGTAAGGGGTTCTTCCGCATATTTCAACAGGGCTTCCCCGGTAGGCAAAATTTCGGCAGTGTAAGGAGACTCTGTTGCCGCATTGTTGAAAATTGGCACCATGATCGTTGTGCCATCAATGGTAATTGCTTTGTGATCGGAAGGTCCTGCCCCACCTCTCCGTCCGGCTGCACCCACCTCTTTTTTGAGTAGCTTTAACCCCTGAGATTGCAGTTCGGTAATAAGCTGTTGTTTATTCATAGCTTCTTTTGTAAAGTAAGGGGCGAAGCCTGAGTATCGTCATTCGCGTTGGCATTACAATTGGCATTGAAATCAGTATTCTCTAATTGATGGGTCGATGACTGTTGGTGCATGACGAGCCCAGGGGTGTTATTCAGCGTTAGGTGTACCAGGTCGGGGCGAGCATAGTGTCCCACAGAATCCATCATGCGTTTCCTTTTAGTAATTAGAGAAAAATCTAGATCAGCGATCGCCATTCCTTCTCCCTCCCGAATCGGTTCACAAAGAGGCGTTCCTTCTGGGCTAATAATGACGGTATAACATCCACCCCTCAATGCTTGCAGCTTCTCGTCGGGCGTAATTTGTTGCACCTGTTCGGGGGAGAGCCAGCCCGTTGAATTGATGACAAAACATCCCGATTCCAACGCATGATGACGAACAGTCACCTCAATTTGCTCTGTAAAAATTTCTCCTACCAGTGAACCTGGAAACTGAGCGCAATGGATTTGCTCATGTTGAGCCATTAGCGCATATCGAGCCAACGGGTTATAGTGCTCCCAGCAGGCAAGGGCACCCACTTTGCCTACAGCGGTATCCAGCACCTTTAAACCTGCGCCATCTCCCTGTCCCCAAACCATCCGTTCGTGATAAGTCGGTGTAATTTTGCGCCGCTTGAGGAGTAATCGACCATCCGCATCAAAAATTAGCTGGGTATTGTAAAGTGAACCCTGATCTCGTTCG
Organism: Leptolyngbyaceae cyanobacterium CSU_1_4; assembly: GCA_012034615.1. Classification (GTDB taxonomy): domain Bacteria; phylum Cyanobacteriota; class Cyanobacteriia; order Elainellales; family Elainellaceae; genus Timaviella. The sequence goes on along the minus strand of JAAUPA010000182.1, from coordinate 4,940 downwards.
TTAACGCCTAAGACCACCACCATGTTATGCGCCCGAGCGGCACGGCTAACCGCATCGGTAACAGATCCAGGAACCGCCACGGCTTCTTCATAAAGACGCATATGCTCTTTGCCCATCAGAACAGGCGGTTGAACAAAGGAAAAATAAGGATAATACGGAACGAAGGTTTCGGGAAAGACAATGATTTGTACGCTTTGTTCAGCGGCTTCGGCGATCGCCTGCAATACTTTCTCTGTAGTGCCTTCGCGGCTAAACAGAACAGGACTGAGCTGTACTGCGGCGGCTCTAACTTTGGCAATATCGCCCATGAGTCACCTCTTCAATGTGTGAATGCTGTGATACCAGAACCCTGCTGTTATTAAAGGCTTAAGGCTTATGGATGAAATTAGGTACAACAGCCGCGCCAGTTCTCTGGTGGATGTCAGGCAAGATGCCTGACCCACAGAATTAGAGTGATTCAGCTCCCGATCTTAAAGAGTCCAGGTATCTAGAATAAAGGCACCCTCCTTACGATGCAGCAGTACTAAATCCAACACATCTAAGGGACTAATGGGGCGAATGCCAGGAAGCAAAGAAGGTTCGCCATGCCCGTATAAGGCTTGCAACGCAAATCGACACGCGTAAACCTTACCGCCTTCTGCAATAAACTTTGTAATTTGGTTGGCAAAATTTTGATGACCTGGGAATGCTTCATCTCCCAACTTAGGAAAACCGCGCTGAATGCCCAAGGTAACGCCAGGACCATAAAGCAACATAGAAGTTTCAAAACCCTTACGGAGCAGACGTAAGGATTGCAGCATATTAACTAGACCAATTGAGCCTTCAAAAGCAACAGTATGAAAAGTAACCAGAGCTTTTTCTCCGGGCTCTGCCTTAACATCGGGAAAAACTTTTTCCTCATAGTCTACAAAAAAATCACCTGTCTGATGAGCAGGAGTTGTAACTTCTGGCATGGTTTCTTCCTCTGATGTTGCTGTTAAACAATTATGGGTGGTGCTGTCAGGTTAAGGGGGGTTAAAGGCAAGAATTGTATATTTAGCTACAGAATCTGCAAGTCTAGTGATAAGGTTAGGCGCAGCGTTCATGGAGACCGAGAGAAGCTCAAACTAGCCACTGAAACTATCTAAACCAATAGGTTTAAATCGATAGATCTGTCGTGACTAAACTGGTGTTTAGTAGCCAGGGGCAAATTTCTTCAATCGTGGGTGAGTAAAGAGCAAACGATGAGCCTCGCAGGTTCGTCCAGATTTCCTCAGCTAAATAGTTTGCGTCGCGGGCAATGCCTGAAAACCTGGCTGAGCCCCAGGTATAGAGCCAAGGTAGCCCTAAGAAATAGAGCCCTTTGATGCCTGTGATACCCCGATCGTGTCCTGGATAACCTTTGCCATCGAACACTGGGATTTCAACCCAGCTAAAGTCAGATTGAAATCCCGTACTCCAAACGACAGTACTAATAGACTGATAATCTAGAGGCTCTGACCTCTCTGGAGGCTGCCAAACGGGTTGATAAGGCGGCTCTGTAGGTGCTTGGATTTGGTTTTTTCGATGAATCCATCTACCGTCTTTTTAATGCCTTCTGAAACGGCATCGGCATAATCTAAATTTTGCTTCAGGTCGTTCCAAAACTCCAGCTTGCTGCCACGAATATCTTCAGCCTGCCGTGGAGATGCATTCCCTCTAGGGCAAACTTTCGCAGGTCAATTTTCGCGCCCCCCCGTCCCGTCCGGTCACATAGTGGTTGGCATTTGTTCTAACCTTTTCTTTTTGAGGATGCTCATCAATGGGCAGGTCGTAATATCGCATTTGGTCGAGCCATTCTACTACATCTTTACCTCGGTAAACCCGCGGCGATCGGGGGGCACCACCCACGCATAAATGTACTGATCTACCTGCGAGATGTAAGTCCTCAGCGATTTGACAACCCGACTGCCCTGTCCCTACAACAAGCACTTCGCCAGCAGGCAGAGATTGAGGATTTTTGTAGGCAGAGGAATGGATTTGCAGGAGGGATTCAGGCAGGCGATCGGCAATTTTAGGGATTTTGGGTTGGTGATAGCTGCCTGAAGCAATGACGACTTGGTCGGCAGTATATTCGCCAATTGAAGTAGTTAGCCCAAAGCCTTTTTGATTCTTTCGGACGCTGATCACCTCAACTCCTTCTAGAACAGGCGGATCGAACGATGCGACATAGGCTTTTAGGTATTTCAGAATTTCGTCTTTCGGCATGAATCCTTGAGGATCGCTGCCTGAATATTCATATCCTGGGAGCTTACATTGCCAGTTGGGTGTGACCAAACAAAAAGAATCCCAGCGCTCAGCCTGCCACGAGTGAGCGATTTTTTCTTTCTCAAAGACTAGGTGTTCAATCCCTCGTTCTTTTAGACAATAGCTGATTGATAAACCTGCTTGTCCGCCGCCAACCACGAGGACAGGATAATGCGTTTTCATGCGTTAAAACTCCTGGAACTTTAAATAAGTAGAGTAGAAGTTCCACAAGCTTAACTTAGTAGTAGTAGTTACCAAAGCGTCAGGTTTAGCGATCGTCATAGGCAAGGCAACGTGACTACAAGATTCAGAAATATTTTTCAATCTTCCTATCAAAATTCACAGGTATCCTACCGCTTTCTATCAACCTATAACTATCCTCAATCATGGATAAAAAATCTGTAGGCTGTATGGAATAAAGTGAAATACACCAAACTTCAACGGCGTTTCGTTTCGCTTCGTGCATCCTACCGGCTTTCTCACCCCTTAAATGCGATTGCTATGGGGCTAGATATAGAAACGGGTGACTAGGATAAGGGGTCTGCATTGAAATAAAGTCCCAATGGGACGCTCTAGCTTTCTAGCCTCCTAAATCCCCCATTTTGGGGAACTTTGAAAGGCTCGGAAGTCCTGCCCCAGAATGGGGGGATTTAGCGATTATCTTGAAAGTCAAGCGGAAAGGGCAAGTTTTTCGACTTCAGCCTCTGGCTTGGGTGGCTCCCAAGCCTTGCTCTGCTTGACGATGGCATTCAAAATCGTCAGCAGCTTATGCATACAAGCCATCAATGCCACCTTCTTCAGGTTGCCCCGCTTCAACAAACGTTCGTAGAACTCCTTTAGCACCGGATTGTAGCGAACTGCCACCATTGCCGCCATAAACAACACTTGTCGCACATTCGCCCGATCGCCAAAGACTCGCCGTTTGCCTCGCATCTGTCCACGGTCACAGTTAAATGGAGCAACCCCCACCAACGCCGAGATTTGCTTGTGCCCCAACTGACCCAATTCCGGCAGTGCTGCCAACAGTGTTGCCGCCATGACTTTCCCCCCCCGGCACGCTCAAGACTAGCTTCTGAGTCTGCCGCCATGACTAGCAGGTTGAATTTGGCTTCGATCTCGCCATCCAGGTCTTGAATTTGCTCCTTGAGCCATTCAATATGCCGCTCTACATTAAACACTTTAGAATAAGCCTCAGATCGTCCTCTACCTTGCGTCCTACGGGATACCTAGACCTCTGGGTTTCCTGCCGATCATTCGAGGGGTTTCTGAGTTTAAAGAGGATGGTGACCCAAGCTAAATCCCGATTTCAAGAATCATAGGGGGGACGGCCTACCCCTCTCTTAAGATACAAGGGGGCGAGTGTAAAGCGCTTTGATACTTTTCAAACGTCCTCTAAGCGTTGATAGCCTTGTTAAATGAAGATATAAGTTCCTTCAATGTCTATTTTTTAGAAAAGAGATTTACGTTCAAGCTTTCTTCCTTTGGGAGAAAAAGTATGCCTCTTCTCTTGTTTTCCATATCCTTGTTTGACAAGAAAGATTTAGAGAGGTCTAGTTCTACGCCGCCAATTCAAAGGCTCGGTAAAGTTCCCTCCTCGGGTAGATGGAATTAACCCATGCAAATACTTAGGATGGAGCTTTGATTCCTAAAGCGGGAGATTATTATGTCCAATTCTGTAAAAGAGCGTGTTAAAGCTGATTTAGAACAAGCAAAGGTTGAGGGACAAGTGCGCGTAGAGCGCTTGCGGGACATTATTAAAAGTGCAGTTTCACAAGCTGTAGATGAGATACAGGGAGGTTCTGGCGAAATTCGGTTAATTGTGCGAGATGCGATCGCTGCACTGATTGAAAGCATCGGTGAACGAGGCAAGCATACCAAAGATGAAGCGATCGCTTCAGTAGAGGGATTGCTTGAAGGAATTAGTCGTTCTAAACAAGATGCTATTAATCGAACTGAGAAAGAGATTCAGCAGTTACAGTCTCGTATGGAGCAAGAAGAACGAGATTTGGATGAAACAATGAACGTTGCTGTCAGCGAACTTGAATCGGCTAGTTCAAACGATTCTTCAGAAATTAAGGAGCTATTATCCACTATGGTAGATCGACTCAAAAATACTGAAGAAGCTTCTCTACTAAAGAAACGCTATGGTCAGTTGCAAACTCAGTTGGCAATTGTTAAAGCGAACTTGGCACTTCGATACGGCGATCGCTACGACGAAGTAAAGCATCACTTAGACAATGCTAAGGTTTGGCATGAAACTGCTAAAGGTCAAGCTGATGATCTAGAATCAGGTTTGGTACAGCAGAAGCAAGCTGAGTTTGAGACAAAACTAGGTGAAGCAGGGTCAGCGGTGGCTCGAAAAGAGAAGGAGGTTAAGCGATTGCTTAAGGAACTATGGCACACTCTTACTGACAAATAAATGAGTTTTTATCTACACCTAGTGAGGGTGAAATCTGTCAATCTCATATATGATTTAGGATTGCTATATAGTCGGTTGGTTAATACAAGGGGCTGAAGCCCCTTGTTAATCACAGCAGTTAATCTGTTCCAATCAAAGGGCTTACGACTATAAATCCACTGTTCGTTACCATTGAAACGTAAGGACGATAAAACTTTTATTAATCAGTGTTTTAGGATTGTTCAAAAATACATGAGTCTATTCAATGACATCCTTT
>JAAUPA010000181.1 GCA_012034615.1 Leptolyngbyaceae cyanobacterium CSU_1_4 | reverse complement strand
TTTTACTGTAGGTTCGAGGGCGATCGCGCCTCACCCGATCGGTGAACCAGTTTAAGAATTGGTAGTATTTTTGAACAAAATGGGTTCATTTTAGGACATTTTTGCAAACCAACTCAGCGCAGTTGGAGGAGTGGAACACCGGGGCTTTTACTGACAAGGCAAGTGTCGTTTATTAAAACTAAGTTCCAAACCCGTTGATGTAGAGTCACTAAGCCCCCAATTATGAACACATTAACTCGCCTTAACCCTCGTCAAGTTCGTTCAATTTCATCCACCGAAATTCAGCCCTCTGTGAGTGACCAGGAAAACCTAACTCATCCTTCCTCCAACCTTTTACAAGGCATTATGGAAGGCTTAATTGACGGAGTGATGATGATTTCTGCACAAGGAGAATTAATTCATGCGAATGCCTACGCGCTACAAATTTGTCAGAAGTTTATCCTAGAGGTGACTGACAAAGAAACCATTCCGCTAGAGGTTTGGCGGTGTTGTCAGGCGGTGATTGATAGCCGCGAAGTGTTTCCCCAGCAGTCTTTAACCATTGAAGATGAAATTTCTAGCCCGCTCGGTGCCATTCGGATTCGGGTGCGATGGCTAGCGGTGGAAATTTTCCTCAAGCGTGCTTACTCGTCACGCTAGAAGATCAATCGCAATCTGCTCAGTACCGGGCGATCGCCGAGTCTCTAAAATATGGCTTAACTGCCCGTGAAACTGACGTGTGGCGACTTAAACGAGCGGGGTGCTCTTACAAAGAAATTGCTTCCCGACTTTTTTAGCAGAAAACACGGTGAAAAAGCATATCAAAAACATTCATGTCAAGCGAGCAGCAGCTTTGTCAAAGCCATGCTAAAACGCTAAAAATCAATCCAATGTTCCGGTTGAGCGGCTGCAAGTCACTGTTTCACCCTCACCCAGATCCCTCGACAGTCCGATCTAGCCGGAACGTTAGGCTTCATTCCTTTCTGATTAGTGGCACCAAGTGCATCATATAATCTCGTTTTCCAATGGGTACACCAGCCATACGAAGAATGTCATAAGCCGTGACCAGATGGAAGTAAAAATTTGGAATTAGAAATTCATTGATATAGGCATTACCAGACAGCTCTATGTAAAGACTCTGTCCCAAGTCAATGCGCGTCACCTCAGCTAGCTTTGCATCTTCAACGTTAATACCCAAAAGGAGTTCCCTAGTGTTGTCTATGTGACCATATGCCTGTGTAAGAGATGTGATATTTGGATCTAGATTATTCGCAGGTTCACCATCACACCACAGAGCAAAGTTGCGCGGTTGATTGCAGGTGAAAGCGATCTGTGTACCCAAGGGAAACATGTCAGCCGCAATTCGATTCTGAAGGAACGACTCGCTACCACTGAAATGAGTCTGGGCTGACTTCAAGAGGTGCTCAAGAGTCGTCAAGCGGTTTTGCAAGAGGGTTGCGATTGAACTGATATTCTGATTTTGCATTTTCTCGTCCCTTGAGACTTATTGTCATGAAGCCTAACCCAAAAGAGTTAGGGTTTGAGAGATAGCGTTTCTCACTCTAGCGGAATACAGACAAGGGGGCTTGAATCCCTTGTTACTAGGGGCAACCTGTACCTCTGTTGGCTGAAAATTGCTATATCGGCTAGGTTGAAACCACACTGACATGACCCGCGACCACTTGTAAAGATCCTGCCGAGGAGACTGACCAAACCCGAGTAAACCGATAATGCTGATCTATTTCTGTTGCTTCGTAACGACCCAATATGTGCATTTGAACTGAGACAATTGAGAAACCTTCGTTGAGCTGAATATACTGCTCTGATGGTATCAGTGCCCTGAACTTCAGTATTCCAGATTGGTGTAGGGCAAGATCTTGTTGCTTACTCACAAGCTGCCCCAGATAGCTGGTAAAAGTTAGTTCTGGGGCAATGAGGGCATCTAGCTCAGCCACATCAGAGTTCAGCATGGCTTGCCGAAGACGTTCTTCTATTTCAATGATTTGCGATTCAGAATACTTGCTCATAAACATAGCTCATCGCAAATAGTAGCCTAACGAAAGCAGCACCAGCAGCGTCAGATAAAAGGGGAAAACAGCGACAGATCTTAAAGCTTTTAGCGTTCCACTGATTGGATCAAATGCTCTTATCTCTAGCGTGATTGAACCATCTGCCTGCTGTTTTTTAATCTTTTCTTTAGGAATAACTATAAACAGGTCTTTAGTGGTCGCTACGCCGTTCTGCAACTTTCTAACAAAGTCGTCATATGTAGCCCGAAATCCTTGCTCTAAGCCTAAGTAGTAAGCATCTAAGAAACAAAATAGCACGATCGGAATTAGGGTAATCCAGAGGTAACTTGCCCTTTCTTTATTGGTTACTAAAACCGCGATCGCCGAGACCAAGGTGATGCATAAACTTTTGCAATTAGCGCTATTGCCTGCCATGCGCTTAATCACATCTTGCAAAATATCGAGATATTTATGTCCGGCACTAGATTCAACAGTAATAGGTGGGGGACTGGATGCACTCATCATTCACATTGATCCTTACGTTTAATTTTTGCTAGAGATGGGGGAATGCTGTCAGGGTTGTTCTGTTGATTCTCTGTAGTATGGCTGCTCAAGATATTTTTTGGCAATTGAACCTAGCGGTGGTTGCAGTGACGGCAAGTTGGTGTGTGGTTTTGCTGATTATTCGGCAAGCTTGAGTGGTCAGGACTGTAGGGCAGGGCACCGTTCTAGCCTACAGTCCTAGCGTTTAGAATCGGCTTAGCTGCCCTCGCGGAGTTTATCCAAGACCGAACGATCTTCCAATGTTGAAGTGTCTCCCGTAATCTCTTGACCGGCGGCTAGCGATCGCAACAGCCGACGCATAATTTTCCCCGATCGGTTTTGGGCAACGCATCGCTGAATCGAATTTCGCCGGGACGCGCCAACGCCCCAATTTCTTTGACCACATGGGACTTCAGGTCTTTAATGAGCGCATCGCTACCGCTGTAGGTACCTTCCAGCGTTACAAACGCCACGACTTCCTCCCCCTTCAACTCGTCGGGTTTACCCACCACAGCCGCCTCAGCCACAGCCGGATGCGACACCAACGCCGACTCAATTTCCATGGTGCCGAGGCGATGACCCGACACGCTAATCACATCATCAACACGACCCATCACCCAAAAGTAGCCATCTTCATCTTGTCGAGCGCCGTCTCCAGCAAAGTAAAGATAGTTGCCATCGCGGGGTGGAATGTGCTCCCAGTAGGTGCGCCGGAAGCGATCGGGGTCACCGTAGACGGTGCGCATCATGCCGGGCCAAGGATGAGTGATTGCCAGATAGCCCCCTTCGTTGGCAGGAACAGAGTTTCCGTTTAAATCAACAACTTCGGCAAAAATGCCAGGGAAGGGGCGCGTTGCAGAACCGGGTTTAGTGGCGATCGCCCCTGGCAAGGGCGTAATCATAATGCCTCCCGTTTCGGTTTGCCACCAAGTATCTACAATTGGACAGCGATCGCCCCCAATGACGCGGTTGTACCACATCCAGGCTTCGGGATTAATGGGTTCGCCCACCGTGCCCAGCAGCCTGAGTGAAGATAAATCCCGGGCATTCGGAATTTCCTCACCCATCTTGATAAAGGCACGAATTGCAGTTGGAGCAGTGTAAAAAACATTCACGCCATGCTTCTCAATTACATCCCAAAAGCATCCCAAGTTCGATGCCCGAGGTGCTCCTTCATACATAACGGTCGTTGCCCCATTCGACAGCGGACCATAAACAATATAGCTGTGTCCTGTAATCCAGCCCACATCCGCCGTACACCAATAAACATCTGTTTCTCGCAGATCAAAAATCCACTTGGTTGTGACGTGGGTATACAAATTGTAGCCGCCAGTTGTATGCACCACTCCCTTCGGTTTGCCGGTGCTGCCCGAGGTGTAGAGGATAAACAGCATATCTTCGCTGTCTAGTGGCTCAGCAGGGCAATGGGCAGACACGGTTTTTTGCAAATCGTGCCACCAATGATCTCGTCCTTCGGTGAGGGTCATGGCTTGTGCCGTGCGACGCACTACTAGCACGTTTTCTACCGATGGCACCTGTCCATTTGCCAATGCTTTATCGACCTGCTCTTTAAGCGGCACGATCGCATCTTTCCGCCAACCTCCATCCGCAGTAATCACCAGTTTGGCATTGCCATCGACCAAACGATCGCGCAATGCCTCGGCGCTAAACCCCCCAAACACCACCGTATGAGGCGCTCCGATGCGGGCACAGGCAAGCATGGCGATCGCCGCCTCCGGAATCATGGGCATATAAATGCCGACGATATCGCCTTTCTTCACACCCAACTGCTTTAAAGCATTAGCAAACTGACACACTTCTCGATGCAACTGGGCATAGGTCAGGGTGCGGCTGTCGCCCGGTTCGCCTTCCCAAATCAGAGCTGCTTTGTTGCGTCGTGCTGTGGTGAGGTGGCGATCGAGACAATTGTAAGAAATGTTGATTTTGCCATTCACAAACCATTGAACATTGGGCGGCTGCCAATTTAAAACCGCATCCCAAGTTTGGAACCAATGCAGTTCTGTCGTAGCGAGGTCTGCCCAAAACTTTTCAGGATCAGCTTTTGCCTGTCCGTAGATCTGCTCATACTCTGTCAGGCTTTTAACCGCTGCCTGCTGTGAAAACTCAGCAGAAGGCTGGAATAAGCGGTTTTCGTGAAGAATGGATTCAATGGTGGATTCTGACATAGGGCTTTTTTAGACTTCTGATCAAAAAATACTTTGCTTTTGACCCAGAATGATCAAGCTGGTTACGATTTTTCAAGGTTGGCTTTCGTTGAGTATCGGCTGACGATCGCATTTTATCAACTCACAATGGCAGGCTAGAGGGGGCGATCGCCTTGCCGGAAGCGCAATCGAATGTTGAGCAGGGACAATGGCATTGTAGAACCCGCGATCGCATGGCAAGGGCTACAGCATACCTAGCAGTAGCCCCTGACGTTCTGTCTACTGCACTAATCCACTATCTCACCCATACAGTCATATACTTACCATTGGCAAAGGAGGCGAGAATAATGGCAAGGCTGGTTCATTTTACCAAAGGAAAATTTAGAACTCTTGTTTCCCCATTGGGACTGTTTTTAGTACTTGACGAGAGATCAGAGCATACAGTTTTGCTCTCAACAAAATGAATCAGCCCTGCCATTCTGGGGGACTTCCGAGCCAATTTTGTTCTTCAAAGTCCCCCAGAATGGGGGATTTAGGGGGGCGAAAAAAACTGCAACGAAGCCAGTTTCAACTTCAAAGTGTCCGAACTATTGTTAAAGCCAATATTGGCGTTGCTGAATCACACCCTGAAAAATCGGTTCCTTGCCTTTTCAAGAAAAGAACTAGGCGCAATCCTAGGCATTATCATCTTCTTGAGAAGAACTCGACGTGCGCTGCCTTGCACTATCTGCAAGAGTCGCCCTCACTGCTGCGACTGTCAGACCGATCGCCTCAGCCACTTGCTCCACCGACACCCCCAGGGCTAATAGCTTCAGAATTGCCTTCTTCTGAGCTTGTTCCGCCTGCTCTGCCCGATCTTCCGCCTGCTCTGCTCGGTCTTCCGCCTGCTCTGCTCGGTCTTCCGCTGCTGCCCGTCGTCGCATTTCTTCCCGGAGCGCCGCTAATAATTCGTCAGGGAGAAGCAATTTCTCACCCGTATCTTCCCGGTAAAAGCCTAGAAGCTTGCCCTCCACAGCAATGCGAAGCTTGAGCGGAACAGACCTGCCATCCGTAATAGGTTCGTAGAGTTCTCCGCGCAACCGATAGCCCTGAAGCTGCCCCTCAATCCATTCGCCTTTAGGGTCAAACAGCCAGTATTCTTGTACCCCAAGCTGTTCATAAAGCGTTTTCTTAAACGTCTTATCGTGATCTTCAGTGCCTTTAGAGGTCATTTCAAAAATGACTGTGGGCACCTGTCCTTCTTGCCAAATTTTGTAGTTATCTCGTCCACCCGGAGCAACATCAAAAATCACCATGACATCAGGAGCGACGCGGGCAGTCGGTCGCCCTTCAACATAATACAAAAACTGGTCGCTCAAAACAGTCGCCTGTACCCCGGTGAGAAACTGCTTCAACACTTCTAATGTCGTCAAAATGGCATAGAGATGATCAAACGTTTCTGCCAAAGGTTCGCCATCCTCAGAGGGATAAAAAATAGCGGGTTGGGAGAGCTGAGTTACCATAGAAAACTCACCAGAAAATAATCTACCGAAAAATAGCGCCTACTCTCCTCGTCCGCCTAGCTCTTTGCGCGCTTTCTCAGCCCGTACCTCTGCCTCTGCCATCACTTCCGACATTTTTTCCACCATTTCGCCAGGATAGTTTTCTAAAACTTTGGTCGATAGCGAAATCCGATTTTTAACGGTGTCTAAATCTACAATCAGGGCTTTAATGGGTTGCCCTGGCTGGAACAGGGCTTCGAGAGAGGAAATATAGTTTTTGCTGATTTGGTTGATGTGCAACAGCCCGGTTGCGCCTTCAAAGTCTATAAATAAGCCGAAGGGTTTAATGGTGGCGATCGCTCCATTGACCAACTGCCCAATTTCGAGCTGGCTCAAGCTCACGGCCTGAGTCGCGAGGCGCTGGGAAAGCACTAGCTTTTTACGCGCTGGGTCAACTTCCAACAAGCTCACGGTAATAGCTTTGCCAATGAGAGATTCGAGCTGATTGCGATCGACCAGATGCGATCGCGGAATGAACCCCCGAATGCCTTGCACATCGGCAGTCACACCGCCCTTGTTCACTCCGCTGACCCGTGCCTGCAACGTTTGGCTACTTTCTTGGAGATTAACCATTTTTTCCCAAGTCTTCTTGAGTTCCAACTGGCGCAGCGATAGAGTCACCTGTCCATCGGCATCTTGCTCACGGACAATCAAAAATTCCCGTTCTTCGCCCTCGGGCAAAAACTCAGCCAGGTTGTTGACCTGCCGGGTAGACACCTCATCTTGGGGCAAATAAGCGGCTGCCTTGCCGCCAATGTCTATATAAGCGCCAAATGAATCGTAGCTTGCCACCTTGCCCCGTACCACCTGATCTTTTTGAAACTGGTAGTCATGCTGCTCTAGGGCTTTGGCGAAATCATCCATTGAAAAGGACAAGGGTAGTCTCCTGCAAGAATCAACGCGGGGTCTGTCAGTGTTCCAATATAGTCAATTCTTTGGGAGTTTGGCATGGAGATTGAGAAAAAGTTATAGTCGCCGCTGTCAGATTCGGTCTAGGCTCATGAGCTTGGTCGGTTGGCTAGGTGAGAGTGGCGTTTCATTGAGTTGAAATGCGGTTTGCTGCTTTGCCCAAGCTAATAGGGGTTCTGAAGCGCTGGGATACAAGAAAATGTGTCGGTACTGATCTAGCTTTTGATTGACAGCAGGAACAAAGCCAGTTGAGCTGACCTCTAGGTTACAGCTCACACACGAAGGTCTGGTTAAAATTTGCACCTCGGGCTTAAGATTTTGGATCAGGTACATGACATCCCAAGCACTAGATTCGGTCACCAGTAAAGGTTTCTCTGCCTGGTTGATCACCTCAAAAGCTGCCATGCTAGTTTGGATATCTTCAAATCTTCCATTGATAGGCGCGATCGGAGATTGCCAGATCGAGAGGCTCAGCAGGAGTTGCGTTAGGACAAAAGCCGCAAACCCTCCTTGCCAGAGCTGATGCTTCCAGGACGAGCCTTGAATGATGTGAACAGAAAATAAATGGGCGATCGCCAAAATCAGCCCTAAAAAACAAGGAGTCAAATATTTTGGAATATTAGACATGCCGCCCGTTGCCGCATGACCACCCAGCGTGAGATCCTGTATGACTAGCCCCACAGCAGTCGCCCCAATCAATGTTAAGACAAAGAACCAAACTTCTTTAGCCGTGGTTCGGCATAAAATATAAAGCGTATAAATCACAAAGACAAGACAAAGTCCTGTTACAGAATACTGCAATATTCTCTCTACAAAAGATGCTTCAGGCGGTTGATTCAAGTCGTACAGTAATCTCCCGGGCTGTCGCACCCAACTGCGGGCTAACTCAAAAATACTCAGCTTGTTGGCAGACACTTGCCCAGACATTTTTTGAACCTGGGAACCCTGAGTGGCAACCACTGCAATCCAGGGAGAGAAAATGACAAAACTTGCGGCTAAAGCGAATGCATGGGGAAGAATTTTGGGGAGACGATATCTAGACATGACTCCGGTATAGATGAAATGTCCGACCCCGACCAGAACCGAAAGAAGTCCTGCGTAAAGGCTCACAGCCATACTAAACGCATACAAAACCCATCCCATGCGGCGGCCGGAGCGACTGACTTTTAATAAAACTGCGCTGCTAAAAAGAATGCAAACGGTCCACAACCCGTAATGCCGTGCATCTTGCGAATACATCAAGGAAAAGGGAGAAGCTGCCAACAGGACAGTTGCAAGACTTGCCGTGAGATGGGAATTGAATAATTCTAAACTCAGCCAATAAATGCAGGGAAATGCGAACAGGCTAATAATTGCCGATCCACTCCGGAGCATTGCCATTGAGCTGCCAGCAAACTGTGCCCAGCCTTTGATCAAAACGTAGTAGAGGGGAGTGAGTTGAGGCTCTTCTTGTGCTAGCCCTAGAACAGTGTTGAGCACTGTTTTTTCAGCATTAGGGCGCTGGTACTTTTGCAAATATTGAACGTCAACAGGACGAACAGAGGTAGAAAGATCCGCAACTAAATCGGCTTCGGTATAACCCGAAACTCTAAGCGCAGTAAAGACTTCATCATGGGTTGAAATTCTAGTATCTAAATGAGTGAGGCGAAGAAAAACACCTAGGGCGATCGCAATCACCATTAACCCAATTGTTGTAACACGGAACGAATTCTTAAAACTCATTGTTCAGCCCTCAGTTCTCGACACCATATAGATCACTAGCCAATCCGTAACGAGCCAGATCGCTACCTAAATCCTGACTTAACCGCAATCATCTCTCGAAAATTGAATCTTTCCATAAACTTCACATAAAGTTTGTCTGTTTTTTAGCCTCTTAGGCTACTCAGCAATCTCAAGGAGATCAGCTTCAAACCCCATAGATTTACGGATTAGCTTCAAATCTTTATATTCCAATCTAGATATTCTTTTTCTGATAAAGCGTGGGCGACTTCAGTGCACCTCCCGTATTCAAGATGAGATATTGGGGAGTAATATTTCGCCAACTGTAGCTATGCATCCCCAACCTGCCAGAGCCAACCGCCGCCAGATCAGCACCGATCGCCTCCTGCCCGTGCCGACGACAGCCCTAAAAATTCCTGCGCGAGAATCATCGGCTGGCAGACATGGCTCGGTCTATTTTTCTCTAATTGTGCCAACTTATCAAGAAAGCCAGAACATTGAGAAAATGGTGGCGCTTCTGAGCAGTCTGTTAGATGAAATTTTGCCGCACGATTACGAACTGATTGTGGTCGATGACAACAGCCCCGATCGCACCTGGGAAATCGCCCTAGGTCTGACCGACAGCTATCCTCAACTGCGGGTGATGCGCCGACAGTCGGAGCGCGGCTTAGCAACGGCTGTGATTCGGGGTTGGCAAGTCGCCCAGGGCGAGGTACTGGGTGTCATTGATGGAGACTTGCAGCATCCTCCCGAAGTATTGGCACAGCTCTTAAGCGCCATTCGTCAAGGATCTGATGTGGCAGTGGCTAGCCGGACGGTTGAGGGCGGCGGGGTGAGTAACTGGAGTGCGAAGCGGCGGTTTTTATCGAGAGGCGCGCAACTGCTGGGGCTGGTGGTGCTGCCACGGGTGATTGGGCGGATTTCTGACCCGATGAGTGGCTATTTTTTGGTCAAGCGTGGGGCGATCGCCAACCGAGTTCTCAATCCTAAGGGCTACAAAATCTTGATTGAGGTCGTTGGGCGCGGCAATATTGATCACATTGGCGAAGTCGGCTATGTGTTCCGAGAGCGGGAAGAAGGGGAAAGTAAAGTCACGTGGCGGCAGTATCA
>JAAUPA010000180.1 GCA_012034615.1 Leptolyngbyaceae cyanobacterium CSU_1_4 | reverse complement strand
AGAGAAGATGCAGCGGGTCATTACCCAAGGAGTGGGGCTGACGGTGATGGTGGTGGGAATTGGCATGGCGAACAGTTTGGGGAAGGTGCAGGTCGGGCGAGTCGCCCGGTGTAATTCTGGGGCTGATGGCAATGGTGATCGGCGGCTTACTGGGGGAATGGTGGCAACTAGAGGATCGATTAGAGGCGATCGGGCATTGGCTAAAGCAAAAATTTAAGGGCGAGGGCGGGTTTACTGAGGGATTCGTGACCGCGAGTTTATTGTTTTGCGTTGGGCCGATGGCGGTGATTGGCAGCCTCAGCAATGGGTTGAATGGAGACAACACAGTGCTGGTGCTAAAGTCGGCGATTGATGGGTTGGCGGCGATCGCCCTAACCAGCAGCTTCGGCATGGGAGTTGGGTTTTCCAGCCTGCCCATTCTGCTATATCAAGGGGGGCTTTCTCTCACGTCCGGGTTTCTAACCTTGCCCAATCCGGCGGCAGCTCCCCCCATAATTTTGATTACTGGAGTCGGCGGATTAATTATTGTGGGCACAGGACTAAACTTGTTAGCCGTCACAAAAATTCGGTTGGCTTCTTTCTTGCCCGCCCTAGCGATCGCCCTGATGCTTTACTGGCTGAGCGATCGATTGACCTGAGGAATTGACTGGGACATCGCGGTAAAATTAAGTTCTAGTCTTCTTCTATGCTCAAAGACCAAAGCCGACAAAGTGCCCCAGATTCGATCGAGCAATCCTATGGAAAGCATTCATGAACTCCATCCCTTCTGAAACCCCCTCCATTCGGGTTTTAATTGTTGAAGATGATCCGATGATGCAATTGGGCTTAGAACAGTCTTTGTCCAACACCGAAGGCATTACCGTTCTGGGACAAGCCGAAGACGGTTATCGGGCAGTAGAAGCAGCGATGAGGCTCATGCCCGATGTCATTGTCATGGACATTGGCTTGCCTCGGCTGGATGGAATTGCAGCCACCCAAAAAATTAAGGCGATGTTGCCTACCGTGCGAGTGGTCATGCTCACATCCCATACCGCGAACAATGAAGTGGTTGCTGCTTTAGCCAGTGGTGCCGATGCTTACTGCGTTAAAGGAACCAGCGTCGATGGACTCATCAGAGCGATCGCCTCTGCCCACGAAGGAGCCAGTTACCTCGATCCGATCGTTGCCCGTCAAGTCATGGAACAACTCAAACCGCCCCTCAGCAGTGCCGAGTCAACAGCCGTAGGACAACTTTCACCCCGCGAACTAGAAGTCCTCAAACTCATGGTCGAAGGACGCAGTAACCCCGAAATTGCAACCGTTTTATACCTCAGCCCCAATACCGTGAAAACCCATGTGCGAGGCATCATGAACAAACTAGCCGTAGATGACCGCGTACAGGCAGCAGTAGTCGCTCTTCGCGCCGGACTGGTTTGAACTGGTGCCTCTCTTAGGAATAACCCAGCTTTAGGGGGCATTCCGCCTTGCTTTATGCACCTTCCAGAGCTGCCTCATCAACTCAATAGTTTAACAAGTGTGCTCAATCAGGAGAGTTTTGAGGCTCAAGTTTATTACAAATACTTTACTTAAAATAAATTGAATTAAAATGACACAAAAATAAATATTAACTGTTTTCAAACTTGATAAATCTCCGCCAACGGTTTATCAATAAGGGATTTCATTGCTTCGAGCATCCCTCATAAAGCCTATATTTGATTAAAAATTGATGAGAAAATTCTTACTCTTATCCCACAAATCCCACTATCGGGACTAAGATAGCATGGCGGCTCGTAAAGACAGGCAGCAATGCCTAACAGAGAATCGTGACGATGAGATAATTATTGAGTAGCAATTATTGGGAGTAACCCACTACTACTAAACCTACCTCATTTTGTAGATCAGTTTCGCCATTTGAGTTTCGCCCTCCGTGTTCCTGCTTGGCTAGCTTTAATCTAACTTTCTCTTTCACCAATAAGGGCAAGTGATTCGACAGAATCATTTTTAGATTGAAGAGAAATCAAGGTCGTTGCCGTGTTTCTTTGCTCTTTTACTTTTTGACTCTGCCCCGAGTTTGACCCAAATTAAGCTCCAAACGCAGGCTCACAACGTTCTTACAGCATGAAGTCCCCCTTCGGCTGGCATTGATTTTTAGATTGTGTCAGTTGTGGCAAAAAGATGTGCGAATTGATTTAGAATTCCTGAATCATCGGTCAAATCTTTGCTAAAAAAACTGCCAGCGTTGAATTGTCCCCTGGGTTAGGTAAGCAATTATGACTACATTCGACGATATTCACCAATTCTTTCGTAATCCACCCCCGTTCTATCTCAACAAAGAACTAGCGGTCTGCTACGTGCTGGCTGTCCTACTTCGTCGAGATTCTTATGGAACTGAGCTGATTAGCCTTTTAGAGTATGAGTACCCAACTTACCGCTTGTCGGATACGGTACTTTATAGCGCCCTAAAGTTTTTGGAAGACGCTAACACCATTACAGGGTACTGGAAAAAGGTTGAGGGTCGGGGTCGTCCTCGACGGATGTACCAAATTAGTCCTGACTGGCAACAGCAGGCAAATGAACTCTCTCGTCTTTGGCAAAGCTATGCTGGCAAATCTGTGCAAGCAGCATCGCATTAGTCCTTAGAGGGGTGAGGATTTTAAGGCGACTGGGTTAGGCAATGCTTAATCCAGTCGTTTTGTGTTCCAAGCTTTGAGAGGGCAGTTCCTGTAAACTAAAACTATCAAAAACTGCCTTGCCCTCTACGTCAATCTTTATTTTTATGCCTGTTCTTTCCTCCACGGTTCTGCTCACTGCTTTAATGGTGATTGGGCTCTTTTTCTTTATTCGTGCTTCTACCAAAGATCGAATTGAGGTAATGAGGTTGGTAACGCAGTTGCCTGAGGAGCCTTTGCGGGAAAAGATTCAGCAGTATTTTACCCAACGGGCGTATCGGATTGCGTCGGTGGATGCGGGTGAGAGTTTGGTGACGTTTGAGGGCTGGGTGCGCCCTAGTGCTTTTTTGGCAGTTTTTTTGACGTTGATTGCAGCAAGTGGCAGTTTTTGTGCGGCGCTGGTGCTGGCTTATTTGTTTCCAGCGGGGGCGAGGTTTTTCCCGGCGCTGGTGGTGGTGGCTCCGGTGGCAGGCGTTTTTTATTGGAATAAGTCGGGGCGGCAAGAGCGGGTGGCTTTAAGGGTGGAGTCTTTGGTTGTAGAAGGGATGCCTGAGCAACGTTTGTTGACGGTGACTGCTCATCGGGATGAGTTGGCAGAGTTCCGAAGGGCGCTTGGCTTTAGGGTGTTTGAGCCGTTGGGGGTGGAGTAGGTCTGTCGGAAGGGGGCGGTCAGAGGAAGGGCTTTGATGATTAGAAAAAAGCTCTAGGAATCAATGAATAAGGGGCGATCGCTCCCTGTGTTTTTTAACCATTTTTCTAGTTCTGTCCAGTTTTCCTGCTCGATTTGCGCAATCACTTGGTCGAGCTGATGGCGGTAGGCATAGAGCGATCGCACGACTTCTGGTTGGTTATATCGCGCCATCATCACGCCGAGTTCTGGGTTGCCGCCCCCAACGCGGCTGGTGTCTTTGAAGCCAGAGCTCGCAAATTTTTGAGCTAAATCTAAAACGGTTGGGTCAGGCTCTGCCATGCAAGTGGCGATTAAGCTAGCGCTGATCAGGACAGGCAGATGAGAAATCCAGGCAACGGCGCGATCGTGATCCGTTGGCTGACACTGGTAGATTTTGGACTGGAGCGATCGAACCAGGGCAGAGACAACTTCTACGGCGGCGGGTGGCGTAGAAGCAACGGGCGTGAGGACGTAGGCGCGATCGATGAATAAGCCTGAGAGGGCAGCGTCTAGGCCGCTTTCGGCGGTGCCTGCCATGGGGTGCCCACCCACAAAATTTTGCCAAAGGGGCGCGATCGCTTCAACCACAGAGGCTTTGACAGAACCCACATCAGTCAGAATCGTCGTGGAGTTGAGGTGGGGGATCAGTTGCTCGACGGTGGATTGAAGCGCCCCCAGAGGAGTACACAGGAAAATGACCTCTGCCGCAGCCAGGAGGCTGAGTTCGGGGCTAGCTTGGTGGACAATGTGACGGGCGATCGCGGCTTGGCAGGTTTTGGGGCTGCGACTCACCCCCAAAATGGTGTGCCCCAATTGGCGCAGGTCGATCGCCAGAGAGCCGCCAATTAGCCCTAAACCCACAATTCCAATTTTCATGATTCATTTCTCAAATTTGCTTGGGCATTCCGTCTGAACATTTGAGGTTTGATGCGGCGCAAGGCTGAGGCAGGAAATCGTTGGTTCCAGTCTTCCTCAGTCATTTCGGCGATCGCCGCTAAGGTTGGGGCAATGTTTTGGGGATAGGGCTGAAATTCTGCGATGTCGGTTTCTTGGGCAAAGCGTTGGTTCCAGGGGCAAACGTCTTGACAAATATCGCAGCCTGCCACCCAGCCTTGTAAGTGAGGGCGATCGCGGGAGGAATTTCTTCGGCGCGGTTTTCAATGGTGTGGTAGGCAATGCAGCGATTTGCATTGACCACAAAGGCAGGGCTGATGGCTTGGGTGGGGCAAGCTTCGAGGCAGCGGGTGCAGGTGCCACAGTGGGCAGTATGGGGGCGATCGGGGGTGAGTTTGGCGTTAGTTAAGACTTCGCCTAAAAACACCCAGGAGCCATATTCCCGAGTAATGACATTACTGTTCTTGGCAATCCAGCCCAATCCAGCGCGCTCTGCCCAAACTTTATCCTGCACGGCTCCAGTGTCGGCATAGTAACGGGCTTCGATGGGTTCGGTTTCGGCTAGGGTTTGGGCTTCCAGCCACAGGGCTAAGGCTTTGAGTTTTTTGTGCAAAATGCGGTGGTAGTCGCGTCCCCAGCCATAGCGAGAAATTTTGGCATATTCTTTGCCAGCGGGGCGATCGGCGGGAGTGTAATAGTTGAGCGCGACGCAAATGACAGATTGGACTGAGGGCATCAACTGCTTAATATCCTGCCGCTTTGGATGCTCCATCCAGCCCATATCGGCATGATGACCTGCTGCTAACCAGCTTAATAAATGGGTGCTAGCTTCAGAATGAGGGGGGCGATCGCGCTGTTCTTGCGGATCTGTGGGATGGGATGGCGGGTCTTCGATCGGGCGGTCAACGTCTGCAATTCCAACTAAATGGAACCCCAACTCTAAGGCTTTCTGCTTGACTAAAAGATGCAAATTTGACATAAGCTGCAACCAGCCATACTCAAAACTGATGGTTCTCTGAGGTTAAATTCTATGGGCTTTGGTTCTGACTAGGGAGTATTTTATTAATGGCAGTATTACCCGTCATGTCGGATTGACTCATCACATTAATTATGGGGTTCTTTCAAAACTTTTTTACGTTCATCAAAGCTGCTGGAAGTGATGAGAACTTTTTGGTAGCTTTGAAAAAAGTCGAGACATGGGTCTCTAAAATCCTGTCGATCGCCATGGTCGCAGTTTTGCTCACTACAGTCATTGAGCTTTGTATATTTTTAACCAAAGAAATTATTTTCAACAACAGCTTTGCCGAACCCGATAAGTTTTTTAGTGTCACCCTAATTAAAATATTTGGGTTGTTCTTGAATGTTTTGATTGCGTTAGAAGTCTTAGAAAATATTACGGCTTATCTCAAAAAACATGTAGTTCAACTTGAATTGGTCGTGGTTACTTCTTTAACGGCAGTGGCTCGCAAAATTATTATTTTTGATTTTACTAAAGCGACTGGCTTCGAGCTGATTGCCTTGGCGGCTTCTATTTTTGCCCTGTCTATTAGCTATTGGATTATCCGGCGCGCCACTCGTCATGTTTAGAAGCAAATAGGGCTCTTCTGACTTCTAGGTGATCAGGAAAAACTAATTTCCCGTAGGGCAGGCATCTTGCCTGCCCTACGGGTTTCACCAAGATTCCAGAAGAGCCGCAAATATTTAGAAGCAGGTAAGAGCCGATCGATCGCCAGTCCAGCGATCGAAGGTCAGAAGGCGGGAAATCTAAGGGCAAAATCTTTCCTTTCCTGAAAATGCCTAGTCTTTATTACTTGCCCGATGAACGAACTGTTCCCGCTGACGAGTTAGACACGATTCTCGATTGTTCTTTGGCGGCAGGTATTCCCCATATTTCAATTTGTGGCGGCAATGCCCGCTGTTCCACTTGTCGGGTTTCGGTGCTAGAGGGCTTAGAAGATTGTCAGCCCCGCAATCATGCAGAACAGGCGATCGCCAAACAGCTCGGGCTAGATGATCGGATTCGCCTCGGTTGCCAAACGCGAGTGACCGGCAACGGCACCATTAAGCTCAGAAGGCTGACCCTGGATCACGAGGATCTAGAAGTGATAGGCGAGCAAATTAAAGGGCGAATCAAGCCTCATGCCCTAGGAGAAGAGAAACAAATTGCCATTTTATTTGCCGATTTGCGCGGCTTTACGACGTTTTCTGAGGCGCTGCTGCCCTACGACGTTATTTATGTACTCAATCGCTATTTCTATTGCATGGGGAAGGTGATTGTTAACCACGGTGGCATGATCAATAACTATATGGGCGATGGTTTGATGGCGCTTTTTGGCTGCGATGACTCGCTCAAAGCGGCAGAACACGCTGTTCGAGCAGCTTTAGACATGGTCAAAGCCATGGAGAAGTTTAACCTGTATTTAGAGGCGATGTATCAACAGCAGCTCAAGATTGGCATTGGCATTCACTATGGAGAAGTGGTGATTGGTTCGGTGGGGGCTTCTGCCAGCAGCCAGAAAATGACGGCGATCGGCGATGCGGTTAATTTAGCGAGTCGAATTGAGGCAGCGAACAAGACCTTGGGCACAACGCTGTTAGTCTCTGAAGCAGTTTATCGGGAATTGCAAAATCAGATTGGGGTGAGCCAGCACAGTGCCGTAGAAATTCCTGGCAAAACCGGACACTATCATCTCTATGCAGTCATGGGCATAAGCGAAGCTGCTGCAAGGGTTGAACCCTTGAGGCATTCTAGCCTCAGCCGATGGATGCGCTTAAAGGTGAAGGGCGATCGCTTTTGGCAATGGCTCTGGAAACGATTGAACCATCCTGTTTTCTAGTAGATTGAATTCTTTCATCCCCCAAAAGCACCTTTGCCGGGAGCGCATTTCGTATAATGAAGAGCATTCCCTGAATAGGCGTAGACATGTCCACCGCAGAATCCCCAAACTTGGCTGAGGCGATCGCCCATCGTCGCAATTTTGCCATCATCTCCCACCCCGATGCCGGGAAAACAACGCTAACCGAAAAGCTGTTGTTGTATGGAGGTGCCATTCATGAGGCAGGCGCAGTCAAGGCGCGGCGAGCACAACGGCATGTTACGTCTGACTGGATGGCGATGGAGCAACAGCGGGGAATTTCGATTACCTCCACAGTGCTGCAATTTGAGTATGACGGCTACTGGATTAATCTGCTCGATACGCCGGGGCACCAAGATTTTAGTGAAGACACCTATCGCACCCTTGCCGCTGCGGATAATGCGGTGATGTTGGAAGATGCTGCGAAGGGTCTGGAGCCGCAAACCCGCAAGCTATTTGAGGTTTGCCGAATGCGGGGAATTCCTATTTTACGTTCTTCAACAAGCTCGATCGCCCAGGACGTGATCCGTTTGAGCTAATGGACGAAATTGAGAGCGAGCTGGACTTGAAGACCTATGCGGTTAATTGGCCGATTGGCATGGGCGATCGCTTTAAGGGAGTGTTCGATCGCACGACTCGCCAAATTCACCTGTTCGAGCGCAGCGCCCACGGTAGCCGCGAAGCCACCGAAACAATTGTTGATTTAGGCGATCCTCGAATTGAAGATCTTTTGGAACAAGATCTCTACTACAAGCTCAAAGAAGACCTGGAAATGCTAGAGGGTGCTTGCGCTGAGTTTGATTTGGACTTGATTCATCAGGGCAAAATGACCCCTGTGTTTTTTGGCAGCGCCATGACTAACTTTGGCGTAGAGCTTTTCCTCAACTCGTTTTTAGACTATGCCCTAGAGCCAGGTTCTCGCCGGAGCACACTGGGCGAAATTTCCCCCGAATATCCTGATTTCTCTGGGTTTGTGTTCAAGCTGCAAGCCAATATGGATCCGAAACACCGCGATCGCATTGCCTTTATTCGGGTTTGTTCTGGCAAGTTTGAACGAGACATGGTGGTTAGTCATGCCCGTACAGGTAAATCAGTGCGCCTCTCCCATCCTCAAAAGCTATTTGGGCAAGACCGGGAATCGGTGATTGAAGCCTATCCTGGGGACGTAATTGGTCTGAATAACCCTGGCGTTTTTGCCATTGGTGATACCATCTTTAACGGGCAAAAAATGGAGTACGAGGGCATTCCCTGCTTTTCACCTGAACTATTTGCCTATCTCAAAAATCCTAACCCGTCCAAGTTCAAACAATTCCGCAAGGGCGTAAATGAATTGCGAGAAGAAGGCGCGGTGCAAATCATGTACTCTGCTGATGAGGCTAAGCGCGATCCCATTTTGGCGGCAGTGGGACAATTGCAATTTGAAGTGGTGCAGTTTCGCTTACAGAATGAGTATGGGGTCGAAACCATGCTAGAAGCCCTACCTTACAGCGTTGCCCGTTGGGTGGTTGGCGGTTGGGAGGCACTGAAAAAAGCAGGGCGCTTGTTCAACACCACGACGGTGAAAGATAGCTGGGGACGACCTGTACTGCTGTTTCGCAACGAGTGGAATTGTCAGCAGGTGGAAGGCGATCATCCAGAGTTGCAGTTGAATGCGATCGCGCCTGTGGTATCTGGTCAAGAGCCTGAGTCGCTCTAACGCTGTCTCCTATCCTTATGCATTTGGATGGGACAGGGCGTGTTGAATCAGTCTCATCAACAGGCGCAACCCTTCATTAACCGACCCAAAATCTGGAAAAATTGTTGCCACATCAGGATCTAACTGTCCAGTGAGGGGCAATCGTTTGCGTCCTTGACCAGGGGCTACAACAGGGAAAAGTTATATTCAGGGCGTAAATCATCATCCATTTCAATCCATTTCAGAGGTCTGACTCATAAGCTTTACATTCCCTTCAGGTAACTGGACAAACACTGATTATGCGTACACTGATTATGCGTAGGGTATTTGCACTGTCAGTGTAAGCGACGCCAGCAGCCGTCCTTTTGCTGATTCTCTATAATGAAATGCTGCTCTTGAAGGGAATGCTCTGGGCAGCAAAGAATACTATGCTTGCAAGTTGATCAACCTAACTTGTAGGTAAGGTTAATTAGGTAAGGTTAATCTGGCGTATATCTCGCAGCTACTAGCTCCTAATTTTGAAAAATGCAAGAACAATTGGATTTAGAAGATAAGAAAAAGCTTCAGAGGTATGTTAACCGAGCTAATAGGCTTTCATTGTGTAAATTCTTCAAAAATGGCAAACCTAAGATGGTATTGGGTCTAGGCAATGAATCAACAAAAGCCATAGTTCCAGAACGGGAAGAGTTTATCGAAATGCTCACGATCCTCCGCCCTTTCATTATGGATAAGGAGGATATATTCCTTAATAAAATTGTAGGCAAGGTAAGAAGACTGGCTAGGCAAGATGAACCAATCTTGAATCGTTTGGATTCAATCCATAACGAGTTTAAATTCTATAAGGAAAATTGCGACAAAAGTCCAGATAAATATCGAGAAAAATACTTTGACTATGTATCTCCATTCTCTGCCCTAACCTGTGATTTCGGAGAACGAACAATATTTCACGTACTTGATTTAGTAATGAATGGATACTACTTTCACTCTGATTTAGAAAAGCAGAGAAAACTTATTGATTTTGTAAAAGAGCAAAAAACAGGTGGCTAGGCTCGTTAAGTGAAGATGATTTAGCGGAAAAAAATCCTGATTGTAAATCGTGAAAGGATAAGAGAAGCATTTAAGTTTGAGTTTTATGGACTATAGGACTTACGCATTGACAGGAGTGCAGAAGTGTGGTGAGTTTAGATGAATCCCTCAACCGTATCCGATTGTGAGAGAACCGTCAAAGCCCTCAACGGCTCAGTGTAACTGCAATCTTTACACCTTG
>JAAUPA010000009.1 GCA_012034615.1 Leptolyngbyaceae cyanobacterium CSU_1_4 | reverse complement strand
CTTAGAACGGCTTACAGCCTAAATTAGTCAGTTGCTGAATGGAAGTATGAATTCTTGAGATGCTGTTGCTCTGATCGCCCCCCTAAGTTCCCCATTCTGGGGACTTTGAGGTTTGGAAGTCCCCCAGAATGGGGGATTTAGGGGGCAAATTCATCCGTGATTCAGCAACGCCAACTTTTACCGCCTAAATTTTGGGTTTTAATCTAGGGCTCGCTAAATTTCGGCTCGAATCGTAAAGCAATAATCGCCGCCGGGTTCAAGCTGGTAATCGCATCGCTCTAAAAAACGGCTCAAGGGTTCTTTAATGAGCGCCCGCCCGCGCGAAGGTTCCACCAATAGTTCTCCTTTGCGAAACTCCCACTTAAACTCCCATTCATAATCACTGACCTGCACATCGCCCTCAATTTTGCCTTGTTGCCAAGACTGGCGCGTAATCCGAATATAGGCAATAGTTTCGGGTAGGCGTTTGCTCACAGTGTCTTTAGCTGAGTGGATTCCTTTAAGGTTTATCAAATCCTTTCGCGCTTGACAAGTTCAGCGTCGGCTTCGAGCGCCCACAAAACCAGCCCTTTAGGCACTCTGGTCAGAACGACTTGATTGCCCCGACTGACCATCAGGTCTGCTTTTTGGCGAGCGATGGCATCGGAGGAGAAAAACTTGACGAAGATGTAAAAATTATCGTCAAAGGTAATGGCACTCGTGGGCTTGGCAGATCCGGGCAAGATCACATGACAGCGATCGGTCACTTTCTGCATCACAATGGGGATTAGCCCTTGATCATTAGTCCGTAATGGCGGCAAGCTGGTGGTCATCACAAAGGGGCTCCTAAGGGGGTTGAAGATGGCATTCCAGCCAGCTTAGTTCAACGTTTGCTCAAGAGTTAACCGTAGATATCAGGATTCTAGGCGGGTGATTTTGATGCCCATCAAGTAGGGTTGGTCTTATTCAAACCCAAGTTCTTCTTCTACACCGTGATGAACTGTCTTCACCCACTTTAATGTTTTGGGACGAATTGCCATCCGGGCAGTGGTACTTGCCATAATGGGAATCCAATGGAGCATATAAATTTGCCCCATTAGGGTTTGCCAAAGCGTTGCCGCGATCGCCCTAGCACTTCGTCTAGGCAGGGTGTCTTGCATCCCCGCTTCAATTCGCCGCAGCCCCGTGAACATGCCAATAAATGACAGCATGATCATGAGACTGGTGACCGGAAGCAGCACGGGCGAACTGCTGCGCGCGATCGCCATCATCAAGTCTGGCACGGCTGCGGTTGGCAACATGTACTGGCTCATCAAAAACATGCACAAATCGACGGTTTTGCGCCGACCCATGCGATTTCGGGCAATTAATTGCCAATAGTCTAAGTAGCGTTGATAGCCGCCCTCTGCCCATCGGCTGCGCTGGTGCCATAGCCCAACTGCGCGGGTAACGCCTTCTTCGCCCACTGCTGGTAGCAACAAGAAATCAATATCCCATTGATCTAAATGTAGCCGCAGGGTGAGATCTAGATCATCGGTAATAGTTTGCTCGTTCCAGCCGCCAAAGCCTGCTAATGCCGAGCGGCGGACAAATTGGCCGTTGCCCCGCAGTTCCCCAATGCCGCCTAAGGCAATTCGCTGCTGTTGAAAGTAGCTGTCGATCGCCATTTCTGTTTCTTGCCCGCGCGTCCAGAGATTCGTGGGTGCGTTGGCGATCGCCTTGCGGACCTGCACCGCGCCCACTTGCTCTCGCTCAAATAAGGGCAATACCCGCCGCAGCAAATCCTTGGGAACCTGAGCATCGGCATCAAAAACGGCAATAATATCGCCCTTTGCCACTGACCAAACCTGATTCAACGCCCCAGATTTGCCGCCCATGGCATTGATAGAACGGCGAATGATGTTGAGCTGAGGATGTTCTGCGGCAAGGCGCTCTAGCACCAAAGGAGTGCGATCGCTGCTGTTGTCATCCACGACCCAAAGATCGTAGCGTTCGGAGGGATAGTCTAAGTTACACAGGTCTTCCACCAAGGAACCAATGACGGCTTCCTCATTCTTTGCCGCCACCAATATCGAAACATAGGGATAATCTTCGGGATGTTGGCGCACCATGGGTTCGGGCACAGGAATGGGGCGGGCAAATAAGACCCGCACTGCATGAACACCCATCACCGCAGTTAGCCCTAAGACCAGCCAAGAGCCCCAAGACAACAAATGGAGGGCAATGGTGCTGCTCCAGATGGCAGTGAGGGCGATCGCCGCTTTCCGTCTGCGCCCCTCCAAACCTCGTTCAAAAGGGTTTTCTTCTACCAAATCAGAAACTAAATCAGACAGGAGTGAGTTGATCAGCGCTGGCTCGAGGGGCGCTGGCTCGTTGTAAGAATCGTTTTCGCGCCAAGAATTCTCCGGCATAAGTCATTTGATTAAGGAACCAGTATTTATCCAAACCCTTGAAGAAACTGGGGATAAGGTAACACCAAACCGTACAGCCTTCACACACCGCCAATGTGCCTTGCGATCGGCGATATTCTTCTACAACTTCCGACTTGCGGTACATCTCATACAGATTTCCCTCAATAGCAAGACCGGTCTGAGCAAAGTGGTAGCAAGGCAACAGCAACTCATCGTTAGGCGAAATCGCAATCACCGCATCCACCGCCTTGCAGCGAGGATTTTGCGTATCGTTGCCCCCCGCCTCAATAAACGCTAGCGCCGCCTTATTGTAGCCAAGATTACGATATCTCTTCGCTGCCGTCTCGATCGCCGCCGCAATTTCAGGGGTCGGGTTCTTTTTATTGTTGTAATTGCTATATGCCGTAAACGCTGGATTTAGCCACACCCGCACCCCCAAATCATTGGCAAACTTGGCAATTTCACCCAATCGTTCATAGTTCTGAGCCGTCACCGTATGATTCAGAACCGGATATTCGCCTAGCGAGAGCGCCAACTTTACAGACTCAACTAGGGTCTCGAAAATTTTAGTGCCACGGGACTGGTCATGGGTTTCCGCATCTGCTCCGTCTAAAGAGAAGTTCAGGAAATCAATTAATCCCTGAAATTCTTTTGCCCGCTTCGGATACAGAATCGTGTTGGTCGTCATACTGGTGTAGAAGCCCATTTCCTTCGCTTTTGCGTAGATTCTATCGGCATCTGCCCGCAGTAGCGGCTCACCCCCCGTGAAGTCAATATACTTCACGCCCAAGCGCTTTAAGTCATGCATGTTATGCACAATAGTTTCAAAGCTAGCCTCTTTTTTAGGATCAAGCGCCCAGATATCACAGAAATGACAACGAGCATTGCATCGGTAAGTTAGGTAATAGTTAGCAACAAGTGGGGGCATAACTGAAGAGTGTTCTCTAGAAAGGGTAAAAGCCAGGTCTATGTATGGTGCGTCCAGGCTGAAAAATTATTGCTTTCAATCGATCGCCTTAAACTGGTGAGCCTTCTCGTTAGTTCGTATCAAGAGTTCATATCAACGGAGTTGAAAAGATAGGGCAAAGGGAAGAACCAAAAAGCAGAATAAATATTAGTGTATCAGCGTCGCCTGACTTAAGAAAAAAAAGAGCATTTAGAAAAGCTGAGAGGCTCTAGAAAATTGCTGAGAGTGGCTCCCTCAAGTTGTCTTCAGCGGCATCAGAGGCTTCAGCGGTATCAGAGGCTTTGGACTGTTCGGCTTAGTCATCTATTCTGACAACGATGTAAGATCCGAGAAGGGGTGAGATAGAACTGCCATCTAAAAAAGCTGCACCAAGAAGTCGGCTGCTGATGTTTATCTACGAGTTTGCCTGTTGTGATACTTGCTGGAGAAAATTGCGATGCTGGACTTTTGGTCTAGATTCGTTCATCGAGATATGATTCGTCGGAAGACAAGTCGGTTTCATCCTTTGGTAGAAACTTACGAAGTTTTAAGTTCTGCTTCTGTGGAAGACCTGTGGCGGAAAGTCGTAGATTTGGCGGATGTATCCTGGCATCCCCTGCTCACTAAGACCAACGTGCCCTATGGGTTAATTCCTAAGCCAGGGCTAATTTATCAGGCGGTCGGACGATTGTTTCCCATCTCTATGCATATTTTTGTGGAGCGGGTACAACCTGGAGAGCTCCTGAGCGTCAGGATTTTAGCGATTCCCGGGCTGGAGGAGCGAGTCACCTACCGAATAGAATCGACGCTTTGTGGCACCCAGGTCTCCTACTCAGTGACTCTGAAGGGCTGGCTATCACCCCTGGTCTGGTCGGTCATTCGTCCTTATGCTGCTAGGGTGGCGCAGGACTTGGCTCATGCAGTAGAGCAGGAAAGAGTGTTGCCCCCAGGGCATCGCTCTAAATTTATTCGCCCTGCTAGTCCGGACTTGCTAGGGTTTGTTTTAATGCTGAGCTTTGGACATTTATTAGCCAGCAATGCTCTAGCGTAGCGGTAGAATGAAGTGTTAAAAACTACGAGCTTGCCCTGTTTGTGTCTGCCAGGGAGGAGAGAACTATGATTGAAATGCTCAGCCCTAGTGCCATTTTAGAAGTTTTGCGTCCTGTAGAAGATCCTGAGCTTCGCAAGAGTTTAGTAGAACTGAACATGATTCGCAATGTCAAAGTTGAGGGGGGAAACGTTAGTTTTACTCTGGTTTTGACGACTCCTGCTTGTCCGTTGCGTCAGTTTATTGTGGAAGATTGCGAACGCGCTGTTAGGACGCTTCCGGGGGTAGAAAAAATTGAGGTGGAGGTAACTTCTGAAACGCCGCAGCAGAAGGCTTTGCCCGATCGCACTGGCATTGATGGGGTTAGAAATATTCTGGCTATTACCAGTGGCAAAGGGGGCGTGGGCAAAAGTACGGTTGCGGTTAATGTTGCCGTTGCTTTGGCTCAAGCGGGTGCAAAGGTGGGGCTGATTGATGCCGATATTTATGGACCTAATGCGCCCACCATGATGGGCTTAACTAGTGCTAAAGTCATCGTTCAATCTGGCGGACAGGGTGATGTTTTGGAGCCTGCGTTTAATCATGGAGTTAAGCTGGTGTCGATGGGCTTTTTAATTGACCCTGACCAGCCTGTCATGTGGCGCGGACCGATGCTCAATGGCATTATTCGCCAATTTCTCTATCAGGTGCAGTGGGGCGATTTGGACTATTTAATTGTAGACATGCCTCCGGGGACGGGCGATGCCCAGTTGACTTTGGCGCAGGCAGTTCCGATGGCGGGAGCGGTGATTGTCACTACACCTCAAACGGTGGCTCTGATGGATGCTCGTCGAGGTCTGCGAATGTTTCAACAGTTACAGGTGCCTATTTTAGGAATTGTTGAAAACATGAGCTATTTCATCCCGCCTGACCTGCCCGATCGCCAGTACGATATTTTTGGTTCGGGGGGGGGCGAGAAAACCTCTCAGGAGCTAGGGTTGCCTTTATTAGGCTGCATTCCTTTAGAAATGGCACTGCGGCAAGGCGGCGATCGCGGCATTCCCATTGTGGTGGATGCTCCTCATTCAGCTTCGGCTAAAGCTTTAGTGGCGATCGCTGAGCAAATTGCGGCAAAGGTCTCGATCGCGGCTCTTTCCTAGATTCTTGAGGGGTTAATTCTTCATTGGCTAAATCTTAATTGATTAAATATTTAGACGACTCCTTCCGTTTCCGTCATTTTGCCCTTTTTAATCTTCTCTTATGCTGCGTAAATCGCTCCCTCGGCTTAATTGGAAAGCTGTGACTCAACCTTGGCTAGAAATCGACTGGATGCTTCTAGGCGTGGCGATCGCCCTCACTATTCTGGGCGGCATTGCCATTCGCAGCACCGAGCTACACAAGGAGATGGGCGAGTGGTGGCAACAGCTCTTGGGGGGCGGCATCGGCCTTATGCTGACTTTGGTGTTGGCGCGGTGGCGCTACGAAAATCTGCTGCAATGGCATTGGATTACCTATGGCGTGATGAACCTTGTCCTGTTGGTCGTTCCATTTTTAGGAACAGAGGTAAACGGGGCGAAAAGTTGGCTGTATCTGGGTAATTTTGGGTTTCAGCCGTCAGAATTTGCCAAAATTGCGCTGATTATCACCCTAGCCGCAGCCTTACAGGAACGCGGAGCTTCTAGAATTCCCATGGTGATCAAAACTTTGGTCATTACGGGTTTCTCTTGGGTGATTATTATGCTTCAGCCCGACCTGGGAACTTCCCTGGTTTTTATCGCCATTACGTTAGGAATGCTGTATTGGGCTAATGCTAATCCGGGCTGGTTGCTGCTGTTGGTCTCGCCCATTGTGTCTGCTATTCTGTTTGGTGTTTTTCTGCCCGGCTGGTTTATCTGGATTGCCGTAGTCGTGCTGATTGCTTGGTTTACTTTGCCCTGGCAACGCTATGGGGCATTCGGGTTTGCTGGCGTTAACTTGGTGGCGGGTGGGTTAGGAAACTTCGTGTGGTCTCATGTTTTGAAGGCATACCAGCGCGATCGCCTTTCTCTGTTTCTAGATCCTGATAAAGATCCCTTAGGGGGCGGATATCACCTCATTCAATCGCGCATTGCCATCGGCGCAGGGCAATTTTTTGGACGCGGGCTCAACCAGGGCACCCAAACCCAACTCAACTTTATTCCTGAGCAACAAACCGATTTTATTTTTTCAGCAATTGGCGAAGAATTAGGGTTTGTTGGCTGTGTAGCCGTTCTAATTTGCTTTTGGCTGATTAGTCTGAGGTTGGTGATTATTGCTCAGAATGCTAAGGATAATTTTGGCTCGTTGCTGGCGATCGGCGTGTTGTCGATGATCGTTTTTCAAGTCTTGATTAACATTGGCATGACGATTGGGTTGGCTCCCGTGACGGGGATTCCGTTACCCTGGCTCAGCTATGGGCGATCGTCGTTGCTAACTAATTTTATTGCCCTTGGCATTGTAGAATCGGTGGCGAATTATCGTCATCGCTTGAGATTTTAGTGGAGTTCATCCTACTTTTGCAGATCTCCGAGCCGCCCTCACCCTCCATCCCTGCCATGGGATTCTGTCAATAGGGAGCGCACAACTCTGTCGAGGCAAGGGTGAGGGCGCAAAACTGGGATGCCCCTTTTAGTTCGGTTTGCCAACCGGTTGCTTAACAGGGGTTTTGATGGGCGCTTTAGTAGGAATCTTAAGGGGCGGCTGAACGGGCATCGCGTCAGTTTTAGCTTCGATCGCCTCTTGAATCAGCTCTGGAATATTCGACAACAAATCATACCCTGTTAGTTCTTCAACCTGGTTTACCGAGGTTCGGTATTCGCGCCAGTTGACAGAGTTAATACCCTGTTTGTTCGGCAGAATGACCGCAATGACTCGGGTTTGCTTGGTAATCCCAGCCTGCCCAGAACCCGGGCGATCGGACACGACGACAACTTTCCACGTAAAGGCAGGCACTGAAACCTGACCTTGGGCGATCGTCCCCTTTGTTCCTTTTTCCCCTGTTCCCCCCTCTCCGGCGCCCCCTGCCACAATATAAAGCTCCTTGCCCTGAGCCACCAAATCCCGGCAATAGCTTTCTAGCTGTGCCCACGGTCCTTGGTTATTGTCGGGGGCTTGAGGAAAAATATTCGTCATTAAAAACACGGCTCTGCTGTCATCCGCCGTTTTGTTGCGATCGGCAGCCGGAACCACATGCCCTCGGTCAAATCCACTGCCCGTATAGTCGTTAGGAGACACCTTTTCCCAGCTACTCGGCAACGTCTGATCAGGCTCAAATGGAATTCGGGGACGGCTCCCTAACCAAGTTTGATTGAGTTGCCAACTCGCCCAATTGGGAATTGCCTTACTGCGGTTGTAAGACAGGACATATTGAGGTCGGCTAATCAGATAATCGTTGGCATTAAAGCTCGTCGCGCTGCTCGGCAGACCCAGCAAAGCGTTAGGATTATCGGCGCTTTGGCTGATCCTAGGGTCTTTTGGAAGCACTGAGCAACTCGACAGCATGAAAAGCGCCGCTACGCCAATGAGTAAAGGACGCAGACATTGAGACTGCCAAGAGCTTCGAGGAAAATTGAAGAACAGTTGCATGGAAGGATCATGAAGGTAGAAGAATTTTACCCTTCCCTAGCCCAAACTGTTCAGAGGAACATTTCTACTCATTCATGTTTCTATAAGTTGCCACAGAGGAAGGCGACGCTCGATTGAGATATCGAAAATCCAGTACTTGAAAATTGTGTCTAAAATAACTGGAAAGGTGGCAATAAATAAGAAGATAAAATTGCGATCGGCAGGCAAACCAAAGTGCTTAGACAAACTTTCTAAAATTACCTCCCAACCGTGAGGCGAGTGAAACCCCACAAACATATCAGTTAATAGAATGATGAAAAATGCCTTAGCACTATCACTTAATCCATAAACTAGCTGATCGATAAAGCTTTTAACCACTTCAATCTCTCGCCTGCTGGTCATAATGACAATTGCAAAAGCAATTAAGGCAGTCAGATCGGCAAAAACATTCTTGACAGCATCAGAACTAGCCTGCTGAAACTCTTCTTCAATTTCTACTGCTTTTTCTTCGATCTGCTCTGCAATCTCTTCAGCATTTTTGGGTTCGCTTCTACCAATTAACATTTCAAACCGCAGGCGTTGTTCAAATCTCTGAAGTTCGCTTAGCGCCTCTTCTTCTAACTCTGAATTAATAAAAATATCAACCTTCTCATTGCCAATTCGGTAGCGATCGACAATAGGTCCAATCACAAAATTCTTAGACATCTGTTGCATTAGCAACGGCACAATGACTAAGATTAAAATAAATCGCACGGCTGTAAAAGTTCGAGCTTTCGATCGCCGGAAATCTCGCACCACTTCTTCTTCCGAATCGGGGTTTAACTCTTGCTTAATCCTGTCCACAGTATTCAAAATTGACCGAGGTAGAACACCGCTTTTACCAGACATTGACTTTGCTTCAGACGATGTTTTCTCAAAGTCGTCAGCCATTCCTTTAATCCGTTTACCTGAGGTGTTGAGCCGAGTATGAGGAGAGCCGGGTAAAATCACGATCGACGGCTTGCTAGACTCCCTGTTTTGATATTGATCTAGCGTTTCATCAATGAACTTGAGTTTTTTGAGAATCAAAGCGGGCTGATCAATAATATTAATATTACTGAGGCTACTAGAATTTTCATCCACTTCAATCTCTGTAATTTTCTGATTAGAAAGTCTCACCACCGAGCTGCTCAGCTTGAACTCTGCTAACCGAATCTTGATAATATCCAGGTACTTCCTCAGCTCTCCTTGAAAATAGTTTTGAGCACTAGCGCCATAGTTACCATAGTCAGTAGAAATTCTATTTCCACCAAAGTTAGCATTTTCGATTTCTCTAATCTTTTGAGCAGCTTCATAGGCTTCATCTAACGATCTTCTCGGTGTTTTAAGAAGCCATTGATTTGCATCGCTGAAGTAATTTTGAATGGAACCCCAAAAAGAATTTCTCATGGCTGAAGCGGAAGGGTAGCGGAAGTTGCTGAAGCTGGATTGCTAAAAGTTTGTCTATTTCTAAGACCATAGTTTGAAGTTGGAGAGCAAAATTCAAACTGCGTAATGACTCAGTATAAAATTAAACGATCGCCTCACCCGCTAATGATAAATTTGTAACAAGACTAGCGTAAATTATCGTTACAGACATTAATTTTTCAAGCAAAAATTTTCCTAATCCACGTAGCATCATAACAAATTCATTGAAGAAGCCCGGTGTTACAAGACTCTATTTGGATTACAGGTTCCGCTCGAAGCGGCAAGACTCAGCGCCTTATTCAACACTTCTCTACTTGGGCTAAGAACACAACGCCAGCCGCAGAGGCTCTGTTTTTTGCCGCAACGGGTGATAATCGCCTCGATTTGGCAGACCGAATAACCACAGCCGCCGGACAATTTCGCTTTGACACGGCAACTCCGATTGGCTTTTTTCAAGATGAAGTCACTCTTTTCTTTCCTTTGATGGTGCAGCAGTTGGGTCTCAAAGATCAGTTTCCGCTGCGCTTGCGTCCTGAAACAGAGCAGGAATTGGCCACTGGGCTGTGGCGATCGCTTTTCTCCGAAGGCAACCTGCAACAAGCCGGGGTGAGTGACTATTATCTGGTTCGTCGCACGTTAGATCTGTTGCAACTTGCTGCTGCTAGCGGTACTCCGCCCGAAGAAATTGCGGCTGTACTCAAGGCAGGTTTTTCCGAGCAAGAGGGCGCTCCCGAACTGTGGGAAGCGATCGGCGCAGGGCTAGAACAGTGGCGAACTTGGCTTTTAGAGCGGGGCTTGCTAACCTATGGCGTAATCACCGAGCTATATTGGCGCTATTTGTTGCCCCATCCTGTTTATCAACAGCAGCTTCAGCAACGATATTGGGCAGTATTGGTGGATGATGTGGATGAGTACCCGGCGATCGCCCGCTCCCTGTTCGAGTTTTTTTCTCGATCGCGGTATCCCGATCGCGTTTACCTACAATCCCCAGGGAGCAATTCGCCTCGGCTTAGGAGCAGATCCCCATTTTCTTCTAGGCTTAGCCCAGCGCTGTCAACAAACCGAAAACCTGAGCCCAGATCCTGCCGATAGCCTGGGGACAACTTGGGGAGAGTCGATCGTTGCTTGGATGCGTGAACCCTTATGGCTACCCGAACTGCCCGATGCGATTGAGTCGATTCAAGCCACCTCCAGAGCCCAACTTCTGCGGCAAGTTGCAGAGACGATCGCTCGTGATATTTATTCTGGGGAAGTTCAGCCCCAAGAGGTAGCCGTCATTGGACCCGGCTTAGATGCGATCGCTCGTTACACGCTCCGCGAAATTTTAAACAGTAAAGGCATTCCGGCTAACTCTCTTCATGACCAACATCCGCTGGCAAGTTCAGCGCTGATTCGATCGCTGTTGACCCTACTCGCACTGATTTATCCAGGCTTGGGGCGATTGCTAAACCGAGATACGATCGCCGAAATGCTCGTGCTTCTCAGTCAGCTACCCGGCTCAGAAGGCGCAGCTAAACAGATAGATTTGGTTCGTGCCGGACTTCTGACCGACTACTGTTTTGTCCCTGACTTAGAAAATCCTCACCTCCGTCCTGCCACCACCTTCGATCGGTGGGATCGGCTAGGTTACCAGGCAGCTCATGCCTACAGCGAGATTTTACAATGGGTCGAAACCCAGAAAGAGCAACAGCAACAGCGGTTGATTCCTAGCCCGGTTGTCTTGCTCGATCGCGCCATTCAGCGTTTCCTTTATGGGGGCAGCCACTTGCCCTACGACCAAATTGCCGCTCTCCGAGAGCTTATGGAAACGGCTCAACATTATTGGGAAATTGCCAGTCGGTTACGGCAATCAGGGGCTTTGGAGGTTCCTATCTCGGATACGGTGCAAAGCTTTATTCAACTTTTGAAGAACGGGACGATCACCGCTGATCCCTATCCTGTTCGTCCTTTAGGAAAAGCGAGCCAGGCAGTCACATTGGCAACGATTTATCAGTATCGCAGCGATCGCTGCTTCCACCGTCGGCAATTCTGGCTCGATGCCGGGTCGGCGCTATGGCTCACAGGAGGCAGTGGACTATTTGGCGCACCGCTCTTCCTCCGCGATCGAGCCGATCGCCCTTGGACAGCAGCAGATACACTAGAAGCCAACCAAAAACGCCTCCAGCGACAAGTCCTTGATTTGCTCTCTCGGGCAGGAGAACGAGTTTATCTTTGCCATAGCGACCTAGCAATGAACGGACAGGAACAAGCGGGTTCCCTGCTTCCTCTGGTTAACGCCGCCGTTCCGCACCTTTTTCTAACCGAAGCCTAAAATTCCGGTTCATCTAAGGGATAACTAACCATCCAACTCATCGGATATTGTCGGTTTCCTAAACCTTTCGCTTCAACTCGGGCTTGTTCTCCCTGAATCGCAACGATCCTCCAGACGGCAACCAGTTCAGCAGCCGTCAATCGAGGTTCAGCTTTAAGAACTACAGAATCTCCAACTTGAACGGTTTGGGCAATAGTTTGGGAAACTAAAGATAGATCTGAACCGTAGGAACTTTGAAAGAGCGGCAGATTAGTAAGGTTGATGCTTTCAGAGTCCGCATCAGCGATCGCTCCCATTTCATTCAGCTCGTCCAGTTCCTCTGAGTCTTCTGAGTCTTCTGAGTCTGCTAAGTCTGCTAATTTCTCTAATTCCCCTAGCTTGTCTGGCTCTTCTGATTTTTCTGATTCCTTTAATTCTGCTAGCTCTTCTATAGACCGTTCTGGAGGAGGAGATTCAGCTTGGGCTAAAGCTTTAATCCGCTTTAATCTCAGCTTTACGTCTTCGGGTGTAGAGAACCAGACTTGCCGCTTCTGTTCAGGAGTCAGGCTTTCTAGTTGAGATAACTCTTCGGCTGTAACCATAACCGCCAACATGTCTAGCACCGTTTGCAAACTCATCTCATCCAGCAGATCATCCTGGGTGGCAGCAGTAACAAATTCGGGATGAGAAGACGCTTCCACAGGTTAGACAAGACTGGTTTGGCACGTTGAATCTTAAGTCTCCAATCTAGCCTGTAGCCTTTAGTTTGGCTCTCTGTTTAGCAAATGAGCCAAGCTATCTCCTGTTTGCCCAGTTGCCACCCAAAGGACTGCCCTAGCACCGTCTCGAATGGCTTTATTGAGAGATTCGGGCGATCGCTTTGATCCGACTGCCACAGGCTTAAAATCAATGCCTTGACTCCCTAAGACAATTTCGCCAATGACCGACGCGCGCCGCATGTGGTAGTCGGAGGTAATGAGATAAATGCTAGTGATGCCTTGAGCCTTAAATTCTTTAACTAAAGTCGTGAAATTGGTGACCGTATCGACGGCTCGATAGTCCAAATGGAGGCGATCGGCAGCAATGCCTGCCTCAGAAAACACCCATTCAGAGTATTCGGGGTTGCTGCCTGAAGAAACCCAAATTGGCAAGGTCGGATGTTCTTTGGCAAACTCTGCGGCAAAAACTTCTCGTTCTAAAGCCCCACCCAAGACTAAAACGGCTTGAGGCTGTAGAAAAGCACCCGCCAACCACTGGTAGGCAACGCCCAGCAGAACTAGCACTAACGTCCACTTGAGCAAGAAACGCACAGGGCGAATTCTAGAATGAGGTCGAGAACGTCTGAGAAGGGGAATTGAGGATGGCGATCGCATATTCAAACGGTTAGACAGACGCGCTTCAGCACTAGCTTACCTCATCGCTGAGAAGAGGTAAGCGAGAACCCTTAAATTTTAGCTATTGCCCTAAGTTTCCCGGGGTGTCGTTGGCTTCATCCTCAAATGCCACAATCACGACTGTAATGTTGTCTCTCCCGCCGTTTTCTTTGGCAGCCTCAACCAGAGCCGCCGCCGCCCGATCGCCTGCCCGAATCGTCTTAAGATGGCTAGCAATTAGGTGGTCGGGCAACTCTTCCGTTAAACCATCGCTACAGAGCAGCAGGCGATCGCTAGATTGCAAATCAAAAGGTTGGACATCAATTTGACGTAAATCTTCTCGCCCCAGACACTTCGACAAGACATGTCGCCAAGGGTGAACCCGCGCCTGGTCAGAATTGATATCTCCCAGTTTCATCGCCCGTGCCACCCAAGTGTGGTCTTCAGTAATTTGGTTCAGCTTTGCCCCGCGTAGCCGATACAGCCGAGAATCCCCATATGAGCACAAAAGGGCTGTTTGTCCCTCAAAATGACCGCCACCGCTGTAGTGCCCATATCCGCTCGCTCAGGATGATTGGCCTGATCCTGCAAAATCGCTTGATTTGCTTTTAAAAAAGCGTTTTCTAGCAAAGACT
Source organism: Leptolyngbyaceae cyanobacterium CSU_1_4 (assembly GCA_012034615.1). GTDB lineage: Bacteria > Cyanobacteriota > Cyanobacteriia > Elainellales > Elainellaceae > Timaviella. The sequence continues at coordinate 30,573 of JAAUPA010000009.1, read as the reverse complement.
CAGAAGACTCAGAAGACTGCCAATGACAGTTCAAGTAGTTCTGAATTTCTTGGGTCGCAATGCGGCTGGCTTCCTGCCCCCCCGCATGTCCCCCCATGCCATCAGCGACAATAAAGAAGCGTCCCCCAGGGTCGTCTAGATGATAATCATCTTGGTTAACGGTGCGGACAAGTCCTGGATCGCTCAAACCTGTGAAAAGGCTTTTCATGATATGACTGCTAGTATCTATAAGCTGGATGAATCATGACATCCGCTCAGCTCGATCGAGACGTATCAACAAGCGAACGAGGGCGATTAGCGATATTGCTGCCGCTACAGCAGCCAGTATAGCCAGCCAGATATACTGATGCACTAATAAAATCGTAGCCGATAAGGTGAATGTCCCCATCAACAACGTGTAATTTGTCCCCAGATTAACGTTACTCAGACGGCGCAAAACGCGATCGGTTTCAGTAGACCGCACTCGCACCCGAATATCGCCCTGCTCTAACTTTTCTAGCGTATCCTCAATCCGGCGGGGCAACCCTAGCGCCGTAGTGCTGACCTGAGCCGCTTGCCGACCCAACTCACCCAAAATTCCATCCGATAACCCATTGGGGCTTCCACCTGTTCCATTAGACATAACTTGCATTGCAAAAGGCTTTGCAACCTCCATAAAGTTAAAATCTGGGTCAAGACCCTTCCCCACTCCCTCTAGGGTTGAGAAGGCGCGCATCACAAAGGTAAACGTTGCTGGAAACCGAAAGGGTTGATCATAAGCAATTTCATACAGGTCATCACTAATGGCGCTCACCGACTGGTTTTCAAACGGCTGATCCATAAAATGATCCAGCATGTATTGAATCGATCGCCTCACCGCTCCCATATCGTCGGTTGGGGTCAGCGCCCCTAAGTCGATTAAAGAATTCACCACCTGAGTCGCATCTTTCTGAGCAATCCCGAAGAAGGTTTTTAATAATTTCTCACGGGTCACTAGCTGAATGCGACCCATCATGCCAAAGTCGTAAAAAATTAGCGTTCCCTCAGGGCTGACTGCCAAGTTTCCAGGGTGCGGATCAGCATGGAAAAACCCATCGTTGAGAAGCTGATGGAGATAAGCCTTAGCCCCCAACTGTGCCAAAATCTTTCGATCTAGCCCGGCTGCTTCAAGCGCCTCATAATGGCTAATCTTAATTCCGGGCAAATATTCTAACGTCAACACCCTAGGAGAACTATAGCGCCAGTAAACCCGAGGCACCTTGACCCAAGTCTCTTGCCGAAAGTTGCGCCGAAACGTATCGGCGTTGCGTCCTTCTTGAAGGTACTCAATTTCTTCCCAAAGGATTTTGCAGCACTCGGCATAAATTCCTAGCCAATCGCGCCCTCGTCCCCATTTAGGATGTTTGTGAAAATATTGGGTGATGCCTTTGAGAATGGACAGGTCAATCGTAAAGAGTTTTTTTAGACCAGGGCGCTGCACTTTGACGACAACTTCTTCCCCAGAGGGAAGCTGAGCCCGATGGACTTGACCCAGACTGGCAGCGGCTAGGGGAATGGGGTCAAAACTTTGGTAAAGCTCAGGAATGGTTCGACCAAAATCATGAAAAATTATGGCTTCAACCTGCTCGTAGCTGAAGGCAGGCACTTTGTCTTGTAACTTCGATAGCTCCTCGACATATTCGGCTGGAAACAGATCGGCGCGCGTGGAGAATAGCTGTCCAACCTTAATGAAAGTTGGACCTAGGTCTAAGAATGTTTCTCGAATCCAGATGGCGATCGCCCGTCGTCGTTTCGCCTGATTTTCGGGAGTTTTGCCTGCCGGGTAAGCCCAAGACTTGTTGTACGACCATTGCGCCGCCAAGAGCTTGAACACAAACGACCAAATGTCTACAAACCGTCGTTTTTGAGAGTATCGCTCTCGGTTCCAACGATAAGCCTTTGGGTTGTAAGCTTGGGGACGCAAGCGCTTCGGCAGATCAGAGGGGCTATCCTGCGAGTCGTCTAACCTAGAGAAGACAGGCGGCTGCTCTGCGATCGACAGAAGATCTGCGCCGGACTCAGATGGAGAAGTAAGGTCATCGGGAAGAACAGGCACTTTTCTAGAAACTTTAAAAACAGCTTAATTAAAGTCGAGGAGTTAACGATGCAACGCTAACAATATCAATCGGTAAAGGCTCTAGAGACTACTGCGATATCGCTGCAGCTCGGCGCGAAGCTGGGCAGTTTCAGCTCGCAAGTCATCTATTGTAGCTTGTAAATCACGACTGCCTTGCGTTCCTGCTGAACTGCCGCCTGTCCGCCCTTGCGTGGACATTTCTTCGGCTCGTTGCGCTCGTGCCATGACTTCTTCGGTGAATAATCGTAGCCGCTCTCGCTGCTCGGCATCAAACTTGCCCAGTTCACTCAAGGCGTTAGTCACATTACTTTCAACCTGTTCGCTGACGGCTTCAGCGATCGCCCGACCTATGAAAAATGCATGAACTAACGGATTACTCATATGAAAAATTAATGTACGCTCCGCAAGAATTATAACCTGGTTGCCTTCATGATGCCGGAATCCTAGTGCGAATCGAGAAGACTCAATGGTTTTTTGATAGAGGAAATATCGGAAAATGTTAGGCAAAATGTCAGGATTGAAAAAGATTCCTGAGGCAATCCTATGAGCGAAGAAGCTAGCGAATCACTAGAACCTGCCTTCTGGGACGGCATAGAGCAGTTCAATCAGCAAGAGTTTTATGCATGTCACGATACCTTAGAGGCAATTTGGATGGAGGCACGGGAACCCCAGCGAACCTTCTATCAGGGCATTCTCCAAATCGCGGTAGCGCTTTATCACTTGGGCAATGCTAATTTGCGAGGAGCTACTATTTTGCTAGGAGAAGGTTTGAATCGATTGCGGCGCTATCAGCCGATTTATGCGGAAATTGATGTTACGGCTTTAGTGATTCAAAGCGCAGAGCTGTTGACCCAGCTTCAGCAGGCGCAACAGGTTGGAGGAGCACCGATCGCCCCCGATTTTCTAGCCACTCATCTGCCGACCATAACTCTGCCGACCATTACTCTGGCGATCGCTCCTCCGCCCTAAGGGCGTTCCCCTCAGTGGACACGAATCTAGCTGCCATGCCACGATAGAACCATAAAGTTCGAGTAAAGTTAATGAAATCAGCAACTCATTTCTGTCTAGCACCGTCTTATATAGGCAAGAGGGGCGGGGCTGAACGATGTCCACCTCGTACACGATCGCATCATCCCTCCCTCGTTGAAGAGTTGCCGATCGCCTAATCTGGTATAAAATTTTGCCTTCACCAAGTTCATCTACCAAATTCTAGACCCCTTCCTTACCCAAGCCCTGATTATGCTGCCTGCTCACCTTCCCCCCAACCCCCCACTGCGTCAGCTTGGACTGGCGATCGGCTTGCTCCTGGCGCTGGTTGGGGCAATCCCAAGTTCCCCAACTCCCTCCGCTCTTGCCCAGGCACCTGCCGCCGCCCCCTGCCCCCACCGATGCTCAGCGGCTCCGCCTAGATGCCGATACGACAGAAGCCAACTCCATTACTGGGGTCATTACCGCTCGGGGCAATGTTCAAATTAACTATCCGGCTCGCCAAATTCAAGCCACCTCTGTTCAGGCACAGTATTACAGCCGCGAAGGACGCATTGTTCTGAGTGGCAACGTTTACGTTTTACAAGCGGGTAACAGCCTGCGAGGTGAAACCATTACCTATCTTGTGAACGAGGGACGTTTCGTAGCCTTGCCCGCTGATGGTCAGCAAGTTCAATCGATCTACATCATTCAAGACCCGGCTCCAACAGGAACCGCTCCGACGGGGCAGCCTACCTTCAACCCCAAGCCAGAATTTAAAACTCCCTTTAGTCCGCCAAACCCTTAAACCCCATAGATCACGCTACCCTCTGGTAAAATCGATACCAGCCTATGCTAGGACTCACGTACCCTTGAGCAATTCCTTGAAAATTGTACTGGAGAACATCCACAAATCCTATGGCAAGCGCGTCGTTGTCAATCGCGTTCATCTTTCTGTGGCAATGGGAGAGGTCGTTGGGTTGCTAGGACCCAACGGAGCCGGTAAAACTTCTACGTTTTACATTGCTACCGGCTTAGAAAAGCCGGATCAAGGAAAGGTTTGGCTGAACGATCGCGATATCACAGCAATGCCCATTTTTGAGCGAGCACGGCTGGGAATTGGCTATCTTGCTCAAGAACCGAGCATTTTTAGACATTTAACCGTTAAAGACAATATTCTGCTGGTTCTTCAACAAACCCAAGTGCCTGCTGATGAGTGTCAAGATCGGTTGCACTATCTCCTTAAAGAGTTTCGGCTAGAAAGAGTGGCTTCTACCCTAGGAATTCGCGTATCGGGCGGGGAACGGCGGCGAACTGAGATTGCGAGAGCCCTGGCTGCTGGAGTAGACGGTCCTAAGTTCTTGTTTTTAGATGAACCCTTTGCTGGAATTGACCCGATCGCCGTTACCGAAATTCAGGACATCATTGGACGGTTGCGCGATCGCCAAATGGGTATTCTGATTACAGACCACAACGTTCGCGAAACCCTGGAAATTACCGATCGCGGCTACATCATGCGCGATGGACAAATCCTGGCATCCGGAAGCAGTGAGGAGCTTTATGCCAATCCCCTGGTGCGCCAATACTATTTAGGCGATGGCTTTCAACTCTAGCGACGTTTCATTTTGATTCCTCGATATGGCTATCAGCTCTTTCAAACGCAATTCTCCCCGCCATCCCTCCCCGTTTCAATCCTTGAGAAATTCTTTAAAGTTTTCAGTGATGGATCGGTATTTGGCGATCGAGCTTATTCTGCCATTTTTATTTGGGGTTGGCGTGTTTTCGTCGCTAGGCGTTTCGGTTGATGCGTTGTTTGATTTGATTCGTAAAATTACTGAGTCGGGGCTGTCCTTTGCGATCGCCGCCAAAATTTTCTTCCTGCGGTTTCCCCAGTTCGTTGCCTACTCCTTCCCCATGGCAACCCTGCTGGCAACCCTCATGACCTACAGCCGCCTCTCCAGTGATAGCGAACTCACCGCCCTCAAAGCTTGCGGCGTTAGCGTTTATCGCATGGTTCTGCCCGCCTTAGGCATTTGCTGTCTCATCACCGGGCTCACCTTCGCCTTCAACGAACTCATCGTCCCAGCAGCCAACTATCAATCTGCCATCACCCTGGCGGAGGCGCTGCAAGAAGACAACCCACCCTTCAGCGAACGCAATATTCGCTACGAAGAATATAAAAAAATTATGCTTCCAGATGGTGAGAGTGAACAAGCTCTGTCTCGACTGTTCTATGCCAAGAAGTTTGATGGCGAACGAATGCAAGGACTCACCATTCTCGATTTTTCTCAAGAAGGCTTAGAGCAAATTGTCAGCGCCAAATCTGCTCAGTGGAATAGCCAGCAGAGCCTTTGGGATTTCTCTGATGGCACAATTTATATCGTTTCAACAGACGGCGCTTTCCGCAATATCGTCACTTTTGAAAACCAACAGCTCAAGCTACCCCGCGCTCCTCTCGACCTTGCCACCCGCAAACGAAACTATGATGAGATGAACATTGCGGAAGCCTCAGGGTACTTAGATCTTCTTAAACAAGGTGGCAGCGATGACCAAATTCGCAAGCTGCAAGTGCGAATCCAACAAAAGTACGCCCTCCCGTTCGTTTGTATTGCCTTTGGGTTGGTAGGCGCTGCTTTGGGTTCTCACCTAGAACGGGCAGGGCGCGCCACAGGGTTTGCCATTAGCTTAGGGATTATCTTTGGGTACTATTTGTTGACAATTGTTTTTGGGTCGATCGCCCAGCTTGGCTACATTTCTCCCGTTTTAGGCGGGTGGCTCCCTAATCTATTCGGTCTCATCACCGCTGGGTTGCTTTTGGTTCGTTCGTCTCGATAGCCCGATCGGATCTAATGATGTTCGTTCGTTAAACTTGTGTAAACACCCGCAGAACCGGAGGGATCAAAGATGCCGACTTTCAAGCAGACCCCCGCTTCCATTCGTTATCTTAAAGCCCGACTGAAGATCTTGAAGCGTCCTCTGGTCTGGGTTACCGCTTCTGGGTTGATTTTATCAATCTTTTGGGTCAGAGAGTATTTGGCAAACCCCCAGCAATATACAGGCAGCAACGACCCCGATGCCGCCGCCTATCCGCCGAACCAAAACCCTTTAGGCAATCTGCCGACCCAAAACATGCCCGCTAGCAATAGTGAGCTTTTTGAGACCCTTCCCGACATTTCTACGGCTCCCCTTCAGTCTAGGGCTACCCTCCAGACTCGTTCAACTTCCCAATCTTCTAGAAGTGATAGTTCCAGAGCTCCCCTCCTTCAAGAATTTCTGCTGGGTCGATCTTCTACCCCTGCCCAAAAAGATAAAGCTGGGCGATCGCCCTCTTCCTTTCTCACAACTCCCTCTGCTTCTGAGAAACAGCGCGATCGTCCTCCAGAAAGCCAAGTTCCTAATCTCTATTCCCCAGGTTCCCCCCTGATAGGACTTTCTGGCTCCCCTTCTAGCGATGTCGTCCGCAGTCGCCTTGCCTCTCCTAATGACACCGCTGCTCTCAATCCCCTTCAGTCCGCTCTCAATCGATATTCCTCTACCGAAACTCCATCCTCTCTTCCTTCTATCCGTTCCCTGGCTCAACCTTGGGCAGCACCGAGTGAAGCCTCAAGATTTATGGCAGGCTCCCTAGAGAAAAATGCCTTAGGATCCCCAGAATCATCGCCCCTGGGATTGCCCAACCCCCAGTTTGTGCCTCAGCTCTCCCCTTCTCCAGGCACGACTGGATACACCTTGCCCCCTAGCTTACAAACTGCGCCGCCTACTGTCAGACCGTCTTTTCCCAGCAATCTTCAGCCTATTCCAGGACAAATCGTCCCCCAAACTAATCCTGTGGTGCCTAGACAGCTCTATGATGGTGGGCAACCGTCTTATCCCACTGGGCAAGCCGCTTACCCTGAGGTTCAGCCCTCTTTTGCCCCGTCTGCTCCCATGCCCTCCCCTTTTTCTGTCCCTCGCGCGGTTCCGGGTCGTTCTATCGGTGGCGGACAGATTAATACCTTCTCAAATCCTTAGTGTTCTTCACCTTGCCCATGTCTCATCCCAACCTCCCTTTCTATACTCCGCTCCATCTGCTTCATCTTGAACTCAATGCCAGGATGGTGCCTTTCTCGGGTTGGGAAATGCCAGTTCAATATGGCGGGATTGGCAAAGAGCATCAGGCAGTCCGACAGCACGCAGGTCTGTTTGATATTTCCCATATGGGCAAGTTTGTGTTGAGCGGTCATCACCTAATTGAGCAGCTTCAATATCTGGTTCCCTCTGATTTGAGCGGCTTAAAGCCTGGGGAAGCGCAATACACGGTTTTGCTAAACCCCAATGCAGGGATTATTGACGACTTGATTATTTACTACCAGGGTATTAATGATGCAGGAGCGCAGTGCATCGTCACTATTGTCAATGCCTCGACTGCCGCAAAGGATCGGGATTGGTTGCAGGCTCATTTGGATTTATCACAAATCAATTTTCAGGATCTTTCTCTGACGCAAACGCTCATTGCGGTTCAGGGACCTGAGGCTGTGCAAATGCTTCAGAAGTTTGTCCAGGAAGATTTATCGATGATTAAACGCTTTGGTCATCTTGAGGCAACTGTTTTGGGTCAATCTGGCTTCTTGGCTCGGACGGGGTATACCGGAGAAGATGGGTTTGAGGTGATGGTTCCCCCGGAGGTTGGGGTAGAGCTATGGCGATCGCTCTTGGCTCAAAATGTTCTTCCCTGTGGGCTGGGGGCGCGGGATACGTTGCGGCTTGAGGCAGCAATGGCGCTTTATGGGCAAGACATTGATGAGCAGACAACGCCTCTAGAAGCAGGGCTGGCTTGGGTGGTGCATCTTGACCGCAAAGGTGATTTCATCGGGCGATCGCGGTTAGAGGCGCAAAAGCAGTCCGGCGTTTCTCGACGGTTAGTGGGGCTAAGGCTGGAGGGACGCAACATTGCCCGCCATGGCTACCCAATTTTTTATGACGGAGAGCCTGTGGGAACCGTGACCAGTGGCACCCTCTCTCCCACGTTAGGCTACCCGATCGCCCTGGGCTACGTGCGTAGCGACCTTTCAAAACTCAACCAGTCCGTAGAGGTAGAAATTAGAGGTAAAACTTATCCGGCGATCGTCGTCAAGCGACCCTTTTATAAAAGTTTGCAGTAGCCTTCTAAGACCAATTACAAGAAATAGCACTACAGATAGATTGCGGAAGAGAGAACGGGTAGAGGGGTGGCAGTAGTCTTGTAGCATTCAAAGGCTCAAGGGCGATTGGCGCTTTTTGTGACCAAAACTTCTCCTTTTAACATCCGCTGAGCGGCATCTAGCAACGCTTCTTCTAAGTAGGGCTTAGTAAAATATCCCTTCGCGCCCAGTTGCACTGCCATTTGACGATGGCGATCGGCTCCTCTAGAAGTCAGCATGGCGATCGGTAAGTGGCTGAGACTGGGGTCTTTTTGAAGACGGGAAAGCAGTTCTAATCCGTCCATTCGTGGCATCTCAATGTCACAGAATACTAAGTCACACGGTAACCCAGAGCGAAGCTTTTCCCAAGCCTCTTGCCCGTCGCGGGCTTGCTCCACCCGATAACCAACTTTGTTGAAAGTCATCGATAGTAGTTCTCGAACCGTAATAGAGTCATCCACAATGAGCACTGTGGGTTCGGTTTTTGCGGTAAAGGCTTCTGGCGGAAGCTGTTCTTCCATTTCCCAAAGCGAGCTGCCTGCATCTCGACGAACTCGCCCTTCTGCCAGATCAATCAACTCTAAAACATCAGCGATCGGCATAATCCGCCCATCTCCCATCACCGTTGCCCCTGCAATGCCAATCGGCTTAGGTACAGGGCCTTCTAGTTGCTTAATCACAATCTCTTGTTCGCCTAGCACTTGATCGACCTGAAGCGCCAAATTAGTTCCCGTGCTGCGCAAGACAACGACTGAAATAATGTCGTCCTCCTGGTTGCCTCCATAGACACTGCCTCGACCCAATATCCGCCCATGCTTCAATAAATCCGTTAAGGGCTGGAAGGGCAGCAAAGCATCGCGCCAATAAATGCAGGGGCGACCTTGGGCATCGATCTGCACCCTTTCTTTAGGAATATCAAGCATATCTTCTACGCCATCCATGGGGAAGGCAATGCGGGCACGATTGCTGATGCAGCAGAGGGCTTTAGAGATGCTTAAGGTGAGAGGTAGCCGGATTGTAAAGGTTGTACCTTTGCCCACAGTCGAGTCGATGCTAATGACTCCCCGAATTTCGTTGAGGTTGCTGCGAACCACATCTAGACCCACACCCCGACCTTTAAGATCGTCAATTTGGTCGGCAGTACTGAATCCGTGGTGAAACAGTAAATCGTAGGTGTCCATGCGGGACATCTGTTTGGCTTCTGCCGCAGTAATCAGCCCTTTGGCGATCGCCTTTGATTTCACCCGCTCTTGGTCAATGCCCGCGCCGTCATCACTGACCGAGATAATAGTCTGGTTTCCTTGGTGGAAAGTCCGCAGCACAATCTTGCCTATGGGCGGTTTCCCCGCCGCAATCCTTTCTGCTGCCGTTTCTATCCCGTGTGCCACCGCATTGTTAACCAAGTGCGTCATGGGGTCGTAGAGATGCTCAATAATCATCTTGTCAATTAGAGTATCCCGACCTTCAACCAGCAGTTCTGCTTGCTTGCCATACTTCAAAGCATTGTCTCTCACGCCTCTGGGCAAACGGTCAGCCGTTTGAGCAAAAGGAACCATGCGGGCGCGGGTCAAACCTTCTTGAAGCTGAGTTGTAATTTGCCGGAAGTTTCGAGTGACTTGATCACTTTCTTCCACCACAAAGTCAATGTCAGAAGCAGATTCTCGCACTCGAACAATTAGCTCAATCATTTCTTGAGAAAGGGTATGGAACCCAGTAAAGCGATCCATTTCTAATGCATCAAAGCTTTCTCCAGTGGCGTGGCTTGAGGAATTGCTTTGTCCTGCGCCAAATCCGCTGTCTTTTTGAGGCTTAAGGTGATAGCTGCGACGAGTGGAGAGCAAGGAACTTTCGAGGAGCGATCGCTCATACAAGTCCCGCATTCTCTGCCCCACATCGCTCAATTGCTGCACTTGATAAAGCAAATTGTCGAGAAACTGGCGTAACCGCTCCTGCGCTTGTTCTAAACTATTCCGGTTGACCACCATCTCGCCAACCAGGTTGTTGAGATTGTCTAAATGCTTAACCGAAACTCGCATGGTCTGATCGCTTAGAACGCCCCGGCGATTCGATCGACGGTTAGGAACACTGGCGGCTTTACGGCTGGCTGAGCCTCCACCCAAGGTCTGATCTGCGTCTTTCAGCAAATCTTCAAGGTCACTAAATTCATCCTTCTTGAACGAACTGTTTAGAGTTATCTCAGCAACAGAAGGGCTAGGGGGGAGGGCAGGATCAACCAGTAACAGTTCTAAGTCATCAAAGTTATCCTGTTCTGGCTCAAACAAGGTCTGAGTGGCTTCAGCCGAAGTTTGAGTCGGTTCCCCGATCAGGGCTTCTAAGCCGGAGAAGTCATCCAGTTGATCGGGGGAAGGGGACGGATTGGGTGAATTAAGAGAGACACCCGATGAAGAGAGGCTCTCCATGGCTTCCATAGTCTCTGTCGGCTCCAGAGCGAAGCTTTCTCCAAAGTCGAGGGAAAGGTAGGATCCTGAGACTGACTCTGTTCCGGTTTCCATCAATAAATCTAGGGCAGAAAAGTCATCGTGGGCTGAAGCCTCGGGCTTCAGAGGAATGGGAGGGGCGATCGCTCCTTCCCCAAAGCCTTCAGCACTGCCTAGTTCAAACGCAAATCCTGTAAAGTCCTCTGTCTCCGAGCCTTCTAAATCTTGAGCCTGCATAAAGCCCGAAATGCTATCGGGGAATCCCTCAATTTCTTCAGCCTTGGTTAGATCTGCTGCATAAATAGGGCTTAGAGCGATAAATTCCTCTGCTTCAGAAGGCTCGAATGGTTCCAGAGAACCTGAAACTTCAGGGGCGCGATCGCCTGCAAAGAGGTCAAGATCCGCGACATCGGCCGATTCTCCACCCTGAAGTAAATTAGATTCAGTTATAAACCATTCATTCCCATCACCCTCTAGAGATGGAAGAGGAGGGTCAGATAGAATTTCAAGGTCTGTCTCTCCTTCAGCCAAATCTTCTACCCACAAATGAGCCAGTTCTGTGGTTTCTCCTTCAGCCGAATCTTCTGCCCACAAATGAGCGAGTTCTGTATCTTGAGCCATTAGCTCTAAGTTCGATTCAAGATGATGAGTTAAGTGAGGAAAGTTTGGTTCAGTGTTCTTCTCAGGACTGGGGAAGTGGAGTTCAGAAGAGCATTCTACGCTGTTGTCGGTCAAGTTTGAGACATCAACTTCGTTGGTTTGAGGTTGTAATTCAAAGTTCAACAAATTAGGTGAGTTTTCTAGAACGTTCTCCTCTTCAATTCCATCCAACTTTGATACGGCTAGCTCAGGTTCGGGATGATGATTCCAAAGATGATTGAATTCAAAAGTTGCTCTCTCATCCTCAGCTTGTGTGGCTGGCTGGTCTGCTGAAAAGAACGTCAAGCCACTTCCCTCTGCTGGCAATTCGGCTGGCAAATTGAGTTCTAGATTGGGTTCTAGTTTGAGTTCTGGCAATAACTCCTCGGTGGCTTGATCGGCTTTAGCAGCAGTCTCCAATAAGCTCATTTCTTCTAAGTTTTCCTCAAAGAATGATGCGCTCACAACCTCTAGCTCTTCCCCAGACGATTCCATCTCAAAAAACAGTTCAGAGCCATCTGTAGTACTTGATTGCTCTCCCAACAGCTCGGAGATATCCTCAGAAGGATTAGCAAGATTTGAAATTTCTTTGGGGGTCAAAAGATTGAACGTTGTATCAACTTCTTCAGCCACCAGACTAAATGCTGAGGTCTCTAGAGGTTCAACTTCAATAGACTGTTCAAAACAGTCTGCTTCAAAAAAGCTGAAAGGTGAATCATTATCATTAGAACCTAGATCTAGATCATTAGAACCTAGAACATTAGGCTCGCTCGACTCGGCAGCTTGATCAGCAATACTCAATGCAAACGGGTCGGCAGAGGTGAGCCACGCCGGTTGCTCGGCTCTGTTAGATGGATCAACTTCAGCTAAATCAAACGGATGATCATCAGATGTTGCGATCGCCCCATCATTCCTCGAATTCAAATCGAAGCTTAAATTTAGGTCAAAGGGTTCATCAGCCGTTTCTGGGTCAACCGCATCAATGAAACCTCTGTCGGACCTCGGTTCATTGGAGGATAGTTCAGACGACGTTTCAGATAATATCTCAGGAGATAGGGAGCTGCTGTTGAGCCAGTCCACACCAAATGCGTCATCGGGTGACAGTGTCGATTCCAAGAAGTCTTCTGAGAGATCTTCTGAGCCTGAGAGATCTTCTGAGACTGTTAGGTTCTTTGGCGATGGAAGATTAACGGAGGCGGTGAAAGAGCCTGACTGTTGGGGGCGAGAAGTGCTGTCGAGCAATTCTGACAAGTCTTCTTCTACCAGATCGTCTAAAACAAAATCATGGGACGGGTCGAGGTCGTCCAGCCCATCGAGTAATAAATCAGAAAACTCATGGTTAGGATTCTGGCTCCTTGACTCAATGAAGCCTGTCGTCTCATGGTTGTCATTGAGAGGTTCTTCCGATTGCCAGCTTAAGTCTAGGTTCGGCATTTCCCCTTCAAATAGGTCAGCTAAACTGTTGAGTTCTGCAATTCCTACTTCGGGTCCGGTTCGGCTGTCTATTGAAGAATTTGAAGAATTGGCTATTGAGGAATTGATTGTAGAAGAGGGCTGTTCGTCGAAGGACAACTCGAGAGGGGCAGAAATTTCAAAGTTGGCTTCATTGAAATTCAAGCTAAATTCCGACTCAAATAGGGAGTCGTCTGGTGCGATCGCCTCCATTTCTGATTCTTCAATCAGGGCATCATTAAACCAGTTGTCATTTGCGACGAGGTCGGAAGGAGCGATCGCCCCGTCCATTCTTAAAGACTCATTGACTGGAACGACAAAGCTATCCAGTTCACCCAGAGACAAATCATCTTCACGTTCACCAAAACCACTGCTGCTCAATTCCATCGAGCCTAACAGATCTGTAAAGTCAGAACCCAGATCACTGGCTAGCTCGGTGGCTAAATCGGTGGCTAAATCGGTAGGTAGATTATAAATATTGGATTCATCTTGTAGCGGCAGAAGCGCCATTAAACTGGTGCTCGCCAAAATGTCGTTAGAGCGTCTAGATAATACTAATTCCTGAGCTTGCTTGACTTCCTTAATGATGATGGGAGCCAGGGCACGGTAGCTGTTTTCGGGGTTGGCGATCGCTCTCCGCACATCATCCAGCAACCTGCACCAAGCCAATAAATCGAGTGGATCCCCATATTGCCCCAACACCGAACAAAGGGCTTGAAGCTGTTGACGGCTGTCGGCTGTTTCTTTTTGTTTGAACAACTGAAGCATTTCTCGGAGCCGAACCGGGACTTCGCTTTGAAAAATGAGCTGGAGCGCACTTTCTTCTGCTGCGGGTACGCCGACGGGAGCCGGGTCAGGCTGTACTGCCGAAAGGATGCTTAAATCTACATCTTCAAGAAGCGCACTGTTCACCTGACCCATTAAGCCACTGAAACGGCGATTCAATTCTTGAAAAACAGGCTCTACCCCTGCCATGACTTCTGCCGATTTGTCGTTGGTTAGCCCGAAGGGACCCTGCAACTGTTCTAGCAAAGCTTGCAGCGCATCAAAAATTTTGAGAAAAAGGGTTTCTAAGGCTTGGTCAATTTCTATAGGACATTCTTTGAGAATCTTGAAGTAATCCTCCAAACGGTGAGCGGCTTGCTGAATACTAGTCAGACCGAGCATTGCGGCTCCGCCTTTAACTGAGTGGGCGGCTCGAAAAACCTCATTCACCATTTCGGGGTCTTCAATCGTCCCTTGCAGATTCAGTAATCCCTGCTCAATGGTATTGAGGTGGTCTTTTGCCTCCTCAATGAAGTAGCCCATAATCCGCTGTTGTTGTTCCGACAGCATAGCAGTGTTCCTCTGAATACTCTTGGCGATCGCCCGATGACGGCAATAAATTTAAAACAAAGGCTCGAAGGCTCGACCTAAACTTTCTCAACTCGGAACCGTTCCACCGACGAGAGCAGACCCCGCGCCACTCCCACCAGGTTTTGTAGAGAGCCAGACACTCGTTGTGCCTCTTGCGAGGTTTCTTGCGCTGTCAGCTCTACAGATTGCATGACCTGTGCCACCGCCCGTGAGGTTTCGGTTTGCTCCACCGTGTCGGAGGTAATCGATCGCACCAACACATCAATTCGATTAGAAACTTGGATAATGTCTTCAAGCGATCGCTTGGCTTGTTCTGCCAGCCGGGTGCCCTCAATCACCTGCTGCGTTCCCTCTTCCATCGCCGTCATCACCGACCCAGTTTCACCCTGAATTTGCAACACAATTTGCTCAATTTCCTTCGAGGCTTTGGCAGCGCGATCGGCAAGCTGACGCACCTCGTCTGCAACAATGGCAAACCCGCGTCCGGCTTCACCCGCTCTTGCCGCCTCAATACTCGCATTCAGTGCCAGGAGATTAGTTCGGGACGCAATCTGCGAAATCAACGCCACAATTTTAGAAATCTCTTGAGACGATTCAGCCAGACGTTTGACCTTCCGAGTGGTTTCCGCCACCGTTTCCCGAATTTGTAAAATTCCTGCTACGGTTCGCTCCACTGCCTCGCCGCCCTTCAATGCAGTGCTTGAGGCAGACCGTGCCACTTCCTCAGCTTCACGGGCGCTTTCGGCGACTCGCTGAATTGAGTCGGTCATGACTTGGACAGAATTCAAGGTCACTGCCAGTTCTTCCGCTTGTCGGAGCGCATCGGAAGAGAGCGATCGGGCAAAGATTTCGTTTTCTGTCGAACCTTTGGTCACCTGACGTGCCGCCATCTTCACCTGTTGAACAATTTCCCGGAGGTTTTGAATCGTGAGGTTGAACGAATCCGCAACGGCTCCTAACACATCCGCCGTCACCTCTGCCTGCACCGTCAAATCGCCCCTTGCCGCTCCTTCCACATCGTCCAGCAGCCGAATAACTTGACGTTGCAGATCTTCCTTCGCTTGCTCTTGCTCCTCTGCCTTCCGTTGGGTTTCGCCGGTTGTGGTCAAGATGGTTTTCGCCATCTGGTTAAATCTGACCGAAAGTAACCCAAATTCGTCTTCTGAGTAAACCGTTGCTCGGGCACTCAGATTGCCCTGAGACACGGCTTCAAACTGCGCCTGCAAATCTGCTGCTGTTCGCTTCACTTGCTTGGTAGTCATGCCGCTGAGCACACCCGCCACACCGCCCCCTACCACGAGAGCGGCTCCGGTCATCCCTAGGCTTGCCATCGTTAAGTAGGGCTGAACAACCTCTTTTTTATCTTTGGGAATTGCACTCGAAAACCCATAGCTCACCCCTGCTACCACGATCGCAGAGACAACGCCCGTTGCCAGACCCACAATCCATTTCTTTGAAGACAGAGAAGAATTTTCTAGCGGTGCAATCCAGCCTTGCTCTACACTGACTTCTGGTTCAAGGCTACGACTATTTGCCTGGGTAAAATTAGGCATCTGCTCAGAATGACTCGAAAGCGGAAAGATTTCGTCTTCCTGAATCGTGGAATGATCAACGTTTTCACTAAATCCAAACCCTGAGCCGCCAAATCCAGAATTACTGGATGCTCCAGATGCACCCTGAGAGGTGCCGAATTCTGAGGAGTCGGTGGGGCTAATCAGATCCACAGAGTTGTCTGAGAGATCAAACTCTGGCAAGCTGCCCAGGTCATCAAACTCATCAAACTCATCTAAAAAGTCAGCGGTGCTAGCTCCGGTAATAGGAGCGCTCTGAGCAAAAGAAGGCTCTCCGCGTGAGGGAAAATCGTCATCTAAGTCATCTAGTCCGTACCCAGAATTTTCGGAGATGAAGGTGCGATCGTCCTGATTATAAAGATTGGGGTGGGACATGCCGTTAGACATGCCGTCAGTCCCTCCAAAAGTATTCGCTGCTGGTTCCGATGCCCCATCCAGGTCAGAATCATCTAGACCCATAAATAGAGTGGCATCCTCTAAAGGATCTAAAGGTGACTGAGCCCCAAATTCCTCCACAGATGTCACAGAATCATGGGTAAAGTCGTCTAATGCCGAGTCACTATTGAAAGCAGTGTAAGTAGCGGGCGAATTGGACTGACCATTGAAGGGAAAAGGGTCTTCCTCGGCAGACTGGCTCAGCGTGAAAGGTTCATCAAGAGGAGGCAACCCAGCTTCACGAGAGGGCTCAGAAGTGGCAAAGGGATTGGCAAAAGGGGAAGGATCTGGCGCGTCTAGAGGATCGGTAGACTGCGGGTTCCAGTCCATCCCATCTGCTTGGACAACATTTAAGTCTGCGAAATCAAAATCTTCTAATTCTTGAGGCAATGCGTTTGTTCCGTTGCTGCGGTTAACACGGTAGGAATCAGAGTTATGGGGGTCGGTAGTACTGACGAAATCGGCATCAATATCTGCGAACGCATCATCCATCTCCCCGGGTGCTGTGCCTAGAGGGTTCTCTGCTCCGTATTGGTCAGCGTAGGCTAAGCCATTATTGGCATAGTTAACGTATTCGACATCTGCCGTTAAGCCTAAAACCGATTGATATTGCTCTCGGGCAACATCGTATTGCTGTAGCCCATAGCAGTAGATGTGACCTCGCAGCAGGCAGACGTTTGGATCGCCGGGATAACTTTCTGCAAGCCGATCAATTATTGAGGCGGCTTCATCATAGCTGCCTAACATGTAGGCTCGTTCCGCCTGTTGATATTCCTGTGCGTACCCAGTACTTGATGCCATTTACCTTCTCCTGCCCGTGCAAATCTCAAACTGTGCTTATGCTGCCCATCGTGCCGATCGCAAGATCGCTACTTGATCAAGCAATCGCAGCAGATGGTCGGAATTTTCTAAAGACCACTCTCCTCGCAGAAAAGGAGCCATCAACTCTGGTACGTTGGTTGGCATCTGCACGGTGTCAATGTCTAGCCAGTCCATCCCAATAATTCGATCGATGGCAAGACCCAACATAGCGTCTTGATCTTCAATGGCAATGACGGAAATTTCGGGGCGATCGGTGCTTAGAGGCGTGGAGTCCCCCAAAAATTGACCTAAATCGGCAACCCAGATCACCCGTCCTCGTACATTGAGCGTACCCAAAAGCAGGGGAGAAACATTAGGAACGGGGGTAATTCGGTCGGGTGCAGAGGAAATTACTTCTCGAATTCCAGTGGCAGGTAAGGCAAACTCATCGCCTGATGTGACATAGAATCTCAGATGAAGTTCGCCTTCAGGGCTTTCAAGTTCCTGAAACTCAGAAGCTTGATCTTGCCCCATCCCTGTCAAAAAGTCTGGATTGCCTATCATGAACTTTGCCCTACTGACACCACGGAAAATATCTAGATATCATTCCCCTTTAACCTACCCGCACCCAGGAATTTCCTATCATTAATGATTGGGCTATGCGGTCTTCATGAGTTTTGATCATGAATGACTGTATTTACCCCGAGTCTATTTACTTCTACAAGAGATTTTATATAGCAATTTACCTGCGTAAGAGTTTACCCGCGTAAGAGTTGCTTGACTGTGCCTACCAGTTCGGTTGGTTGGAAAGGTTTGGCAATGTAAGCATCTGCGCCTTGCTTCATGCCCCAATACCGATCGAACTCTTCGCCCTTAGAGGAGCACATCACCACCGGAACGCTTTGGGTTTTGGGATCGGCTTTCAATCGCCGACACACTTCATAACCGTTCATTTTGGGCATGACAATATCTAAAACAACTAAGTCTGGGCGGTTGCCCAGGATTTTTTCTAGTGCCTCTTCCCCATCTCCGGCGATGGTAACAGTTAAACCGCTTCCCCTCAGCAGATCGGTAATCATTTCCCGCTGTGTAACACTGTCTTCGACCACTAAAACTGTAGTCATAACGTTTGACCTACCCTCAAGGTTGACGGGAAAAACCTGCTTCGCTTCATGATTCTCCTCACCAAAACAACTTGTACTATTATGTTCTCCTCTCCCCGATCGCCTTCACTTTGCGCTTTTTATCCGCGATGAGGTGAGGAGAAAGGGGAAAAGGAACCTGTGATATCAAGTTCTAACTCATCTTTAAGATCTTCTGCCAATAAGTTTTTGGATGGGGGGCGATCGCGTTGCCCCAACCCGACGTATTGTTCTACCAAGGTCAACAGTTCTGCCTCTCCAAAGGGCTTGGTTAAATAGTCTGTTGCCCCCACCATGCGGGCTTTAACGCGATCGATAAAGCCATCTTTCCCGGTCAACATAATAATCGGAGTCTCTCGGAACGCGCTAGATTTTCTCAACATGGCACAGATTTCGTAGCCGTCCAGTTCAGGCATGGTAATGTCGCACAAATAGGTCGGTTTGAGTTGAAACACTAAACTCAATGCCTTCAGGGGATTACCAATGGCGGTAACTTCGTAGCCCTGTTGGCTCAGGATGCATTCTACAGTTTTGCGAAGAGCAATCCCGTCGTCAATGCAAACAATGCGGGGAACTTTTTGCCCATTTAGAAGCTGAAGTTCTCGGTTCGAGTGTGTAAAATCTTCGGCAGGAGGAGCCGATAAATGGACGATGCCTTGTTGAATGTAAGGATATATGGCGCGGGCAACGGCTGATATGTCTCGGTTTAGATAGCGTGCCATTTGGCGAAGAGAGGTCTTTCCATCGACCCACCGTTCTAGAGTGGTGTGGGCATTGGGGCTGAGGGTTTGGCGAAGTTGCTCGGCATCGGCGATCGCTGGACACTGGTCAGGAGACTGGATATGAGGATGAAACTGCTTCCACTCCTGCACCTGCTTCATAATTTTTGCCACCAGAGAACCAATTTCTAGCGTCGTTAACTGGGGAGAAAGGGCGTGACCCAGCTCAAAAATGAACGAGCCTTGGTGGAGACTCAATAGGTCAAATAACGTTTCATGCACCATGCTTTGAACGATGCTGCGTCCTTGGGCGGCTGTTAAAACGCGGTTCTCAAGCAGTGCCCAGAGATGGCCATACTCAGGAGCATTAACCGTGGCGATCGCCGATAAGTTTGTTAAAGAAAACGAGGGGTCTACGTTGTAACGGCGAAGATAATCCTGCAATCGGGTTAAATTAGCGCAACTATCTCCTGCATAGATAATTTGCCCATTGAGGAAAAACACAAACCAAGATTGACCCGTTGATCGATCAAGCCGACGCGAGGGGTTGGCATTATTTCTAGCGCCATAGGTCTCGACAAACAGCCCGCCTGTCCGCTGACCTAGCTCAATGAGCTGCAAGATACTGCGAATGTCTATCTCACTTAATTTACCCTGCATTCAACCCCAGTACTTTTTTGATGAATGTGATTAGCAGTGTGCCCCGAAGCCGAGGAAGAGCGATCGCCCTTCTCAACCTATCTCCTCAACGATCTAAAGCAAAATTTCTAGAACAAAACTTGGAATCTAATTCCTAACCTGTGATCTGTTGTGCCTCAGAAATTCCAGGGAACTCTAGGCAAGTAAGACATCAGCTCCGGCACTAGCCGACCCTCAATTAAGCAAGATGTTTTCCAGAAAACTAAAATTTCTAGCAATCACTTGCCTCTTGCAAGAAAGATACTCGCTAGATTCAGAGCGATGGCAAAGTCACCATCCTTTAATCAAATTTGACTATAAATCGAGCTTTAGACACGGAAGAGGATTGTCAGCGTGCTGTATTTAGCGGAAGTACTCAGGAAGAATAGAAGCGTCCTTGGCAATGGCAAGGCTGAATTCAAGCTATTGGCTAGCCAGAAATCTGATCATCAATGGATTGCTGTCCCTAACGAGGAAGTTGTTTCTGCACCTGATGATGTCACCTATGCCGCTGGGGTATTGGTGATGATAGAACTAACTTCGAGTAAGCAGATACAGCGACACAATGAAGCCGGTCGGCAATTGGTGAGCATTCTGCAAAATTTCTCTCGGTTGCAGGATAAGGCAAAAACTCAGGAAGAAGAAATTGAGCAGTGGAAGCAATCTTTAACTTACCAAAGCCAAGAGTTGAACCGTCGGGAAATGGAAATGGAAACCCGACAAGAAGAACTTCAGCAGATGGAAGAAGAATTTGCGCTACTTGAACAAAAGGGACAGGAAATTGCCGCTGCGCAAGCAGAAATTGCTCAGTTACGCGGAGAATTTGAGCGGAAGTCTCAAGAGCTGGAAGGCGCTTGGGCACAACTTCAAGGCGAGACCAATCGTTTAGAGGAGCGCCAGTCTGAACTTCAGCAGTCTCCAGGACTAGATGAAGAGCAAACTCATTACCTTCAAGATCTTTTGTGCCGTCTTTCGGGAGCAGTCATTCCGGTTGAGTCTATTCAACAGCAATTGAACCTTACCTTTGAAGTCATTGCTCAACAGCAAACTGTTTTAGACAGTCGTTGGCAGAATTTAGAACAGCATCGATCTTCTGCTCAGCAGTTGCAGCTTGAAGGGGAGCAGCAACTGCAAGCGGTTCAAGAAGCATGGCAAGCATGGCATCATGCTCAGGCGGCTGTGGAGGCAATTCGGATAGAACTGCAAACTAAGCAAGAATCGCTGACCTGGAAGCAAGAGAGCGCTCAAATTTTGGCTCTTAAATTAGCGCAGTATGAAACTTTGCATCAACAGATTGCCCAACTGATGGGTGTTTCTGAACCCGGAAACGAGGCTTTAAGGGATATGCCTCTAGAAGAATTGCAGAATGTGGTTAAGGACTTGGAAAAGGATTTAGAAAAAATGTCTAAGTTTGTCCATAGCCAAGAGGAAGAGCTGGCACTTCAACAAAAAACCATTGATGACCTTAAGACGCAGAGTCAACAAGCGAGTGAATACGATCGCCTCCGATTAGAGTCGGAACGAATGGAAGAGCAAGATTGCTACCAAATGTTGAATCAAACTTTAGTAGGTCAGCGTCGCAATTTATTAGAACGTCAAGGTGTTTTGAAGCAGCATCAGGTGGTGTTGGCAAAGCGCCAGGGGCTGCCGCTAGAAAAGGAGCCAGTTTCTATTGATTTAACTCCCCTTTTGGCTCAAGTTGGGGAGTTTAAGGAACAACAAATTCAGGAGAGGCAGGCGTTAGAAGCGCAAATTCAGCAGTTGCAAGAAACAGTCCAACAACTTGAAGCTTCTGCTCATGAGAAGGTAATTGATCTAGATGCAAAGCGTCATGACATTGCAGAAATGGAGCAGCGGTGTCGCACCCAATTGACAGCAGTGGCTGAGCTGTGGGGTAAGGTCAATACTTATCAGGAAATGTTGCAACCGATGCAGGAAGGCATTCATGAGATGAAACAAAAGGCAGAAGCGATCGCCAGTGTTATGACGCAGTTTGAGGAAGCAGGTAATTATCAATTGCAGGCGATCGCAGAAATGCAAACAACCGTTGAACGATTAACCGGTAGAGTTCCTGAGTGTGTCGTATAAGAGTCTCCTCTCCTACCTTGAGAAAAGCACTAAAAAATGGGTTAGCTCTTTAAAGCTAACCCATTTATTTAGGAACGCTGAGAGAGACTAAGCTCTACATAACCAATCTAACGTTAGCGTTTTGTAGCCCAGGGCGCTTAACTTCAGCCAAGGTCTTGTTGACAGCGTACTTCTGGTTGATCGAATTGATCAGTTCAGTTTGGTTGTGCTTTTTAGCAACGCCCCAGAGGTCAGCAATGAGGTCAAAAGACCCGTCTGCATTGCGAGACCAACCCAAATCATATTCGCCTTCCAGGGTTGCAACAATATCAGAGCGAACGCGCTGACCGTTGTAGCCACGAACATCAGCCTCGGTCTTTACAGAGATTCCAAGATCCCGAAGAGAATTCTTGAGGATTTCAGCATCAGTGATTTTGGTGCGCAGAGTGCTAAAGTGAGACATTTTAGATTTCCTCCAGTAGAGAAATTGAGAGAAACGACACAGTTCAAGTTGTGAATAACGCCGCAGTACTCAACGGGTGGAACGCTGGCAGATGCGGTTCAGTTGTTTCCATCAAACTGCTAGTCATAGTGGACTAGCCCTTCCTCCTGTGGGAGCAGGAGAGAAAGCCTTTTAGAACTCTAGTCGCTGGTACTCAGCAACAGAGGATGCAGCAGGGCGTGCGCGCTGTCTTGCCCAATCCCGTAGGGCAGTAACCTGCTCATGCATCGTTTTGGAAAGCGGTAAGGTAGCTCGAATTGAAGCGATAATATCGAGCTGGGTGAACTCTCGGTCTTGCGCGAACGCTTCGTACATGGCAGCAACTAGCGCCTGTTCAATTTCTGCCCCTGAAAAACCATCGCAGACCATGACAAGCTGGTCTAAGTCAAACCGACTAATATCTTCGCGCCGCTTTGCTAGATGGATGCCAAAGATTTCTTTGCGTTCATCTGAGCTAGGCAGATCGACAAAGAAAATTTCGTCGAAACGCCCCTTCCTTAAAAATTCACCAGGCAGACGTTCAACGCGGTTGGCAGTTGCCATGACAAAGACTGGAGAAGTCTTTTCTTGCATCCAAGTCAGGAAGGAACCAAAAATTCGGCTAGAAGTACCTCCATCAGAGTCAGCAGAACCTGTGCTCCCTGCAAATGCTTTATCGATTTCGTCGATAAATAAAATAGCAGGCGAAATAGACTCAGCCGTTCTTAACGCATTCCGCAAATTTGCCTCAGACCGACCCACCATTGAGCCGTCATAAACTCGACCCATATCTAGCCTTAGCAAGGGCAAGCCCCAAAGACGAGAAGTGGTTTTTGCAATGAGCGACTTCCCACAACCCGGCACGCCCAAAATCATCATGCCTTTAGGTTGGGGTAAGCCATACTCGCGGGCACGTTCGGTAAAGGCATTAGAGCGTTGCCTGAGCCAGTGCTTAAGTTCTTCTAAGCCACCCACCGAATCTAGAGTTTCATCTTCTTCGATATACTCTAGAATGCCATTACGCCGAATTAGCTGCTTTTTCTCAGAGAGAACGATATCTACTTCAGCTTCGGTTAAACGCCCCGAAGTGACCTGTGCCTTCCGATAGACTTTTTCGGCTTCGTCGCGGGTTAACCCTAGAGCAGCTTTGAGTAGTTTCTCCCGAGCTTCGGTGGTCACTCGGCGGGTGCGGCTAAGTTCGAGTTGTTGAGATAGGACTTGATTGAGTTCAGCCATGTCTGGCAGGGGATAGTCGAGGACAATCACCTCTTTTTCTAACTCAATGGGGACTGTCTGCACCGGAGACATCAAGATAATGGTTCTTTGAGTGTCTTTGAAGCTGGCGATCGCATCTCGCAGCCAACGGGTTACCGCTGGAGAATCAATGAAAGGATGCAAGTCTTTGAACACAAAGATGCCAGGATCGCGTTGACGAATCACCCACTCCACAGCCGCCTCTGGCGAAACTGTATTGTGCTGAGTCACATTGCGAGGCTGACCGTATTCAACAATTCCATGAGTAACAGTCCAAATGAAAACCTTTCGAGTGGGCTTCATTTGTGCAAGAGCGTCAATCGTCTGCTCAGCTCGTTCTTCCTCAGAAGTGACGAGATAGATCAGAGGATATTGAGCCTGAACTAAGATACTAAGCTCTTCTTTCATGACCATAAAGCCTAACCTATAAACAGCGCAGACATTACCAAACCTAGACCTAACCTTAAGCAACACACTCGCTTAAGCACGCCATGCTAACAAATGACTAATTCACCTTCATCTCGTTGATCAGAACTAACCTGAGCTTCCGACAGAGCAGAATTAGGAACATTTTCTTCCGACAAAATGCTATACCGCTCACCGACTGTAGCGACCTCTCCGTCTTTCATAATGAGAGGACTAGAGCAATGAGGACAGTCATAGATTTTGTGGGTCTGCCCGTGGGACAGTTCCACTTCGTCTACCACATCCGAATGCGTCAAGTAGAAGACAATTGCCCGCTCGGCGATCGTAGACATGGGTTCAAAGTCAACAGCAGCCTTGATTTTTAGCTGTCGATGAAGTTCTGGGGGGAGATATAAAGTGACCTTGTGCTTGTCTTGCATAAAACGACTATGTAGTTGATACCCGGGTATGAAGATCAGAATAGTCTTGCTCATTGGAAGCTGTCAAGGAGGCAAAACGCTTTGACAGCATTATTGTTACATTAGTTTACAACTAACGAGCCTGAGAGCTAGTTCGATCGCTGGCTCGATCGCCAGAATGTGGGCGGATTCTGCTGTATATCGCCCTTAAACTAAGCTGCTGGAATAGATGTGCTGTTGCTTCAACACTTGGCGATATAGATCTTCGAGCTGGGTAATGTTTTGGGCAAGAGTGTAGCGATCTAGAACCCGTTGACGAGCTTTGCGTCCTAAGAGAGTAGTGAGTTCGGGGTGATCTTGAAACATGGGAAGTAGGGTTTGCAGTTGCGTCGATACCCGTTGAGTGTTAATCACAATGCCCGCTCCTTCTTCAAGAACTTCCCCATCAGCGCCAGCATCGGTTGCCACACAAGCCACTCCACAGGACATCGCCTCTAATAAAGAAAGCGACAGCCCTTCGACCAAAGACGGCAAAATAAAGACATCTGATCCTCGGAGAACTTGAATACGCTGCTGCTCATCAGCCACAAACCCCATCCAAATCACCCCTTGATCGGTGCCATAGGCACTCATGAGAGAAAGGGCATTAGAGCCGTTGCCCACAATCACTAGCTTGCTGCCTTTGCTCATGTCTGCTTGTTTCCAGGCTCGCAGGAGCGACTCGACATTTTTCTCGGCAGCAATCCGTCCTTGATAGACAAAAACTCGCTGAGCGTTGATTTGGGTTTTGAGCTTTGATAGACCCGGCGAATACTTGTTGACATCAACCCCATTGGGAATGACTGCTACTCTGGGTTCTGGAACCCCTAAGCGAACTAATAAGTCTCGCTGGATCTTAGAAAATACGATGACGCGGTTGTAGCTGGCTAGAAAGGGGGCGTAGAGCTGATACATCAAATGTTGAGTGCCGGATGTAAAGTTGCGGCGTTTATGATCAAAGGGAGGATGGAAGGTGGCTACTAGGGGCAAGCCAAGTTCTGCGCAAATTTCTGGGAGTAAAAAATCGAGCGGAGAGAGGGTGAGGGAGGCATGAACCACGTCGGGTCTGAGCTGCCTGAGCGCTTGGGTAAGGACTTTACTCGATTTGAACGAGGGAATGGTGTAGATCTGAGACTTGTAGAGAAAGGGAATAGGGACTTCCTGCCATTCTGAACGAGGCTCAAGAGGGGTATCTTCGGGGGCAAAGTGGACAAAGCTAACCTGATGACCTCGATCTAATAGCGAATTCGTGACTTCTCGACCGTAGGTAACATTGCCACAAAATGGGGACTTCTTTCCAAGCCAAGCAATATGCATTCAAGTTAATCGCTAAGTAATCTTTTGAGAAATAAGAATCTAATATTAAGAATTTTAGACGGTTATGGCGTTGCTTCATCAGCTTGGGTGGGAGAAATTGTCCGAGTTAAAATGCCGCCTGCCATTGCTAAAACGGCTAGGGCTAAGAAGACGGCTTGCAGCCCAAACCAGGTTTCTGCTAAGCCTGCTAAGACAAGGGGCAGGCTCAGCGCGATGTTGATGGCATTATTTTGTAAGCCGAATACTTTGCCGCGCATATGTTCGGGGGTTTCTTCTTGAATGGCGGTTTGCATGGGCACTCCGCGATCGCACAGCAAGCCCCGAGGCAAACTAAAAGAGGCAGGCAAGGGAAAAACCGATGGGCAAAGCAAGACACTGCTACTAGGGAAACTGCCATTCCGACTGAGCCATAGAAGCCGAGCTGAGTGCGAGAGAAGCGCTGCCCAAATTGCCCCACTAGGACTGCCCCGATCGCCATTCCTACCCCACCGGCTGCCAACAAGAACCCAAACTGGGAAGACTTAATATCGGGCATAACCTCTGCCATTCGCACTGCTAGAACTGCCAGGGCTGCGAAAATAGAGAACAGGATAACCAGGTGAATGAGCGCGTTCCGAACTTGGCGTTGATGCTTGAGATAGCGGAGACCGTCACGAATATTGTCCCAGACGGCAGGAAGGGTTTCGTCGGAAGTCGCAGGTTTTTCTTTGGTTTTGAGCAGCATCAGCAGGAACCCCGCGATCGCATAGCTGCCGCCCACCAACAGTTCTTTGCCAATATCGGGGGTGGCGTTGAGGGCGGTGGCGATCGGCGCAACCAGTTGATCTGCCAGAGCCAGTAAAGGTTCACCCAGGGCAAAGCCAACAATGACCGATGCCATCATCGTCATGGTGTAGAGGGAGTTTGCAGAGAGCAAATGGCGACGTTCTACGACTAGGGGAATAACGGCTTGCTCGGCTGGCGCAAAAAACTGAGTGAGAGTCGAAACTAAAAAGGTGATGCCCAGCAAAACACAAAAACCAATGGGTAAACCGTAAAACGAATGCCAGCCCTGAGTACTCCATAGTAGGAACGGGAGACTTAGAACCAGCCCACCCCGTAGGAGATTAGTGACGACGAGCACTGCCCGTTTGCGCCAATGATCGACAAATACTCCGGCAACTGAGCCGAACAGAATAGCAGGAATAGTGGAGGCGATCATTAACGAAGACACCCAGCCGCTAATGGTTTGGTCAGCCGACTGAAACCGGTTCGCGATCAGGGCAATCATGAGGACTAAATAAACTTTATCGGCTAATTGAGAAAAGACCTGACCACTCCAGAGCGCCAGAAAATTGCGGTTTCTAAGGACTGGGAGAAATCCATGTTCGGGATCGGGCTCTGGAGGAACGCTGGGTGGCGGGGAGGTGGCGATCGCGCCGTTTCCATTTCCATTGGCTTTTCCCTGAGGCAATTCTTCCTCTTTAGCCCAGGGTTTAATGCCAAAATCGTCCGGGACAATGCGGGTGCTGCTCTCACCAGACGGGTGCTGCTCAGTTGCCTCAAGATAACGCGGGAGCATCAGGGGGTCTGATGCTGTTGATGTTTTAGGGGTTTCAAAATCAGACGGTCGCATCATCATGGTTTACGGACAGGGAGAAGGGGCGTTAGCAGGAACAAAACAGGCATCAATGAGTGCCGCAGAGCGAATAGGGCGATCGAGGTGATATTGAGCATAATGGCGCAATACTCGTTCAATAGAAAGCCACGCCTGATCATAATCTGGCTGCAAAATTGCCTCATCGGCTTGCAGCAGATCTTGAACAAAATTAGGTTGAGCTAATCCTTGAAGCAGCCATAGCTCTAGGGCATTCAGTTGAGTCACCCAGGCAAAAGACGGTGGGGCTGAGACAGGTTTAGACCCTTTGGCGGTGGTTTTGGCGGTGGTTTGGGCGATCGTTGAAGAGGAGGGCGATATTTTTTTTTGAGGACGAGCTGAGGCAGGAGATAAAGCGTTGAGTTCGGCGAGTTGGACGGTGCCTCCGGAGACAACGCTGAAGCCAATTCTCCAGTTCGGGTCGCTTAGGTCTGGGATAATCACATCCTGGGTAACGCAGCATTCCTGAACTTGAGGGGTAATTCCTGCTAAAGCAAGGAGGTGAAAGGAGGCATGGGTAAGGCAGGCAAGCGTCGCAGGGGATTTTTCTACGCGGCTCAGGTGTTCTCTCATTAGGCAAAGCAACTCGACCTGCGGTTGATCGCTTAAAGCTTGACAGAGGGCAAGCTCTGCCAAATACTGACCTGCGGTGAGTTTACTCAGGCTTTGACTCAGCCCCGGATAGGACTCTAGGCTTTCGGCTTGAATGACTTTGTCAAGACTGCGCCCTTGGACAATTAATAGTTGATTGACGACGAACAAGCCGCTCCGACCGCCCAGGCTAGATTTATGTTTACGAGCACCTGGGGCGATCGCCCGAATTAAGCCAAATTCTTCGGTGAGAATGGTTAATAAGCGATCGGACTCACCCGATGGCGTGGTCTTGAGGTTGATTCCAATTGCCTTGTAAGTTCCACTCATAATCACTAAGAGACATTAAGAGGCTGATCCTTTCTCAAGCGTACCGTGTTGCTGAACTAAAGCGGGACCGTAGGAAGTTCCTAACCGAGTCGCACCCGCCAGAATTAGCGCGATCGCCTGTTCTGCCGTCCGAATTCCACCCGAAGCCTTGATCGCAACCTGGTCTTTGGCCACTTGGTGCAAAAGTTGAACATCAGCAACCGTTGCGCCCCCGAGCCAGCCAGTGCTAGTCTTTAGAAATGAGACCCCCGCATCCATGCAGATTTCGGCAGCCAGCACCTTCTCCTCATCCGTCAAAATGGCGGTTTCCAAGATGGCTTTAATCGGTAGCCCTGTCTCCTCAACGAGGGCAGCAAGTTCTCGATGTAACGCCTCAGTGTTGCCAGATTTTAGCCAGCCCAAGTTAATCACCACATCTAACTCATTAGCCCCATTTTCCGTGGCTTCCTGTGCCTCGAACAACTTCACCGCCGAGGTGGTTGCGCCCGTTGGAAAACCAATCACTGTGCAGACTTGAGGACGTTTGTGATGCAAGAATTCTACTGCCTGACGCACGGCACTCGGGAAAATGCAGACGGTGGGAAAACCAAATCGATCTGCCTCTTCGCAGCACTTTAAAATCTGCTCTGGCGTTGCCGCCAGATTCAGGAGAGAGTGATCAATAAATTCTGCTAAGTTAATTTCAGTCGTAAATCCTGCCACCCTTCTAACCTCGCTTGTTTTTAATCTGGCTTAACTTTCAATCTGGCTTAATACAGCACAGTGTAAAGCAACACACTTCTGATGAGAGCAGGTGCGTTATGCTGTTGATGCATGATGAAAGGTTGACGAACGAAATTTTGTCGTGTGTGATTCTCTGAGGTTTCTATGGCTTCTCCATCTACTCCCCCAAGCCAGTTTTCGGAAGATACGACCTGGAACAGCCTGAAACGGGCGATCGCCACAAGCTCTGGGTTCAAGCGTTGGCACCTTGAGCAAGCGACGACTAGCCCACAAATTCAGAGCCTTAACCAAGAACAACTGGTCAGTTGTTACTTGCGTGAAACCCTAGAAACTTTGGCTTATTAGTCCCTGTAGGTGGCTTGTGGCGGGCGGGCTTGTGGCGAACTTTCTCAAAGGACTTCTCTAATCCGCTCTAGCAAGTTATCTAGACCGCCTCTAAGCAGTAAAATCTGTGCGTAGGTTTCGGCAAGGCGATCGCCATCAATGTAAATCTCTTCCGTGGGGTAGTTTTGAGCAATTTCAAGAATGCTGATGGTGTTGTCTTCGGCGGCAGATAGCACGAGGGCAGCTCTCATCGCTTCTGGGTCTGCTTTGCGAGAAGACGTGTAGATATATTGACTCAGTTGCTCTAGGGCGACGTTGCCAACGATGCTATTCAAAACGCGATCGAGCGTGACGACATTCACCTCAACTTTGTCGGTGAGGGTTCGACGAATTTGCTCTGGGTCTTGTTTAGAGGCGCGTATATAGGCTTTGAGGTCACGCGAAAGTTTGCCTGTTTCGGCAAAAGTGGTGAGTTCTGCAACCGAAACTGAACGTTCAAAAATGTTGTATTTGAGGATCACCTGCTCAGCCGCGATCGCCCCTGAGCTCCATAGAACAAGCACGATCGGGGTGACCCATGCCGCCCCTATTCCCCGTTTCAAAAGTTTTTTGTAAGACATTGTTCCTCTAGCCAACCCTTCTTCATCATAGGCAGACGTTGGAGGTCTAGTGTAGTTCCATTAAAAAAAGCCGTTTAACAGAAAAGCCGCGATCGCGCTGCCTAAGGGCACCGTCAAATTATCTATACCCCATTTAGAAAAAGCTTCTAACCCAGTGGCGATGAGCGCGATCGCGGCGGACACCAGCCAAGTTTGCCAAATATTCCCCTGCACATATAAAAAAATAGAGCTACTGACACCATAGCTAACCACTGCCATCGCCAGCGACCCCTCCCAGCTCTTTTGCATTCCCCAAAGCTTGTAAGGGTGCTGCCCCCACTGTTTTCCAATCAGCGCTGCCAGTCCATCGCCCCAAGTCATAATCAACACGCCCATGACCGCATAGTAAACATGAGTTTGCCAAAAAATGCTAATCAACAAACCAATACTGACGGCATAGAAAAAAGTGCCTAGACTTTTTCGTCCAATATTATTGATATCGGGCAAAATTGATAGCCGGTAAGATAAGAGAGTCACTAAGCTGAACAGCACCGACGCTAAAATTCCCATCCAGGCAGGAATTTGCAGCCACCAGGCAATCAAAATAACGTTGCCTGTGCCAATATGAACCACTTTGCGAACCATTTCAGGCTGGGCATGGGCAAAGCGGCGAAGCACTTCGGCGATCGCCACCACAACCATTAGCCAGACTGCAACCACGGCAACCTGTAAGCTTAGACTGGGCTCAGTTAGGGACATAGAGTTCAACAAAATGGACTCATTGAGAAAATATCACTCTTCTCAATTTAGAAGATTTTTGGGTCGAACTCACTCTCTCTTCAGCATTCAAGGCAACCTTACAGTCTGTATACTGACCTAAGGTGTTTTGAAACGTTCAAAGTTAGTGCTGGGGCGTTTATCCAATTCAGAGGCTTAT
>JAAUPA010000179.1 GCA_012034615.1 Leptolyngbyaceae cyanobacterium CSU_1_4 | reverse complement strand
AATTAAACACCATGAATATCTATCGCTTAGCTGTTTTAAATGACAATTATGTTTTTGTCTTACATGATCCAGAAACGAATACAGCGGCTGTAGTCGATCCTGCGATCGCAGAACCTGTACTCGCCAAATTAGATGAACTAGATGCCGAACTCGTGGCAATCTTTAATACGCACCATCACGGAGATCATATCGGCGGGAACTCAGTTCTGATCAAGAAATTTCCTAAGGCAATCGTCTATGCTGGTGAAAAGGATCGCGATCGCATTCCCCATCAGCAGGTCTTTTTGAAAGGTGGCGATCAGGTTAGCTTTGGGGGACGTACAGCAGATGTGTTTTTTGTGCCAGGGCATACCTACGCCCACATTGCCTACTACTTTCCACCGTCAGAGCCTGACGAACCCGGCGAACTATTTTGTGGCGATACGCTATTTGCCGGAGGCTGTGGCAGATTATTTGAAGGAACACCCACTCAAATGGTGGATTCTCTGAGCAAAATTCGCGCCCTGCCCGACCTGACAAGAGTCTGGTGCGCTCATGAATCCACCCTGGGCAATTTGCGCTTTGCAGTCACCGTGGAAGAACAAAACAAAGATCTGCAAGTGCGGCTAGAGCAGGTGAAGGCAATGCGCCAAAGGTTGGAAGCGACTGTTCCTTCTGTGTTGGGTGAAGAAAAGGCAACTAACCCATTTCTGCGGTGGGATCAGCCTGGATTGCAAGCGCGGGTTAAAAGCCAAAATCCTATTCAAACCTTTGGCAGGCTACGAGGTATGAAGGATGTGTTTTAATCCAGTGTTTTGATGATTAGTTCTGCCAATCTTGCTGTGCCTGCTCTGCTACATACAGGGCTACAGCCACAATTTCCTCGGCACTGAGGCGATCGCCATATGCCGACATTAAGCCCTTGCCCTGCGTGACCAACTGGGCGATCGCCTCTACAGAATCTACGCCATTTTTTTGCAATGTCTTTAGCTTGAGGTTCTTGCCACGCCGCACAATATTGCCGCCCTTGATATGACAGCCCGCGCAATTCTTCTCGAAGAGGACTGCGCCTGTGAGTCCCACATGATCAGAACTGCCGACCCTGGGCAGATCACTCGAAGCAAGGGCAGGTTCGACGGATAGCAATAAGGCGAGAAGAAGCGTCAGGGCGATCGCGGCTAGTGAAAAAGGGAAGCGAAGAAATTTCATAGGAGACCACTGCGAGGATCTTCTCCACCCTACACCGTTCAGTTCAGACTCAAGGATATTTATGAATTTGCGGATTCAAAGTGGGCACGCCTGCCAAAAAAGAACCCGTTAGCATCAGCGCCGTTTGAGGGGTCACGATGCCTGTCTCAGCGATGCCCATTGCCTTTTGAAATTGGCGAATGGCAGGTTCTAAAACTGCGCGATCGCCTAAGGTATTTTGCTGAAGATAGCCCCAGCGATGCAGATAGTCAGCGGTTTCGGCAGCCGTCAATGTTGCGTCTTGGGGGCGAAAAACTGGGAGATACTCTTTGCGCCAGATGCGCTCGAACTGGTTTCTAGAAACCTGAAAATATTGACCAAAAGCTGGGTCAGCAAGGGTAGCGATCGTGTCATTTAGCCCCACCAGCGCCACCGCATGGGGATCACGCCGACCTTCAGAATAAAGCCAGGTTGCTAAAACTCCCGGACGATTGATGGCTTGCATTTGCTCCCAAGTGGGCGAAAGCTCGATCGCTGCCATATCAATGGCCGCCAATGCTGCCACAAGCTGAGGCATCGAAGTCCCTAGAGAACTGGTTCCGGCAAGACGGGCAATACTAGACTCAGTTTGTTTTAGCCCCCACCGATGCAAAATGGTGGCAAGGGCAGAGGGCGCACAACTGCTGGGAGAAGTTTGCTCAAAAATGCCATTGGGGTTGAGCTGATCTTTGAGTTCGGGATAGATGGGAGCGAGAAAGTAAGCTTCAGTTGCGCTAAAGCTGCTGATGCCCAGAACTCCTAACAGCGCGATCGCCACAATTTGGAGGCGGGCAGTTTGCCAACTGACGGCAAAAGTAATGCCACAAAACCCCAGTAAAATCACCCGAATTAACGTCCAAGTCACCCGCATTCCCGATATTCGCCACTCTAACGGCAACAGGTGCCACTGAGGCACATAAAGCGCTAACATCAGCAACGCCATATAGAGCCCTAAAAATAAAAGAGACGCCGAAGTCTTTCCCTTAAATAGATCGTTAGCAGTGGCACCTTGCTGAAGCAGCATTTGACCGAGGCGCGTTCCCCAGCCAAATGCTAGCCCGCCTAAAAACAGAGTGGCGATCGCCTCTAAATGCATAATTTTTGTTGAATAAATGGCGCTATTCGTTAGGCTAGACTTCCCCAGTCAGAAAAATAGCCGACAAACAAGCTCATTCCCCACTTCGTCAACATAATAAAAGGGTATCAAAAAACCTCTTCCCGAACGGTCATGAATCTAAGCGCATTGTTTGATGTTTCTAACGTTTTTGTACTGCCTTTCTGGGCGCTCATGATTTTATTGCCCAATTGGAATTGGACGCGCAAAGTCATGGGTTCGGTTTTACCATTTGTTGCCTTGTCGGGTTTATACATCTACTTGTTTATCCATAGCCTTGATCCAGAGTCTGTCCAAGCGTTTGCTAACCCTCAATTATCTGATTTGGCAAGGCTTTTTGCCGATGAGCGGGTCATGGCAACCGGGTGGATACACTTTTTGGTCATGGACTTGTTTGTGGGTCGTTGGATTTACTGGGAAGGTCAACGGACAGGCGTTTGGACAGTTCATTCCTTAGTATTTTGCTTGTTTGCAGGGCCGATAGGATTGCTCAGCCATATTCTGACCCAATGGATCACCCAGCTTTTTTGGAAAAAGGCAACTGATTCTAGCCCTGATTCAGTGGTCGTTGAATAAAAAAGATGGTCGTTGAGCAAAAATTAGCAGGAGAAAACCCTCTCTTGTTTTCGTCTTATGATCACGTTGTGGGCTTGGGGATAGCTGGCTGCGATGAAACAACTCACCGATAATCCGGAAGAAAATACTCAAAGTTCTGATTTGCCAGATTTGTGGATGCCTCGCAAGCGGCGGGCAGAGTCTTCTTGGTTTTGGGTGCAGGTGGTGGGCGGGTCGCTGATGTTCCATGGGGCTTTGCTGACGATCGCCCTCCCCTTAACCGCTCGTCTATCGGCAGCGTCTCAGGCGGGTTCGCCTACTCCTGTAGAATTTGTGGAGCTATTTGAACCCTCTCTTGAGCCGTCCTCTGAGCTAGCCATACAGCCACCTCCCAAATCTATTGCGCCCGCTGCCGCCCAAAAACCTGCGCCCGCAGAGCTTACGCCCATCCCCCCTGCATCCAATGAAAGGATTCCTCCCAGTGCCCTAGATTTTGCGCCAGAACCTTCCCCAACGCCTTCGCCTTCCCCGATCGCCTCTCCCGAAATTTCGCCTTCTCCTGAAATCGTTGCAGAAAATCCCTTTGAGACAGCAGCAATCCCTCCTCAACCTGACTCCTTGCCGCTGCCAGTTCTTCCTTCTGTTTCGCCTGCCCCGCCTCCTTTTGAGCCACCGCTCCAAGAGACTTTAGAATCAACGCCTGAAGCTCCTCTACCTGAAGCTCCTCTACCTGAAGCTCCACCTCCCGAACCGATCGCCTCTGACTCTTCTTTCCCCGAGGAGGCCGACAATGCCAGGAGCGATCGCCCTCAACCTGAATCTTTTCCCACAGACCCCCCTGCCACGGCAATTCCTCCAGAGCTACCAGAGCCTCAGCCCGAAAATTTGCCCCGCGAACCAGAATTGCAAACTACCATTATCGATACACCCGTTCCCGATGTTTCTGAATCGATCGCAGCCGCCCCTAGCACCGTAGATTCTGATCAGCTCAATGCAACTAATGGGGACGTAGATCCGGTCAGCGTCACACTAAGCTTGTCGGGTTCTAGCCGGGTTGCCCCCCGAGGCAATGAGCCCGTCGAAACCCTAGAGTTAGCTCGCCCCCTGAGCAACCGCACTACATTTTTGCCTGATCCTGCTGCTTCTGCCTGTCAAGTCACCCCTGCGGTTCTAAACCAAATCGGCACCCCCGTGGGTCTTCAAATTACGACTAACGAGCAGGGTGAGGTGATGAATGTCAGCATCCATCAGTCTAGCGGTAGCCCAGACTATGACCAGCTAGCCGCTTGTTTAGTTCAGGAACAGTGGCAGTTTGAACCTGCTACAGTGCTGAATGCAGCAGAGACTCAACGACAGCCGATCGCCAGTGATGAACTGCTCATCATCATGACCCTCGATCGCAGCTAACCCGCCACATCCAGCGACACTCTTGCCGAGCAAAGCCATTGCCTGAGAAAGCCCCTGAGCCAGTGCTCAACAGTGGTCGCGTGTTGCAAATGCTGATGAAGCTGTGCCTCAACCGTCGGAGCACCACTCTGAAGATGAGCCTCTGGGGCAGCAGCGACCCAGCGACGAATCATGTGATGGGTAATTTCTGGATGAAACTGAATGCCATAAGCCTTGCCATAGCGAAAAGCCTGGTTCGGAAATACTTGCCCTTCTGCC
The DNA here is from genome assembly GCA_012034615.1 of Leptolyngbyaceae cyanobacterium CSU_1_4. GTDB lineage: Bacteria > Cyanobacteriota > Cyanobacteriia > Elainellales > Elainellaceae > Timaviella. The sequence goes on along the minus strand of JAAUPA010000179.1, from coordinate 5,643 downwards.
AACAAAATAGCTTCTCGGGGCACCTCAAAGCCCTCTTGATGCCAATGATAGACATGGGTTAAGCCCAATAGTTCAGCTTGTTCTGACACCGGCTGAATTTTAGAATAACCAATCTCTTTGATCCCATCCGGATGGAGCGAAACTTGTCCACCCAAAACCCGAGCCAAGAGCTGAGCGCCTAAACAAACTCCTAGATAAGGCTTCCTAGCCTCTAAAACTAAGGGTATCCAATTCAACTCATCTCGAATAAAAGGAAGCGTGGTGTCGTCATTGGCACTCATAGGGCCACCCAAAACGATCGCCCCCTCATAGTCTTCTAGGGTACTAGGCAAAGGTTGAGCCACTGCTGGACAGCAAATTTCTAGGTCGTACTGTAGATCTTGAAGAACTTGACCAATTAAGCCGGGTTCAGAAGTAACTTGATGAACAACTAGAAGAATCTTTCTCACGATGACAGAATTAAAACTCCCTCAGAGTCTAGCGGCTTAAGGATTAAAAAACTGTTGGATTAAGTCATGTTTTAAAAGTTTTGGGTTCTTCTCTTTTTCTTTAGAGAACTCTGGGCGACTGTGCCAGCTACTCTGCCAGCTACTCTGCCAGTTGATCCATTCGCTTCGCCAGTTCAACATCCAAAGGGCTAATCCCCTTGGCATCGTGGGTTGTTAGGTCTACCGTAACCTTGTTGTACACATTAAACCACTCGGGATGATGCCCCATAGATTCGGCAACCAAGGCAACGCTAGACATGAAACCAAAGGCTTCTACAAAAGATGGAAATTGGAACTGACGATGAAGCTTTTGATTTTGAATGCTCCAGTGGGGTAGATCAGCCAGAGCTTTTTCTAAATCTTGGGGAGATAAAAGTGTAGGAACGGACATGGTTTCCTCTTGAGTCGGGAGTTGGGCAAGAGCAGGCTGAGAGATAGCTTGTGGAAGCCATAAAAGGGTAAACAGGAAAAGGGCGAACAAGACAAGCAAAGGGACAACGGCTCCTCCTATCCTTTGCTTTGCACCCTGCCATCGATTCATGATTTGGATTGGGTTGTTTTAGTCGTTTTAGTGGTTTTCGACTTCGCCGCAGTTTTAGTGGCTGTTTTGGTCGAAGCCTTCTTCGAGGAGGTCTTTGCCGCTGTCTTTTTCGGGCTATCTGCCTGTTCGCTAGGGGCAGCCTTCGCCGCACCTCGAGACTTTTTCTTTGCTCCAGCCTTTTCTTCTAACGCTTTTACAGCAATATCCATGGAAATAGACTCAACGGTTTGACCTTCAGGAATAGAAGCGTTGACCTTGCCGTGCTTGATATAAGCCCCATAGGGTCCATCGTAAATATTGACGGGTTCCCCATCCTCAGGATGGGCTCCTAGTTCTCTCAAGGGTGTCGCGGCGGCTTTGCTGCGTCCCCGACCCGCCTTAGGTTCTGATAATAGCTCGATCGCCCGCCCTAAGCTAATCAGTAAAACATCATCTTCTTTTTTAAGCGATCGATAATCTTTGCCCACTTTGCCTTGGTCATGAACCACATAAGGACCGAAACGCCCCAAGTTTGCCTGGATTTTTGCCCCAGTTTCGGGGTGAACTCCCAGGTTGCGAGGCAACGCTAGCAGACCCACCGCGATCTCTAGCGTTACGTTCTGAAGCGTCATTCCCTTCGGCAAAGATGCCATTTTGGGTTTGGGATTTTCTTCAGTTTTATCACCAATTGGACATAAGGTCCGTAGGGTCCAATCATTTGATAGATGGGTTCGCCTGTCTCCGGATGAAACCCAACTTTATCAGGACCCTCGGTTTTTTGACGAAGCAGAAGCTGCACCTGCGCCGGGTCAAGGTCAGCAGGGGTTAGATCTTGAGGAATTGAAGCTTTGACAATTTCTTCGCCATTACTCGCTTCAATGTAAGCCCCATAGCGCCCAATGCGAATTTTAGCCTCCAGTCCTTCTAATTCAATGGTGCGGGCTTCAGTGGGATCAATCAAACTCTCTTGTTGCTTAACCTGGGTATCTAAGCCTTGCTCACCCGAATAAAACTTTTTCAGGTAGGGCAGCCATTGGGCCTCTCCGGTGGAAATTTCGTCTAGGGTTTGCTCCATGCGGGCAGTAAAGCGCGGATCGACTAGCTCTGGAAAGTGTTTTTCTAAAAGAGCGGTGACTGCAAACGCGGTAAAGGTGGGCACCAAGCTGTTGTTGGTCATTTGGGCATAGCCCCGATCAATGATGGTGCCAATAATGCTGGCGTAGGTGCTGGGGCGACCGATGCCTTCACTTTCGAGGGTTTTGACTAACGAAGCTTCGGTGTAGCGGGCGGGCGGCTGGGTTTCGTGGGCGATCGCCTCCAACGCTTCACAATTTGGTGTATCGCCCACTCGCAGCGTCGGCAACACGACCTCCTGATCTTCGATCGCCGCATCCGGATCATCCGACCCTTCCACATATGCCCGAAAGAACCCTGCAAAATCAATCCGCTTCCCAGTCGCCCGAAAGCCTGCGTCATCGGCTTGAATTTGAATCGTTACGTGGGTTTGCCGCGCCTCAGCCATTTGGGTCGCCACTGTTCGCTTCCAAATCAGCTCATACAGCTTCAGCTCACGCCCGCTTAGTCCTGTCTCTTGGGGGGTGCGGAAGGTGCTACCCGCTGGGCGGATGGCTTCGTGAGCTTCCTGAGCGCCCTTGCTCTTACTAGAATACTGGCGAGGTTGAGGGCTAAGGTAGCTGGCACCATACATATTTTCAACACATTCCCGGGCTGCTGCGATCGCCTGTTGAGACAAATTGACCGAATCTGTTCTCATATAAGTAATGTAGCCTTGCTCGTAAAGGCTTTGCGCCGTCCGCATGGTATCTCGTGCCGACAGTCGCAGCTTCCGGTTTGATTCTTGCTGAAGGGTCGAGGTGGTAAACGGAGCCGAAGGCTTACGAGTAGACGATCGCTCTTCGAGGTTAGCCACTGTCCAAGGCTGGGTCTGAAGCCGCGCCTGGAGCACCAGCGCCTCCTGTTCTCCCAACAGCAGCACCTCGCGCCCTGCTATAACTTGCCCCGTCGCCTCATCAAAATCACCGCCATTCGCAATCCGAGTGCCCCCCAGGCTCACCAGCTTCGCTTCAAAAGGCACCTGATCTTTGCTCAAACTCGCCTTCAAGTCCCAATAGCTACCTCGCCGGAAAGCCCGCCGTTGTTGCTCTTTGTTGACCAAGAGCCGCACCGCAACCGATTGCACTCGTCCGGCAGACAAGCCCCAGGCAATTTTCTTCCACAGCAAAGGCGAAAGGGTATACCCCACCAAGCGATCTAAAATTCGGCGGGTTTCTTGTGCCCGAACGACGTGCTCATCTACGGTGCGACAATTGGCGATCGCTAACTGAATCGCTTCTTCAGTAATCTCGTGAAACACCATGCGCTTAATCGGCACTTTGGGCTTAAGAACCTGGAGCAAGTGCCAGCTAATACTCTCTCCTTCCCGGTCTTCGTCAGTCGCCAGCACCAGTTCATCGGCACTAGCCAATGCCTCCTTCAGCATTTTGACCACCTTTTTTTTGTCTTGAGGAATAATGTAGAGCGGCTCAAAATCTGCCTCCACATTGACCCCAATCTTCGCCCATTCTTGACCCTTCACCGAGGCTGGAATATCGCCTGCCGACTGAGGCAAATCGCGGATATGCCCCATAGATGCCTCAACTTGGTAGCCCTGAGGAAGATAGTTGCGGATAGTTTTGGCTTTGGTTGGAGATTCAACAATGACAAGGGTTGACATGGGCTTATGGCTCGATGGAACGGTCAGTGAAAAGAAAAGACTGAAATGCTAAAGGTAATTAAACCTCTGCTTAAACTTATAACTGCTCCTAATGCAATCCAAACTAACGAGACAGAGAATTTATTGCAACACCTAAATCTACTGAGTATGGAGATTTGTCAAGGAAACCTAGAGGGAAATTATAGACTGATCTGGTGCCAGCCCTATAATTTGCAAAGGGTTGGGGAGTTGACAAGGTATGATTTTCAGAGTTAAGGAATTTTTACAAGTTGCTCAGGCGACGGTAAATTTCCCATTCCCCCGCTAAGCTTTATGGAAAGTCTGCCTAAAAGCCTGACCTTAAAGCCATTACTTGTCGATACTGCTGGCTAGAATCTTATGGATTTTGCAAACCTTGCTGCTCAATTGAATGTCGGAACCATCCTGCCTGAAGGAATTGTCATTATCACCATTATGGCGGTTTTGATTGGAGACCTAATTGTTGGGCGATCGTCCTCTCGCTGGACACCCTATGTCGCGATCGCTGGATTATTAGGGGCGATCGGTGCCCTCTACTTCCAATGGCACAACGCCATCCCAGAATCTTTTCTAGGCAGCTTCATAGGCGACGACCTAAGCGTCATCTTCCGAGGCATCATCGCCCTAGGCGCAGCCATCACCGTGCTCATGTCAGTTCGCTACGTCGAACAAGCCGGAACCGCCCTCGCTGAGTTTCTTGCCATTCTTCTGACTGCCACCCTCGGCGGCATGTTTCTCTCAGGAGCAAACGAACTAGTCATGATTTTCGTTTCCCTAGAAACCCTGAGTATCTCCTCCTATTTATTAACGGGCTACATGAAGCGCGATCCTCGCTCGAATGAAGCAGCCCTCAAATACCTACTCATTGGCGCAGCCAGTTCAGCTATTTTCCTCTATGGCATCTCTCTGCTCTACGGGCTATCCGGAGGCGAGACTCAGCTTAGCCGCATCATGACCCACCTATCGATGAGTAGCGGCGAACAGTCGATCGGAGTAGTCATTGCCCTCGTCTTTGTCATTGCCGGAATCGCCTTCAAAATTGCTGCGGTGCCTTTCCACCAATGGACTCCAGACGTATACGAAGGTTCGCCAACTCCAGTTGTAGCCTTCCTGTCGGTGGGTTCTAAAGCGGCAGGCTTTGCCCTAGCCATTCGCCTGCTCGTCAATGGATTTCCCATGGTGTCGGAGGAATGGCACTTTGTCATGACCGCGCTAGCAGTACTCAGCATGGTTTTAGGTAATGTCGTGGCACTAGCACAAGGCAGTATGAAGCGCATGTTGGCGTACTCTTCCATTGCCCAAGCCGGTTTTTGATGATTGGGTTGATCATCGGCACTGATGCCGGGTACGCCAGCATGATGTTTTACCTGATGGTCTATCTATTTATGAACCTGGGCGGCTTTGCCTGTGTCATTTTGTTTACGCTACGCACAGGCACCGATGAAATTACGGCGTACAGCGGGTTGTACCAAAAAGATCCACTCTTAACGCTTTGCCTCAGTCTTTGCCTGTTGTCATTGGGCGGGATTCCTCCTCTAGCAGGGTTCTTTGGAAAAATTTACCTGTTTTGGGCAGGCTGGCAAGCCGGGGCTTATTGGTTAGTGCTGATTGGTTTACTCACCAGTGTGATTTCCATCTATTACTACATTCGGGTCGTCAAGATGATGGTTGTAAAAGAGCCGGAGGAGATGTCTGAAGCGGTTCAAAACTATCCTGAAATTCGTTGGGATTTGCCGGGGATGCGTCCCTTGCAGGTGGGCTTAATCATTTGTTTGGTCGGGACTTCTTTGGCAGGAATTTTTGTCTAACCCGCTGTTTTGAGTTATCTAACAACTCGGTGCTTGGCACAGAATTTCTTCAATCTGCGGTTGTGAAAGTAGAGC
>JAAUPA010000178.1 GCA_012034615.1 Leptolyngbyaceae cyanobacterium CSU_1_4 | reverse complement strand
CTTTAACATCCGGCAAATGCGCCAGAGTCAGGCTCAGGGCTGCCCCTCTTCCACTTCCTGAACATTTCCCTGATGATCTATTCCCACAATGCCACCGCCACAGCAGCCAATCAGGGCGGGCAAGCTCAGGTTTTCTCGGAAAAACTTTTCTTGCAACAGGGGCATCAGCCGAGAATATTCGCTGGTAAAAGCAGACGAGATAAAGACTAGCCCCAAGTCTGCGGGAACCTGAAGCAGCTTCTGAGCCTGTTCTACAACATCTTCCACGGCTGCCTCTAAGGAGGCGCGAGTTGATAGGGCATTGACCCACTTCATTGGCTGCGTCATGGCTTCCACTCACAAATCGATAGTTTTATTATCCGCTGTGCTGGATAGGACGGCGCAGTTCCCCTGGGGCAATCCTGCTAATCTTAAGTTCTGAGTGATGGGGTGAGGAGGCGAAAGCCAAATCTTAAGAAAAAGGTTGCAATCAACTGCAATTTTCTGATCTCGTGTCGTAGTTAAAGATGTGAAACAATGGGGCAAGGGCTCTAGGAAAGTCAATACAGATTTGGATGCGCTAACCTAGAGCAAAAGGCTGTGTACATTACGAGCTAAGGCAAGACACCTATGAGCAACGATATTCAAGCGAAAATTGATCAAGAACGCCAAGCGGCACGCGAAGCCTGCGAAACGAGCGGCCCTGGCTCTGCCGAATGCGCGGTGGCATGGGACACAGTTGAAGAACTGCAAGCAGAAGCGGCTCACCAAAAGCAAAAGGTTTCTAAGAATTCTTTGCAAGAGTACTGCGATGACAACCCAGATGCCTTGGAGTGTCGGGTTTACGATAACTAAGCGAATCAGTAGCAGTGCATTGTTTATGGCGGGGTGTCCGAGGGGGCATCCCGTTTTTGCGATCGCCACCATTGCTCTAGAAACTTGCCCCACTGCACTGCCAAGTCTAAATCAGTGAAAGGAATCTCAATAGGTTTTTCAACATTCAACAGACGAACCGCGATCGCCACTCGCCGAGCCTTAGCAGGCGGAGTTTCCAGGTTTGCAGCTTGCCGATCGACTAGCAAGTGAATTGACTCAATCTGCTGTCGGTCTAAGGTTTGTAGGTTAAGAATACCTTTGCGAGTGGGCTTGCCCCAGGTTAAATCATCTCCCTTTTGCCCCAGCACTGCGTAGATATCAAACTTAGCGCGGTCAAATTGCTCTGCCCAACCTCGGTACACTTCTAGCTTTTGATATTCGTTCCAACCTGCCCAGGCAAGCCCAATGAAAACGGCAAGCAGAGGCAGCCAAAGAAGTCCACGTGTCATACGAAAATTCAGGAAAGGATGATTTTTTTGTTCTCTCTTCAGCATCGCTTGCTTTTGCCCTCTTGAGGACAAGATCCTTCCTAAGACACTCAGTTTTTTCCTAGAGGCTCCTCCAGGAGAGGGTGATCTAGGCTCAAGCTTTGGGGTACAAAGGGAAAAACTATTTTGTTACAAATATCTAGGATTAAGAAATGCCCCTCCCCCGGATGGGGATAATACGTTATTGTCTTTAATGGAAAGGTTACAAGGCTGATCCTCCAGATGCGAGCGATCGCATCCTAAAACACGTACAGATTTGAGGTGTAAAGCGTGGTTGCTACTCCAGAAAAAATTCAGCAAAATCAAGGCTCAGAAACCAACAAGGGCGATCGGGTAGCGGTTCTGCTCATGGGCTATGGCGAAGTGGAAAGCTACGAAGACTTTGCGAACTACAACGAGCAGGCATTAAACCTCCTCACCGCCAAATTTGCCCCCGTGCCCACCTGGATTTATCCTCCCCTTGCCAAGCTGCTGGCAATCTTCGACCTCCACGAGTGGAGCCACCAGCACGATCATTTTATTTCTCCTCACAACGCCATCTTTGAAAGCCAGCGGGCAGGCATCGAAAAATGTCTTCAAAAACGATGGGGAGATCAAGTTCAAGTTTTCAAAGCCTTCAACTTTTGCGCCCCTTTTCTGCCAGAACAAGTGCTAGCCGAGATTAAGGCAAAAGGCTTTGACAAACTGCTCATTTACCCCTTGCTAGTTGTCGATTCTATCTTTACCAGTGGCATTGCGGTTGAGCAAGTCAATCATGGGCTATCGCAATTGTCTGACGGGGCAGAGCATTGGGTCAAAGGACAACGGTACATTCCCTCGTTCTATAATGAACCCGCTTACATCGACCTGATGGCGCGGCTGGTGGAAGAGAAAATTGCCAAAGAACTGGCGGTTGCTCACTTGCCTTCGCAAACTGGCATTGTGTTAATGAACCACGGCTGCCCTCACAAGGCAAAAGGTTTTACCTCTGGAATTGACGAGAGTCAGGCGTTGTACGAGCGCGTTAGAGAGCGCTTGATCAATCGCTACCCCTTGATTTCGGTGGGTTGGTTGAACCACCAAACGCCATTGATTGAATGGACACAGCCCAACGCAGATTTGGCAGCCCGAAACTTGATGGCAGTCGGTGCAACTGCTCTGGTCTTCATGCCCATTGGGTTTGCGACAGAAAATCACGAAACTCTCTTGGATGTGGATCACATCATCCATGGATTGCGTCGTCAGCGCCCTGATGTAACCTATGTGCAAATGGCTTGTGTCAATGACCATCCTGAGTTTTTGCAAATGGTGGCAGACTGGGCAGAAGAGCAGATTTCGGCACTTCTGTCTGAGCAGGCTTTGTCGGTGAATCCGGCGTTGGCAAAGGTTCAGGCTGAGGCGAGCCATGACCATCACAGCCATGACCATCACAGCCATGATCATCACAGCCATGGTCATAGCCACAACCATCCTCATTAATGAAAGGTTGTAGCGTCAGGTTAAAAATTTTGATGCTGCACTGCGATCGCTCTTAAGAAGGACAGTTAAACGCACAATCGAACAAAAAAGGATTGCATAAAAAAGCGAGAACCCGGGTTCTCTGCCTTTTTTGTCTTTTGGGGTGGGATGGGGGTGGTGTTGTTGTTGCCCACTCGGTTTGATCTTTGAGGCGGCGGCGTAATGCCTGTCTTTGCTTTTTGAGTTGCCTTTGTCGAGCGCTGCCGCCTCGTCCTTTGTCGTTTCGTCCTTCGTTGCGGGGAGATTCCCACCGTTTTAATCGTTGTGCCATAGTGATCTGCCGTTGAGGGTTCTTTTCTATAGTATCTCAGCCATTCCGCAAGTAAAGATGGGAAATCTGCGGTGTTGCATAGTCTATAGTCTGAGGCTACAGGCTGAAAAGTCGGTTTTTCGAGGGTTCGTTTGCTTCAGGAGCTAGCCCGCTGAGCCTGCCGATCGCGAATGGATTGCAAGCTTCCGGTGGGAATGGCTGCAATGAGCTGACGAGTGTAGGCTTGTTGCGGCTGATTGTAAACGCGATCGGCAGGCCCTAGTTCCTCAATTTTGCCTTGGTTCATCACCATGATGCGATCGCTCATAAACTTGACCACGCTTAAGTCATGGGAGATAAAAATATAGGTTAGCTTGAACTCTGCCTGTAACTCTTTCAACAGATTCAATACCTGAGCCTGAACCGAAACATCCAGCGCCGACACCGATTCATCGCAAATAATAAACTTAGGATTGAGCGCCAAAGCCCGCGCGATGCAAACCCGCTGCCGTTGTCCGCCCGAAAACTCGTGGGGATAGCGTTTGCTGCAAGCCGGATCAATCCCGACGCGATCGAGCAGGTAAGAGACGCGCTGCTGGCGATCGCGTCGGGTCTCAACTTGGTGAATATTCAAGGGCTCCATCACTGCATCGCCAATGGAAGTACGCGGATCCAGGGAGCTGAAAGGATCTTGAAAAATGATTTGCATATCGCGCCGCAACTGGCGCAGATCACGCGGCTTGAGCTGGGTAATGTCTTTCCCTTCAAACACCATCTTGCCGCCCATAGATTTAATCAGTTGCAACAGCGTCCGCGAAAGGGTCGTTTTGCCGCACCCCGATTCGCCCACCAACCCCAAGGTTTCGCCAGGATAGACCTGAAAAGAAACATTATTGACCGCCATCACATAGCGTTGCGTTTGACCCAATGCGCCGTGAATGGGGAAGCCTACTTGCAGGCTATCGACGGTCAACAGCGGCGTTTGTTTTTCCAGCGTCATCAATCTTTGGCTCATCTCTTCAGCCGTCACTTCGGCAGTAAAATGAGCCCTTTGCGCCGTCGTCATCACCTTAGGCTGAATCACGATTGCGTTTCCTTCTGTCTTGACTTCCATAAAATCAGAGACGGTCGGGAGATAGCGCATTCGTTGCTGAGGGCGAGGACGGCAGGACAGTAAGCCTTTTGTATAAGGATGCCGAGGGGAGGCGAAAATATCGAGCACCTCTCCCGACTCGACGATTTTTCCTTGATACATGACGGCAACCGTATCGGCAATTTCGGCAATGATGCCTAGGTCGTGGGTGATAAACATGATGGACATGCCCCGGCGATCGCGCAGTTCTCTAAGCAAATCCAAAATCGTTGCCTGTACTGTCACATCTAATGCCGTCGTGGGCTCATCGGCAATAAGCAGCGTCGGGTTGCAAGAAATTGCCATGGCAATCATCACCCGCTGAATCTGTCCTCCAGAAAGCTCATGGGGATAGCGTTCTAATAGGGCTTGCTTCCGCTGGTTGACCGCCTGCATGACCTCCCGTTCCGAGGGCTTACCGTCTGGCAAATCCTTCAGGCACTCTTGTTCCATCTGTTCATCGCTGGGCAGCAGCTTTACTTCTTGTAACAGGCTGATGGCTTGACGACGAGCTTCGGGCATGGGCACAGTTTGATGCTGCCGAATGGCTTCAATGAGCTGATAACCGCAGGTATAAACTGGGTTCAGAGAACTCATCGGCTCTTGAAAAATCATCGAAATCTGGTCACCCCGATATTGCTGCATTTGCGTCTCTGTTGCAGTGAGCAAATCTACTGGAGCCGTATCTTGTGTTGTGAACCAAATTTCGCCGCTGGCTACTTTTCCTGGCGGGCAGGGAATGAGCCCCATAACGGCTAACGCGGTTACTGATTTTCCAGAGCCCGATTCTCCGACAATTCCTAATGTTTGTCCGCGTTTGACTGCAAAAGAAATGCCATTTACAGCATGGGTTAGGCGATCGTCGATTTGAAACTGAATTTGCAGGTTACGAACATCAAGAATAGTATCGCTCATATCGAGATAAGTACCGGGAATGCCCAGGATAAAAAGCAGCTTAAGCGTTAGATAGATTGCAGTCTATTGAAATCCAGGATAATCGAAATGTTGGAGAGAATACACTTTGCGGGTGAGCATGAAGCTAGGGCAATCCCAATTGCTGAGCTGTAAGGGCTGAGCTTTCAAGGAAATGCCTCATTGCATGAATGCCACACCTCTGAAAAATAAAGTGTAAAATGGACGACAAACTTATTTTATGAACCATGTCCCCGCTCGTGGATCAGCCCTGGTCTTCTTTTGAACAAATCCTAGAACGCCTTCATCAGTCGGGCGTTTATCTTCACGCCGAGCAATTGGCGGCGTTTCTTTTGATGCATGGGTTGCCTGTGGATTTGTGCTACGTGGACGATCGCCTTCGTCCTAAAGCAGAGTGGGTGAACCGCCATTATCAAGGAGATATGGCTCGCTTAGAAATCTTGCCGCCCTTCTAGGCAAATGCAGTGATTCTGACTGGCTTACTTCTTACTGGCTTAACCAAGCGATCGCTTCTCGAATCCAATCTTCTGCATTGGCATTTTTTGCCAGCGCCGTTTTCTGCCCCACAGTTCGCAACGCCTGGGTAATCTCGCCATTGGTGTAGCCCAGCGCCACCAAGGTCATCTCCACATCTTCCTGAATTGCCGAAGCCGGAGACGCATCGGGTGCAGCCGAAATTCCTGATTGAAGCCGCCATTCTGCCAACTTAGTCTTAAGCTCTAGGGCAATGCGTTCGGCGGTTTTTGCCCCGACTCCGGGTGTGCGCGACAGTAGGCGCGTATTGCTAGTGACGATCGCCTGCACCAACTCTTGTAAACCCAGCGAATCTAACAATGCCAGCCCCATCTGCGGTCCAATGCCACTCACGCTAATCAATTGCCGAAATAAATCCCGCTCTGCAACCGATTCAAAGCCAAACAGCACGGTTTGGTCTTCGCGGGTTTGCATGTGGGTGAACACCTGCATGGTTTCGTCTTGAGGCGGCAGTTTTTGAATGAGGCGGGGCGCGACTTGGAGATCGTAGCCAATTTGGTTGACTTCTAGGGTGAGAATGACGCGGGTAGTGCTGATTTTTTGAACGCTGGCAACGATGCCTTTGAGGTAGCTAATCATTTCTTGTCGGGGTGAGGAATAGGCGGTGCTGAAGGGGCGATCGGGGCACAATGGGGGCAAGAACCTGCATTGGGAGAGAGAGCTTCTGGAGAGACCGGATGTCCGCAGGCGGGACACATTTGGTAAGTTCCTAATGCCAGTCCTTGTTGCACTGCCACCCGCTGATCAAACACAAAGCATTCTCCCTGCCACAGGCTCTCATCTTGAGGGATTTCTTCGAGATATTTCAGAATGCCGCCTTGAAGATGGTAAACCTCTTGAAAACCCTGTGACAGCATAAAGGAGGAGGCTTTTTCGCAACGGATGCCCCCCGTGCAAAACAGCGCGACTTTGGGGTGCTGGGCGGGGTCAAGGTGACGTTGGACGTACTCTGGAAACTGCCGGAACGATCGCGTCTGAGGATTCTGCGATCGCTCGAAGGTGCCAATGCTGACTTCATAATCATTGCGAGTATCGATCACCACCACGTCTGGGTCGGCAATCAGCGCGTTCCAGTCTTGGGGTTCAACGTAGGTGCCGACCTGCTGATTGGGGTCAACGGGCAAGCCCAGGGTGACGATTTCTTTTTTAAGACGAACCTTGAGGCGATCGAACGGAGGCAACTCGGCGGAAGATGCTTTGGGGTCTAAATCGGCAAGGCGGGGGTCGGCACGAAGCTGATCAAGGAATTGGGCGATCGCCGCTGCGGTTCCAGCCAAGGTGCCATTGATGCCTTCTTCTGCCAACAGAAGGGTGCCCCGAATGCCCAAAGATTCGCAAAGCTCGTGAAGCGGCGATCGCATCTCGGCAAAATCGGGCAAGGGCACAAACTTATAAAAAGTGGCAACAACCAAGGACATTTTTTCGACTGATTGAAGTTTTGCTTAAATACTCTCGCACAGATTTCTGGCGTAGACTTCTGGCACAGATTGCTAGGATAACAAAACTCAGAGGGCGATCGGCGTTTAGAATTTTGGGAAGGCTGGGCTATCTAAGAAATATTGCAGGGGAGAAACTGGAGTGATTCACTTTAGACCGCTAGGACTGGGTTTATTGCCATTGGTTTTTGGACTGCCAATTTTTGGACTGCCAGTTTTTGGACTGCCAAAAGGGGCGATCGCGCAAACTGCTTCAGATGCAGCCATTTCTGAACCAACCTCTGCTGCCAACTTGTCACCTGAGCAACTGAAAGCGCTGCTTGATCCGTGGTTAGCCCTGAGCGCTGCTCCATTAATCGACGTGCCAGAGTTAGGCGGCGCAAATCCCTATCTGCCTTCTGCCGAGGTGGTTGCAAAAGTGCGGCTGACCATTCGGTTGAGCGATCGCCGGGTTTACGTCTACGATCGGGACACCCTGACCACGAGCTTTCCCATTGCGATCGGTCGGAGCGGCTGGGAAACGCCTGCGGGCAAGTTTCAAGTCATCGATAAAATCATAGACCCCGCCTGGGAACATCCTTTCACCGGTGAATCGTTCCTCCCGGCATTGATAACCCGCTGGGTTCGCGCTGGATTGGCTTCTGGACAGACGGCACGAACTACATCGGCTTCCACGGCACCCCCAACCCCGAAAGCATTGGCACACCTGCCTCCCACGGCTGCATCCGGATGTATGACAAAGATGTCATTTCATTGTTTGAAATGGTTCGCGTCGGCACCCTTGTAGAAGTAGTGCCTTAATTCTGAAAACTAATTTTGAAAACTAATTCTGAAAAGTTTTTCGGTAGGCTAACAGCCAGTTCACCATCGTTGCCCGCCGAGTTTTGCGCGGAACCAATTCGCCGACAGAATAGCCCTCAAACTTTAGCTCCTCTTTCAAAAGCTGCTTGTGCTCTTTGGCGATCGATCGCGTCAGCTTAACCGTTGCCGGACGGCTCTCAATAAAGTTTGGCGGCTCAGGATATGCCTCGCGCCACTCTGGGGCAACCGCAGTCGTATCCCACTGGTTTGGCTGTCGATCCTCTGGCTGCCGATCCTCTGGCTGCAACCGATAACCGAGGCAGTGCCAGATCAGTTGATTGGCGATCGCATCCTCTAGTTCATCATTGAGAATTGCCCAAAGCGTGTCATTGGTGAGAGGGGGTAAGTCTGGCATGGGGTTTTGCATGAGGGAATGGTCGAATAACGTAATAATCTAATAAGAGAGTGTTTCTTAATTTGAGAGCCACCCGTTTTTAAGTTTTAATTCCCTTAAGTTCTGAATTGGACATTGCTTGTGCCCAAAGCTGGCGTTATCTACAACGATGCTAAACCTCTGGCTAACCGAGTCGCCGAAGAAATTAGACAAGAGCTAATGGCAAAAGGCTGGGAAGTCGTCCTGGCAACCGGGATCGGTGGCATTTTAGGCTACTCCCGAGTGGGTCGCCCCATTTGCCACACGCCCATCACTCAACTAACTCCGCCCGGATTTGACAAAGATATGGCGTTTGCGGTTGCTTTGGGCGGAGATGGCACTGTTCTATCCGCCTTCCGTCAAGTTGCGCCCTGTGGCATCCCGGTGCTAACCGTAAATACCGGGCATATGGGCTTTTTAACCGAGGCTTATGTCAACCAGGTGCCCCAAGCGTTGGAGGTGCTGATAGCGGGACAGTACGAGGTTGAAGAACGCGCCATGCTAGCCGTGCAGGTTTGGCGAGAGGAGGCGCTGATCTGGGAGGCGCTTTGCCTCAACGAAATGGTGCTCCACCGAGAGCCGCTCACCAGTATGTGTCACTTTGAAATTGAGCTGGGCAGACATGCTCCGGTCGATATTGCCGCCGATGGGGTCATTGTTTCTACGCCCACGGGCTCCACGGCTTATTCCCTCTCGGCAGGAGGTCCGGTGGTGGCTCCGGGGGTGGCGGCATTGCAGCTTGTGCCCATTTGTCCGCACTCGTTAGCTTCGCGGGCGTTGGTGTTTGCGGATACCGAACCTGTCACCATTTTTCCGGCTAATGCCGATCCGCTGATTATGGTAGTAGATGGAAATGCGGGCTGCTCGGTCATGCCCGAAGATCGAGTTAGAATTGTCCGATCGCCCTATGCGGCTCGGTTTATTCGCCTTCGTCCCAATGAGTTTTTCCATGTCTTGCGTGAAAAGCTAGGCTGGGGTTTGCCCCATGTCGCAAAGCCGACCTCGGTAGAATTGCCGTAATGTCGTGCTACAACTGAGTTGCCATTCCACCCATGGTTTTATGAGCAACGTCCCGACCCTTGCAGACAGCAACACCAAAACGCCTTGTGTCTTGGTGATTGAAACCGATGAAGTACTCGCTAAGCACATGAGCCTAGACTTGCAGGAGGCGGGCTACAAAACGGCGATCGCCCCTGATGTTGCCAGCGGCTTACGGCAAGCCCGCGACCTCCAGCCCGCCCTGATTGTGTTAGACCGGATGTTAGCCAGTGAATCGGGGCTGACGCTAGCGAGTCATTTGCGATCGCTGGGTACTCGCAGCCCCATCATTCTGCTCATGGTTCGGGATGCCGTAGACGATCGAGTGGCTTGCCTAGAGGCAGGAGCCGATGATTACTTTTTGAAGCCTTATCGCACCGATGATTTTCTTAAGCTAGTCAGGCTGTACCTTAAGACCGAGGCTCCTAGCCATGAGCAACTTCGATTTGGCGACTTATTACTCGACCTTGCCACCCGCAGAGCCAGCCGCAATGCTCGGCTGATTGACCTGACGATGAAAGAGTTTGAACTCCTCAAGTTTCTAATGGAGCACCCTCGGGAGGTGTTAACCCGCGAACAAATTCTCGAGAACGTCTGGGGCTACGATTTTGTCGGAGAATCTAACGTCATAGAAGTTTACGTTCGCTATTTGCGGCTTAAAGTGGAAGACGAGGGCGAGAAGCGCCTGATCCAAACGGTTCGGGGAGTGGGTTACGTCTTGAGAGAAGTTTGAAGAGAAGTTTGACACTCGCCCGTCGTTCACGACGGGGATTCTTGGTTCATCGACCCAACTTAACTTAAAAAGTCCTTGCGGCAGTTCCCTAACCCATCAGATCGTTTATTAATGGAATGGGCAACTAACCTCAACCCCCGCCCCCTTCTCCCCCGGTAGGCTACCGTGTATACACAAGTGATCGAATCTAGCCAAGTCCCTGGCGAACCGCCCCCTAAATCCCC
>JAAUPA010000177.1 GCA_012034615.1 Leptolyngbyaceae cyanobacterium CSU_1_4 | reverse complement strand
GGAAACACACTCCTTAGAAATAGAAGAATTTTGAGGCGTTGTCAATATGGTTCTGACCCCTGAAAGCTTTGTATACAAAGGGTTTTGAAAATATACTGACCCCTCGTTTGCTCCGTTTGAGTAATCCCAACTCTGAGAATATACGGGCTCAATTGAGTTCAATTAAATTAGCCGATCGCCCTCACATAGGCTGCTAACCTCTCCATCCCTTGATGAATATTTTCAACACTGGTTGCATAGGAAAGTCTAATGCAATCATCCGTACCAAATGCTACACCCGGAACAGCGGCGACTTGTTGTGTTTCGAGCAAACCCTTACAAAAATCGAGGGAATTGATACCGAGCTTGCTGATATTGGGGTACATGTAGAAAGCTCCAGTCGGCGCAAGGCAAGTAAAACCCGGAATGCTAGTGAGATATTCCAACATAATTTGTCGCCGTTCAGTAAAGGCTGCGACCATTTCTTTGACACAATCTTGAGAACTTTCGTAAGCCGCGATCGCCCCGTATTGAGCAAAGGTACACACATTAGAAGTGCTGTGGCTCTGAATGGTTTCAACCGCTTTAATAATGGGTAGCGGTGCTGCCAAAAAGCCGACCCGCCAACCGGTCATCGCATAGGTTTTGGCAAAGCCGCTGCTAACAATGGTGCGATCGAAAACGGCAGCACTCACCGAGCCAATGCTGAGATGCTGGGCACCCTCGTAGAGAATTTTTTCGTAGATTTCATCAGAAATGACCCAAATATCTTGTTCCACAATGACTTGGGCGATCGCTCTCACTTCTTCGGGCGTGTAAACCATCCCGGTTGGGTTAGAGGGTGAGTTGAGAATTAAAAACTTGGTTTTGGGCGTAATCGCGGCTCTAAGCTGGTCGGGCGTAATCCGAAAGCCGCTCTCAGTGGTGGTTTGAACCATGACAGGTGTTCCTTCGGCAAGCTTGACCATTTCGGGATAACTGACCCAAAACGGTGCCGGAATAATCACCTCATCTCCGGGCTCAATCAACGCCATCATAATGTTAAACAGAGAATGCTTGCCGCCATTGGTCACCACAATGTTGGCAGCTTCGTAGCAGAGATGGTTGTCGCGTTGTAGCTTTTGGGCGATCGCTTCCCGCAGCCTCGGTTCTCCGGCAGCAGGCCCATATCGGGTTTTCCCTTGCGCCAGTGCCATTTCAGCCGCTGCCCGAATATGGGACGGAGTCTCAAAGTCAGGTTCGCCTACACTAAAGCTCAGAACGTCAACGCCATCGCGCTTCATGGCTTTGGCTTGGGCATCGATCGCTAACGTTAAAGAGGGCGTAACCTGCCCGACTCTGGCTGCTAGTTTCATTGTTTTGTAGATTATGCTTGGGTTAAATGCCTATATCTTCAACAGTAATCGATTGATTTACAAGTTCTGCATTTGATCGCTTGTTTTTAACATCCTCAATCTGCATTAAAAGCATGACAGTTTTGCATACGAAGGATATTTTTGTCACGCTGGTTGATCCGGATGGTGAAACGCTGATACGCTTCTATCGTCTTCTGTTTGGGCAAGAGCCGTCTGTTCATGTTCCTCAGGTTTACGCCGAGTTTCGGCTACCAGGATTGCGGTTAGGACTGTTTAAACCCCAAGCGAACCATGCTACCGAATTTTCTGGGCGAGCGGGCGGGATGAGCCTGTGTATTGAAGTTGCTGACTTGGAGGACGCGATCGCCCAGTTTATCGCCTTAGGATGCCCGCCTCCCGGAGAAATCAGGGTGGCATCCCACGGGCGCGAAATTTATGCCTATGACCCTCAGGGAAACCGATTGATTTTGCACCAGAACATTCCACCGGAGTAGAGATTGCGCAATACTAGGTAACGCAGTCTTCACGATCTTCAAAAAAATGCTGAAGTCAGGATTTATGGTCTGTTGCTCAATTCTCCTGACCATCGTTTGTTGGTTAGCACCCGTTGCCCCCAGCGCAGCCTTGTCTGCTGCTCCTGTTGCTAATCGGTACAGTTCTTTCCCTTATTTTTTAGCCCCTACTGAAATCGCTATGGCAAACAAATCCCTGTTTTCATTTTCCGGCAAGCGCCCCAACACCCTGGGCGTTAAGGACGGCAAGTTGGCGGCATGTCCGGGTACACCCAATTGTGTCAGCAGTCAGGCATCTGATCTAGAGCATCGGGTAGAGGCGATCGCTTACACCACTTCTGCGTCTGAAGCCTTGGCAAAGCTCAAGTCTGTCATAGAAAGCATGGAACGCGCCGCCATTGTTGAGGAAAGCAACCATTATCTTTATGCCGAGTTCACCAGCGGACTCATGGGCTTTGTGGATGATGTAGAGTTCTATCTGGATGACGCTGCCAAAGTCATCCACATCCGCTCAGCCTCACGGTTAGGGCAATCTGACTTAGGCATGAACCGGAAGCGAGTCGAAGAAATCCGAGCAAAATGGGCTTAAATCTCCAGGCTTGCCCCCTTCAAATTTGGCATTGCTAAAAAAACACAACTCCATTCAAAGCCCCTTTCTTTGAGGAGAGGGGTTTGGGGAGTGATCTCTCAAGCTGTTTCCCAAGCCATTTTGATCCTAGCGTTCGATTATGCCACAAAGCACAGATCTGAAGGTTCAGCTACAGTACAAGCATCCTAACGGACAATTGTATCAGGGAGATGCGATCGCCTGGTTACAGGCTCTAGATAGGGACAGCGTTGATTTAATTTTTGCCGATCCTCCTTACAATCTCAATAAGGCTGAATGGGATAGTTTTGAAAGCCAGGAAGCTTATATCGCCTGGTCGCTGCAATGGATAGCTCAGGCAGCGCGGATCCTAAAGCCTACAGGTTCGCTGTATTTGTGCGGCTTTTCAGAAATATTGGCAGATTTGAAGCATCCTGCCTCGCAGTATTTTAAGGGCTGCCGCTGGTTGATTTGGCATTACAAAAATAAGGCAAATTTAGGAAACGATTGGGGGCGATCGCACGAGAGCATCCTACATTTTCGTAAGTCTGCGGCGGTCAAACTCAATCTGGATGATGTTCGCATTCCCTACGGCACCCACACGCTCAAATATCCTTCCCATCCCCAAGCCGACAGCAGCCTTTACAGCAACGGTAAAGACGGCAAGGGCAAAAAGCGCGATCGCTGGCTCCCCCACCCCAAAGGCGCAAAACCCAAAGACGTAATCGACATTCCCACTACCTGCAACGGCATGGGCGAAACCACCCCTCACCCCACCCAAAAGCCCGAAGAGCTGGTAAGAAAATTTGTGCTAGCCTCGTCCCAACCCGGAGATTTAGTAATTGATCCATTTTCAGGGTCGGGCACAACGGTTGTCGTGGCGGAACAACTGGGTCGCAGATGGATGGGTTGTGATTTGAATGCGGAGTATCATCAATGGGCGATCGCCCGTCTGGGCACCGTTCGCTGCCTCACCCCAGAGGAATGGATTGCTTTCGATCGCCGCAGTGCTCAGCGGCGAGGAGCCATTCGCTCTTAAAGCCTGAAAGCCAATGCCTGGAAGCCCATGTTTAAAACTGCGTCTAAAACCGTGTCTAAAACTGTCCTGATTACCTCGTTTGCACCCTGGAAGAATAATCAACTCAGCAATTCTTCTGATCAGCTATTGGAAGCAGTTTTGCAAACTCATAATCTCCCAGCCTCTGTGTATTTTCTCAGGCAATTGCCCGTTAATACTCCGGTTGCTAAGGACATGGCGATCGCTCAAATTATCCGGCTTCGGCCCCAAGTTATGCTTTGCTGCGGCATGGCAGAATTACGAGAAAAACTGAGCTTGGAGGTGCGGGCTAGGGTGGGCAATCAGGTTCTTCAAACTTCAATTCATTTAACAGAACTGATGAAGGATTTATCCCACACTGAAATTAGTTTTGATGCAGGTCGATTCGTCTGCAATAGTTTTTATTATTCCATGATGGATTATTTTAGACTGAATCATTCCATCCAACGTTCGATCGGGGGCTCATCAGTCCAGCATTCACCAGGTTTTCATTCACAATGTGCCTGTCTGTTTATTCATGTTCCCATTTTGACAAATCTGAATCGATCGCAAATTTTGATGGATTTTTGCAAAATCTTGAATAAATGTGTGTTTTAATTGGCAGACGTTTAGAATGCCTCCTGTCTCAAAGCTTGACCAATTTACGATGAAGTGGCAATATTCAGCCTATGTTTACAACTCGCCGTCGCTCCATTCGTTCTAGCAGTTGGTCTCGTAAAAAGACCCGTCGCTTTCCTCGCCCCCTGCCCCTACTAGCCATGATAGTAGGCGTGTTGCTGGGGTCTGAGCTATTGCTGAGGGCGATCGCCAACTTCTCGGGCTTGAACGGGCAATTTGCCCACGCTTCTAACGAACTGGCGCAATCCTATCAACTGCGATTTCTCAGCCCCGATGGACAATCGTACAAAACTCTGCCCAGTTCCGGCAAGCTTTTAGCCACCCGTGACCCCTTGATGGGCTACCAGCTCCAGCCGAAGCAATCCACTCAATTTTGGGCTGTTAATGCTCAAGGCTTCCGCGATACAGACGATGTCCCTCGGCAAAAACCCAGCGATGAAACTCGAATTTTTGTGCTGGGAGGGTCAACTGCCTTTGGTCAGCTTAGCTCTAGCAATCAGGCGATGTTTAGCCATCAACTTGAGCAGCGCTTGAATGATCAGGTGGCAGCCCAACGCGCCAAACCCAATGCTTATCAGCCTGAGTTTTTACCCTACACTGCTGACGAAGTTGAAAAAGTCCTTCAGCGAGCCACCCGTCTCCCCGATCGCCAGTATCGCGTGATTAATGCTGCCGTTCCGGGTTACGCATCGGGCAACGTGGCGCAGCTCATGGAGCGGGTTGCCGCCTATAGCCCTGATGGGGTGATTGTGCTGGGGGGCTACGATGATTTGCTTTTGCCCAGCGCCCGGAGTGCTGTAGAAATTCCTGGTTTAGACGATATTCTGGCGGGTAAAGGTGAAAATTGGGGGGCTCAGTTGATGGGTGCCCTGGGCAACGGCTTCAATAATTTGTACCTAGTGCGGGCACCGCAGGCATTTCAAAAAGTAGATAAAGTTGATCCGCATGTTGTGCGATCGCTCAACCTCGCTGCGACTCCTTTGCCCCTTGCCCAAAGCCTTGCCCCTAACGCTTCAGAGCTGGATCTGCGCGTTGCCCGCTACCGCGACCACTTGCAGCAAATGGTGCGTTGGAGTGCGGCAGCCAAAAAGCCTTTATTCATTGGCATTCAGCCCGAAGTGACGGGCTATGGCAAAACTCAGCCGACTGCCGAAGAGGTCGAAATCATTAGCCAACTGGGCAAAAACTATCAGGAGCAGGTTCGCACGGGCTACGACAAGTTAGCAACGATAGCTTTAGAGGCTGCCCAAGCGTCTCCGCAAGCCAAGGTGATGAACCTTTATAAAATGTTTGGGGAAACGGGTAAGGGAGGCATGTTCTTGAACACAACGAATTTGACTGATTCAGGAAATACAGTTTTGGCGGAGCGCTTTTATCGGGCGATCGCCACAGATTTAGCCATTAAGCCTAAGCCGTTTGCCACCCGCGAATAGCTTCCCGACAGGCTGAATTCAAAGCCTGAATCTTTCAAAGCTTTTTTCGTTAGGAGAGGCATTTACGGGGAGGTTTCTTTTCTAAATTTTTAGACCGCAATTCAGCCCCGCCACAAGTCCGATCGATCGCTGATCATGCTCGGATGTTTCACCCCACGAGCCCCATGTTGATTTTGCCTCTTCTTACTCAAGTTCCGCCCAGCCCTGCTCCGCCAGTTGCGCCGCCGCCCCCCACAGAAATTGTTCAACCTCAGGAGGTGCGGGCATTACCCGGACAACTTGATCGCCTGCCTGTGTTCAACAGCAACAGTCCTGAACTGGTTCAAGGCGAGGGAATTTTGCTTTCTACCTTTCCTCCCCAGGGCAAACAGCAGCCCGCCGCCCACCTCAACTTTTCCTTCAACGGGCTCTTTGATCTTTTTGCCCACCACGCCTTCAAAGCCATTGACCCTGACCTCAGCAGCCTTTACTTAGGCATCGTGGTTTACAATCCAGGCGATCGCCCCGTCGACGATGAGCCTGCTCCAGGCCGCCAGCTACCTCAGCCAACCCGATGCACCCTTTATTCCGCTAGCCGACCAACTCGACAATGCTCGGGGTAACGTTTATGCTGGACCCGGCAGCCGCGCCATGAGCGATATTTTGCGCGGCAGACGGCAAGATATTTTTCCAGCCAAACTGACGATCGCCCCGCAGTCTTACCAACTGTTGATGAACTTTCCTATCCCTGTGGCTAGCCTCGATCCGCCGCTGAATGGTCGTTCTACGCTCATGCGTTTACAAAGTGACGGGCAGGTTTATCTGGCAAGCTTGGCGCTCTTGGCGCGCAAAAATGCAGACGGCAGCGAACGATCGCCCACGTTAGAAGAATGGCGATCGCTGCTTGAAAACGGCGGCTTGTCGAGCGGGCGCGATCGGTGCCGACGCCTCTGAACCAAGCGGGCATCACCAGCCCCTTTATTTACGGACGGGTTGCAGGAGTTGCCCAAGGTTCCCAATGGCAAGCCCAAGTCACCGATAGTGCCACCGCCACGACGCTGACCATTCCGGTGGCAGGAAAAGCCTTTTCTTATGGACTGAGTACTCTCATTGGCGGCAGGCTAGGCACCGAGCAAGTTCAAACCGCTCCTATGCTGGTGCGCTATCCCGATACGGCATACCAGGCGCACGGCAACTACGGCATTGAGTACGATTTGGTGCTGCCCTTACACAACGCCACCCCGCAACCCCAAACCGTCACCATTGCCTTGCAAACCCCCATTAAAGAAGATGAACTGAGCACGGATGGGCTGCGTTTTTTTGATCCCTTACCTACCCCAACCTTTTTCGCGGCACTGTCCGAGTCAGCTACCGAGATGACCAAGGATTACCCCGAACTCGCTATGTCCATTTGGTGCAGCGGCGAGGGCAGCCCGGAGAAGCATTGGTGACGCTGAAAATGGCAGGGGGCGATCGCCGCCTTGTGCAATTCAGGCTGATGTATCCCCCCGATGCTACGCCGCCTCAAGTCCTAACCGTCCGGACGCTTGCCGAATAACAGCCCGTAAGTTTAGACCTCCTCCAAAATTGTTGCCCTATGAACCTGCCAACCTGGATGACGGTCTCTCGCCTCCTGGGAGTGCCATTTCTCCTCTATTTCCTGCATCAGCCCACTGTCCAAAGCCGTTGGATTAGCCTGGTGATTTTTTTAGTTGCGGCTGGCACCGACTGGCTAGATGGATATTTGGCTCGACGGCTCAACCAAGTAACCGACTTGGGCAAGTTTCTCGATCCATTGGTAGACAAACTGCTGGTGTTAGCGCCGCTGCTGATGTTGATTGAATTGAACCAGATCCCGGCGTGGGGCGTATTTTTGATTTTGGGACGCGAGTTGGCGATCGCCGGCTGGCGCGTCAATCAAACTAAAATTTCGGGAGCCAACCTCTGGGGCAAACTCAAAACCGTCAGCCAAATCACCGCGATCGCCCTCCTCATTGCGCCGTTACCCACTGTTTGGCGATCGCCCTCCCTTCTAGCATTTTGGCTATCCGTCGCTTTGACTTTAATATCAGGCGGCATTTATTTAATGCCTCAAACCGAAAGATCTTCCTAAAAGACTTTAAAATCCACCAAATTTTAGTTCCTCTAAACCCCTTTCCTCAACCTCGCGCCCTCCTCCTAGCCCGCTTGCAGACACCACTCGGAAAATACCGAAGTCTACGAGCAGGCTTCATGTTGCTTTTATATAAAGTTGCTGAAATCACCGATCTCAATCAGAAAAACCATCCCTTAACTTTAAGTCAATCAAGTTCCTCCATGGCTCCTATAAATTGCAAATGAAGATGCAGTTAAGAGCGCCTAGCCCCATTCAAGCAATTCAAATATTACAACCTTGTTCACAGCCCTGATTCCTCCAGGCAATTTTGATGAGTTGTTGCATTTCTTAGCGAACTGTTCCTTCGGCTAGAGTGCTTTCTTTACTCAGCAGCGATCGCAGCGCCCCGTGCTGTAATTTTCTGCTGCTCACAAACCCTTAGAGCACTGCACACCATGTTAACAAACAACGTTCCAGAATCCGTTCAAGAAAAAGTTCAGGAAAACATTCAACAAATCATTCAAGAACCCGTTTCAGGACGTTCCTTAGGCATCGGTTTGAACGGCATTTCTGATTTCTCAACCGAGCTTCCATTGATTGATATTTTTCAATCTTCTCGCGTCTGGTTTCCCCAAAGCGAAGGCAAATGGGATTCAGGAGAAACCCTAGACCTAGACTCATCAGGCTGGGTGCGATCTCTACCCAGCAACGGCGCTGCCAGCACTCTGATGATGCGCGACATGCCCAATATCTATCGCCCAGGACGTTACGTCGTTTTCTACGAAGGCACAGGCACCCTTGAATATGGGTTTGATGCCAAAAAAATAGACCGCGAATCCTTCCTCGGAAGCGACATCATCCAAGTTGATCAAGCAAGCGCCAACGGCATTTACCTCAAAATTACAGCCACCGATCCTCACCACACCGGAGACTACATTCGCAACATTCACATCTACCACGAAGACGACTTGCCTTTGGTTGAACTGGGTCTGAAATTTAATCCAGAATTTATCCAAAAAGTTAAAGACTTTGGCACCTTGCGCTTCATGGATTGGATGAACACTAACGGTTCACCGCAAAAAGATTGGACCGATCGCCCCACCCTAAACGACTCGACTTGGACCAGAAAGGGCGCTCCCCTCGAAGCAATGGTGGCACTAGCGAACGAAACAGGCACTTCGCCCTGGTTCACCATGCCCCACCAAGCAACCGATGACTACATCGCCCATTTTGCAGCCTATGTCCGCGATCATCTCGACCCAAAATTGAAAGCCTACGTTGAATATTCCAACGAGGTTTGGAACTGGCAATTTCCTCAAGCCCATTATGCCGTAGAGCAAGCCAAAGCCAAGTGGGGCGACAATCTGGTGGGTCATGCAGGCTGGATGCAATGGTACGGAATGCGCAGCGCCCAAACCGCAGACATTTGGAAGGCAACCTTTGGTGCAGAAAAGGATCGAGTGGTCTCGATTGTGACGACTCAAACTGCCTGGAAAGGCTTAGAAGACCCCATTTTGAATACACCCTCTTGGGTTGCCGAAGGACATGCGCCCGCCTGGAAATCATTTGATGCTTACTCGGTGAGCGGCTACTTTGGCGGCAACTTGGGCAGCGCCGAAAATAGTGCAACGGTTAAATCTTGGCTTGCTGATGGCGATGGTGGGTTTGGCAAAGCATTGCAGCAACTCAGCGTAGGCGGGCTTCTTGCCGGAGACAATCAATATTCGGTTGCCGATGCTATCAAAAGCTTTCAATATCACGCAGAGGTTGCCCAACGCTATGGGCTGAACATGGTTGCTTATGAAGGCGGGCAGCATTTGGTTGGGGTTGGAGGCGTTGAAAATGATCAAGAATTGGCAAATTTTTTGGTAGAACTTAATCGCCGTCCC
Organism: Leptolyngbyaceae cyanobacterium CSU_1_4; assembly: GCA_012034615.1. Taxonomy (GTDB): domain Bacteria; phylum Cyanobacteriota; class Cyanobacteriia; order Elainellales; family Elainellaceae; genus Timaviella. Next base: position 871 of record JAAUPA010000177.1, on the reverse strand, counting down.
GAGATGCAAGATCTTTATACCCAGCTTTTGAATGGTTGGAAGCAATCTGGAGGAACGCTATTTAACCACTTTGTGGATGCATCTAGAGCTGGAAAATGGGGAAGCTGGGGTTCGCTAGAAAGTATTACTCAAGTTACTTCGCCTAAGTATGCGGCTTTAACTAACTTTATTGCTAAAAATGATCGGTGGTGGAATGAACCCACGTCGGCAACTCGAATAGGTCTGTACCAGCAAGGAACGGCTCAGAATGACCGATTGCAGGGTGAGAAATACGATGATACTCTCATTGGCAAATCTGGAGATGATGAGATAACTGGAGGAAGGGGTGCCGATCGCCTCCATGGCGGAGAGGGCAACGACAGGCTCATCGGTGAAGCGGGTTCCGATATTCTCATTGGCGGCTTTGGAGCCGATGTCTTAACCGGGGGCGAAGGTGGCGATCGATTTGTTTACTCCAATCTCCAAACCTCCCTAGCCGAGGCTCCAGATGCCATTACATGATTTCGATTCTACCCAAGGCGATCGCTCCAGCTCGAGCTTAACTATGCCTAAAGTTCTGGTCAGCGCTGGTCTTCAGCAAGACAACACCCTCATAGAGGCAGTAACCTCTGCCTACGCCCAAGCCTCTCTAGGAGTCCATTCAGCCTTACTGCTCAGTTGGGGAAGCAAAACCTACCTGTCGATCAACAACCAAACCCCTGGTTTCTCTGCCCCCCAAGATTTGGTTCTAGAGATAGCGGGTTCCATCCAAACGTTCCAGACGGCAGTTTGAAGGTCACTGACTACTTTAGCCTAAACTCCATGCAGGGCTCAATTTTCTAATAGAAATCCTAATCATGGGTCAAATCTGTAGGAGTAAAAAATGGAGGGT
>JAAUPA010000176.1 GCA_012034615.1 Leptolyngbyaceae cyanobacterium CSU_1_4 | reverse complement strand
CAATTTTCTGAAGGAACGTGTAGAAAGTTTTGCTGAAGAATATTGTGAGTTGCAGTGGCGTGGAGGTAAACGTTGGTGGTAGAAGGATTGCGGTTAAAGGGAGTTTGTAAAGCATCAAAGCCAGATGCCGTCACCCCCACAATTACAATTTTGTTTTCAAACACACGGGGAGCAATGCGGGCTTTCAAAACATCGGCATAGGAGTAGGTGGGAATATTGGCAACAGAACCCGCCCAGTTGAGCCACAGGGTTTGGTTTAAGTCAGGGATCTCGACAGGGTCGCGCACGAGGCTATACACCTGGGCAGTGGCAATTCCTAACATGGGCACGTTTTCTAGCTGCGGCTCAAGAGTTCTGACCAGCCCGTCTCCATCTGGACGCTGATGAATATGCCCTTCTATGAGGGCAGCTTGCCGCAGGGTGGGTGTGGCTTGTAAAGGGGAGCCATTAAAATCCCAGGCGCGGGGCAAAACCACTCGCCCATGGTTGATCATGGCTGCGGCAAGGGCTTGATCTTCGGGGCTAGGCTCGGTTAATAAAATGTCTAGCACCACTGTGCTGGCGGCACCATCGGTTAATAGTTTGAGCAGCTCAGTATATTTGTGCCGAGGCCAAGGGAAGCGTCCTAGGGCTTTAAGGCTCGCATTGTCAATGGCAATGACCACCACTCGGTCATCCCAGGGAACGGCTCCGCGCAGTTGAAACCCCTGGCTGTAGGCAATATTTTCTAAGGGCTGCAATACGCCAAGCTTCAGTAACCCTGCGATCGCCAACGCGGCAATTAATCCAGGCAGCATCATTGTGCTAACGCTGCTGGGCGATCGGTTTAAAAAGTTTAGTCTTCTCGCCTCGCCTCTGTTGAGGAATCGCCAATTGTGCATATTCCTTCACCCGACTTGCCGCCCAACAATTTTGACATTGCACTTTTTATGGCAGTTTCTGTAGATTCTTGTAAACTATTACTTACTGTAAAGGGATTTTGAGCGTTGATACAAATATTAAGGTAAACGCAAGATAAACATTCTAAAGAATCCTTAATTTCTTCTTCAGATGCAGGTTAGGGAGAATAAATAGTACGGGCATCTAACCCAAGAGAATACAATTGTCGGGTTAATTGATGAGCTGCCGAACGTTGGGCAAAGGCACCCGCCTGAATATATTTTCCTAGCCGAGACTCGGTTTGAAATGCATCTGCGACACATTGCCGCACTTCTGAAAGTAACTCTGTATTACCGTTTAAAGGAACAATGACAACATAGGATGCGTTAGGTAATTTTCCCAAAATAATCACGTCCGCTTGCTGCTCAAAATTATGGGGGGCGCACAGAGTTGCAGATGGCTCAGAAATTTGGGCAAACGAAGCATGGGTAAAGCTGGAAAAAGATACCCATAAGCCCGCCCATAAGCACAGCCCCAATCTTCGTAGTTTTCTAGAGAACAATTTTCTAGGGAACAATTTCCTAGGGAACAATAATTTCATAAGCTTGCTTTTTTCCTAAGGGTGTAGTGACGGTTGCCCTAATCCGCCGATCGCGCGGGAGCGATCGCTGAAGGGTAAAAGTTCCGTCTGGTTCGATATTTTGCACTTCATCTTCAATGACTAAAAGATTCACCCGATCGATTTGTCCTACAATTTCTACGGTGCGATCGTCCAGCGGGTTCAGAGACCGCAGATTAAGCTGAGTATTTTCTTGCAACGCGGTCGGCTGGGTTGGGGGTTCGCCAACCACAATTAAGCTTTGCAGCCCTGCCGCGATCGCCACGGCTTGTCCCTGCGCTTCAGCCACCACTTGCCCTTCTAAGGTGGCAATGCCCGTGGTTCCATTCGGCTGAACGCTCACGCCAAAAATTGTGCCCCTCACGCCACTAATTCCTGCTGGGGTCTGAATTTCAAGCTCGGATTCAGAGTTCGTAAACGATCGCAACTGCAACCGAACTTGCCCCTCTGTAATGTTTAACAAAGTTATCATACCGCCACTGGGAAGCACCTCTAGTTTTTTGACTTGCAGGGTCGTGCTTTCAGACATCTGCACCGTACCAATTCCCGTATCAACCCCAAGGGTAGCACTAGAGTTTTTGCCAGTAATTAGCGTGTCTCCAACAGTTCCGAAACGAACCCCAACTTTGGCGGCTTGTGACGTTTGATCGCGGTAAAAGGTGACAGTTCCTGAAACAGATTGAACTTCTAACCATCGATCGACTCTAACGGGCAAAGTCGATTGGGCAAAGCCTGCCGAATGAAGCCCACACAGGAGTAATAAAAAGCTAATAATCAGGGGAATGGATTTAAATCGCACAGCTTTTGTTGAAGTCAGAACTGGGTCGGTTTGTTGAGAGGATATTTTAGATGCTTTAAAGGTATCAAAGCGCTTGACAATCGCCTCCTAAATCCCCCATTTTGGGGGGGGCTTTGAAGCAGAATTGGCTCAAAAATCGCCCAAAAATGGGGATTTAGGGGGTAGCTCGGATCACAATATATACCTTTAAAACATCCTCTGAATGAAAATTGAATAAAAAGTATTGGTTCTAGTAAAACAGTTCGTTAAGAAGGAAGGCACTATTGAATGAAGGAATGACCCTATCCAGAGGATGCTTTAAAGGTATCAAAGCGCTTGACACTTGCCCCTTGTATCTTAAAGCCAGAGCAGTAGACCGATTCCCCCCTGATCTTCCTTTATAAGGTCGAGATTTAGTCTAGGTCGCTGCTCACTCATTCACTTCAACTCGAAAAATCGCCAGGGTCAAGAACCCGTATCGAACCAGGAAGAGTGCAGAATGAGACCCTTTTCCAATTTTAGGAGGCACCTGATGAACCGTTCAACGATCGGGAACAGTGGATTGGGATTGATGTCAGTCAAGCTTGATTAGATATTGCCCCTCGCCCTTTGGGAACAGTCTGGCGGCAACCGAATAATTTAATCGGCTGGGCAGAGCTAGAGCAGCAACTGTCTCAGTGGAATGTGGCGTTAGTGGTGGTGGAATTCCCGGGTGGCATGGAGCGCAACGGGGTGGAACAATTGCAAAGAGGCGGTTTTCTAGTCTCTGTGATCTGTGATCAATCCCAAACGCGCCCGTGACTTTGCTAAAGCATCGGGACGACTCGCCAAAACCGATCGCATGGACGCGGAGGGGTTAGCGCATTTTGGCGAGGCGCTGTCTCAAGGATTCATCCTTCCACTCAGCCATGCCGAAAATAGTTGGCAAATCGGACAAAAACTAGAACAGAAAGGGACAGTTCTGAAGATGAACAGCCCTAAAGAGCACTGGAGGGAGGATGAAGAAACTTATTTTCATCTGGCGATCGATCGCCGCCCACCGTCGCCTCAAACATCTATGTTTATGAAGCTTTATTAAGTTTTAGGTTCACATTCAGGGTTATTCGGTTACATCTACTGGGTTGCAGTGTGGTCTGATCTGCGAGATCATCAGCGAAATCATCCCTGTAGGTTCGTGGCAACATTCGAGGCTAAAGTCCCTGATTAACCAGAGGTTTAAGATGGAGTTTTGGGAATTTCTATTGCAAAAGAGGGCGATCGCTCCTGGCTACCGTTGGAATCTTCCACTGTCGAAATTTTAGAAGGACGATATCGGATCGTGGCTCGTTCTAGTCGTCCTAACACCCTCCTCGAAATTAAAGTGACGCAGCAAGACCTGGATGAAATGCCTCCTGTTCGCCGCATTCAAAAGCGCTCTGCCAAAACGAACCCCCAGGGATTAGTGGTCATTATGCCTTTCACCCGTTTGCAGCCCGGAGACTGGGAACTCCGTTGCACAGGCGATTTAATGGATGACATGTTGGGTAAGGGCTGGGTTCAAAGGTGCAGTTGCAGGTGTTGCCTATCGAACTCGATTCTGGCTGGCAGGAGGACGAACTTTCTGAGGTAAATCTGCCAAGGGCGGAAGACGCAATCTATTCAGCCCGCACCCCCATCGCAGAGGACACGATCGCAGATGCGGAAGGTGCAGGACTCTCTTCGTCAACCCTTCCTTCCATCGCTGAAGCAGATAGCCTCCCTGAAGTTTCAGTGCCCTTTGAGTTGTCATGGGCAGCGATCGCCCCTCCAGAGATTCCAGTAGAAAATTCTCCACCATTGCCAGCAGTTCCCGAGACGGCTGCTAACCAGGAACTACAGCCTCTAGAAGAAGAATTTACAGACGTGCAGCTTACAGAAGCGATCGCCATCCCGGCTGCCGCAGAAAGGCAGCCCCTTCGTCTCATCCTCGCTCAAGAAACTTGGGTGATGCAGCGCAATCAACCCCTTACCCTGACCGGCGCGATCGCCCCTCTAGAAGCATCAACCGACTCTACGCCCATCCAAGGACAACTCCACATTCGCCTCTTCGATCCGCAAAACTCTCAGACAGTGTTGGATCAGTATTATCCCGTTCAGGACAATCAACCCCTGCCTGTTTCCTTTGCCTGCGAGTTGTCTTTGCCAGTCAGCCCAACCTACCTGTTGTTAGGAGAATTAGTGCTTTATGGGCTGGCTCAACCCGGAGCATTGCCGCCTGTATTAGCTAGCCAATCTTTTAACGTAACCACCGAGCTGCATGAATTACTGGAGGCGATCGCCAACAATTTCCCCAGCCCAGACTTAGTGCTTCCCCCTCAAGCCCCTGTTCCCAAAGCAGCACAGCCTGCCATTGACCTCTCATTCTTCAATATTCCACCCGTTGCCCAAACCCTGCTCAAGTTCCAACCTTCAGAACAAAATTTCTTGCCGCCTCAGTTGCATCCCGCTAATCCTGAAAATTGTCCTGAACATCACCCGGTAAATCATCCTGAAAATTATCCAGCAAAAGTTCATCGGCTAGACTTACCCTCGTTTTCTGTGAGCGATGCCGAACCCGAAAGTTTTGCGGCTGCCAAGCCCCAGGAAACAGCACAGCCTCAAGACCCCATAGTTCTGGAAGACCCCATAGTTCTGGATTCCGCAGTCATTACAGACATCGTTGCGCATATTGCCAGCGCCACAAATCCTAGTGCCACAAATCCTAGCGCCACAAATCCTAGCGCCACAAAAACGGATGCCACGACCTTAGAGAATTCTTGCTCTGCAACAACTTCTACAGAAATCCCTCTGGCTCAAGACATGGCGATCGCCCCAGCCGCCAAAGCACCCCCTTCCCCCGAACGAGTCGATGAACTCATTGGCGATTGGGACGAAGACTGGGAAATTGCCGCAGATGGGACGCTCAACTGGCGACAAGTTCAGCCCCACAAACCCGCCTCACCAGAAGACCGGGCATTTCAATCCCTTAACTTACAAAACCGTTTCCTCAACCGTCTCCAAACCCTCGCGACCGATCCAGAAATATCAGACTGGCTGCGCGAACCCGCTGCCATTGTCCGAGCTAATCCCATTGACCAAGAAATTGTGGTCGAAGATGACGAGCCTCCTCTGCCCCAGCCTGAGCCAAGGGTTAGCTTCTTCTCAACTGACGAGCCTGTCCCTGTTCCGCAGATAGAAGTTCCGTCCGGCGAACTCATTGCCGGACAACCCTCAATATCACCATGAGACTGCCAAATCGGCGACGCGAATCTATGCCAAGCTCTGGGTTCGCGATCGCCAGCTCCGGGTTCTCATTGAAGGACCACGCTGGTTAATTGACTTTAAGCCCAATGGATTCGGCGCTCTCAAAGCCGAAACCACGGTCACTCTACCCTTAGGCTGCCTAGAAGTGCAGTTTGAAGCGATCGCCATTGAAATGACCACCCAAAGCGAAAGTCAAAGAGCGATCGTTTGCCGCTCTGTGATTTCACCCGAACTCTCCGCATTATCACCAGAAGAATGAGAGGAATAAAAACACAGTTGTTAAAATTTCTTAGCACTTAAACATTCAGTCCCCCATTCACAGTAAATTTGGCTCTATCCGCTGTGTTATCGAGGAGACTCAAATACATGACAGCTTCACTTTTACCCTCTATTTTCGTACCCCTCACCGGGATCATCATGCCCGCTGTAGCCATGGCATTTTTATTCCTCTACATTGAGCGTGAAGATGCCGAAGGCATTTAAAACACTCTTTTTTGGCAATGGACAATAGCAATTTTTTGGAGAACAATCAACATGACCTCACAAGTCGTTTCATCGGGTGGAGATCCTCAAACAGGAAACCTCGCGACCCCCATTAATTCCTCTGGCTTTACCAAAGCCCTGATCAACAACCTACCGGCATACCGCGCCGGTCTTTCTGCTCAGCGCCGAGGTCTAGAAATTGGCATGGCGCACGGCTACCTCATTTATGGACCTTTCACCTTCTTAGGTCCCTACCGCAACTCTAGCGTAGCAACCATTGCTGGGCTAATTGGTGCGGTCAGCCTCATCGTCATCCTGACCATTTGCCTGTCTATCTATGCCAGTTCAAAGCCTAACGGTCCGATTAGCACTCTCACCACCCCTAAAGCTCCTAGCGAGTTGGCAACTCCTGAGGGCTGGAATGAGTTTGCTAGTAGCTTCTTGATTGGGGGCGTAGGTGGAGCCGCAGTAGCTTTCTTGTTGTTTACTGTCATTAACTCTGATGCAATTGATGCCTTAGGTAACTTGGTATAAGTCCAAGGTATGAGCCCAACAAAAAGCCCCCCGATTTCTAGTAAAAATCGGGGGCTTTTTTATTAAAGTATCTAGATAGATAAATCTAGATGGATGAACCTAGCCCTGCGTAGGCTCCATAAAAGAAGATCCCGACTACAACCAAAACACCCGTTACAGCAACGGTGCCCACCAGCCAAAGCGGAATTCTACCGGATTGAAACATAGTTTTTAACCTCCTAACTCACAGCTTAAATCAACACAGCAAAACGTTGTCAATCGGGTCAATTAGTTGAAGAAATAGCTAGAAAACAAAATCCCTAGAACAAAAATCAACAGCAAACCTAAGTAAAGCGAAGTCCGGTTCAGTTCTACGGGCTGCTTGTTGGGATTCTCTGAACGATTAATAGGTGCCACAGAACAATCTCCTAACGTTGAATAAACTGCATTCCTGCGATCGCGCCAATAAAGAAAACCGAAGGAACCGCGAGGGTATGAACTGCGATCCAACGAACGGTAAAAATGGGGTAAGAAACAGGTTGATTGGGGTTGTTACTCGTCATAGTTATCCTATATCTAATTCGCTTTCAAAAAGTCATCAATCTGTGTTTTTGCTTCACCCCGATCCTGGACAATCGGTGGAACAGTCCGAGAATCAGTAAAGTATTGATTGGGTCTAGGAGTACCAAACACGTCATACGCCAAGCCTGTTTGCACAAACAGCCAACCCGCTATGAACAAAGCCGGAATGGTGATGCTATGAATCACCCAATAGCGAATGCTCGTTACGATATCTGAAAAGGGTCTTTCGCCAGTAGTACCTGCCATTATTCTCCTCTCTTAGAGTTAACAACAATCATGTTCTTTTATCATACAGCGCCTTGAGAACCACAGCTTAAGCGGCTTGTTGATATCTTAATAAGGTGCCTCGTTGCCCCAAAATGAATCCTTTTTCAGGGGTCAGAAAAATGATTTTATAGAGGTTAGAAGGAACGTCTTCTACTTCTCTATCTTTGTTCCACGTTTTGCCGCTGTCGTAGCTGACGAGCAAATTGCCACTCCCACCCGAAACCCAAATTTCTTCGGGGGTGCGATATGCCACATCTAGCAAGCCCCAGCTTGTGGCAAATTCAGGAGTGATCTCTTCCGACCAACCACTTTCGCTCTCAGGATCGGTGAATTGCAAAATGCCGCCTCGGGCTAGTAGCCAAAGCCGACCGTCTTTACCAAAGCCCATGTTTTGCAACCTGCGGGAACTGTTGCGCAATACTTGCTGCCAAGCGGGGTTTCCTGGCTGCCAAACCGAATAAAAGCTGCCCCGCGAAGAAACCGCAACATACTTGCCATCGGGCGATCGCACCATGTTACGAACCACGCCCACCGCCTCTTCCACTAGCGCCTGCCAGGTCTGACCGCCGTCCGTGGTTCGATAGATTGCGCCCACATCGGTCGTCATTTCCGCAGACTTTTCTCCTAAGGCGGTAATGGCGTAAGGAGCACCGGGAAGCTTTTCGCTTAAGGGAACTCGCTCCCAAGCCTGACCGCCATCCCGCGTATGCAGCAGAATGCTAGGCTGCCCCAGCACCCAACCTTCCTGTCCAGAGAAACTCACAGACAGAAAGCCCGCTCGTTCGGTGCCCAGATCCAGACCTCGTAGTTCCCAGGTCTGACCGCCATCGGTGGTTTCTAAAAGCGTCGATCGCTGACCGACTAACCAACCGTGGTTAGGGTCATCGGTGAACGCCACATCTGACAGGGTTGCCTCAGTCGGCAAGCTAATCACTTGCCAAGGATTAGGACTGATAGCAGGCAAAAATGCCTTAGCGCAACCGCTACAGAGCAGCACGACAGACAATATCACCAAAATTTGCTTAAGAGGCTTGAAAATAGAGTGCATTAGATTTACGAACTGTAGCTCTTATTTAAGGGTTAACAATCAGACATCGCGGAGTCGGAACGCCTCCTATTTCAAACCGTAGAGGCTGAGGAAAAGGAGGAAAAACATGCCCAAAGCTCCAAAAATCAAGATATTTTTTTGCCCTGAGGTCATGGTGTTGACTCCCAGCCCATAGCGGAGGTTTTCTTTGAACCCGGAAGGATTTCCAGCCGGGCCTATATTACTAAATCTTTCTTTACGGACACCGCACACCGGGCAACGCCAAGTTTCAGGAAGAACCTCAAATGCAGTACCGCTAGCGATCTTCCCGGTACTGTCTCCTTTCACAGGCTCATAGGTGTAGCCGCAAGCTCCACATTCAAAGCGATCGAGAGTTTTAGGGTCAATCACTTCCGGCTCAGACGTTTCTGTCCCGATTGGCGGCGCTTCCAAATCATCCAGGCTCATTGGGGGCACTCCAATTTGAATTACAAATAAATCTAGTCACGAGCAAGCAGAGAAATCTTAAAATCTATGTTAAAGATTATGACATAGACGGTTGCCTCTATCAGAAAACGTTAAGGAAGCAAATCTTATCGTTTGTTTTCATGAGCAGGTTTGACAAAGTTAACCAGCAGTAGAAAAAAGATGCCGATATTAATACAAATATCTGCCACATTAAAAATTGGGAACTGAATCAGCCGAAAGTCTAAAAAGTCAACCACTGCGCCTGCAAGAAAGCGATCGATGCCATTGCCTAAGGCTCCTGCCAAAATGAAGCCATAACCCAATTGCTCTATTTTTCTAAGGTTTGGGCTGAACACCACCAAAGCAATCAACCCCAAGCTGACCCACAAAGAAAGCCAGCGCAACCATTCTCCCTGTCCTGCAAAGAGGCTAAAGGCTGCGCCCTTGTTGGTCACGTAGGTCAGGTGAAAAACGCCTTTCCAGAGCGGCAAAGACTGCTCTAGCTCAAAGGTTTGCTTAACTACAAACTTAGTCACTTGGTCTAGAATGAGCCCCAAGAAAGCGACCACCCAGAAAGTCTGATTCTTAAAATTCATCTTGCACGGGATGAGACAACTGAGGAGGAAATCGCCTCAATAAAACATTACATGGCGCAGGGCAAAGGAAACAACCGCAACGGCACAAATCACGGCTAGCTGACCGGGCAGAGGGGCAAGAGAATAGGTGAGCAAGCTTTGGGGGAATGAGGGGGCACCGATCATCGACCAACTGAAGGAGTTGGCGATCGCTAAGTAGCTCATCCCGATCGCATGAATGCTAAGCAACCCCATCAAACAGCTCAACGCCAAATACTCTAGCCTCACCGGAAGCCGAAACGCCAAAAAACCACACACCCAGGCACCGGGAACAAACCCGAGCAAGTACCCAAACCGAGGATTGAGAACATAGTCGATTCCCCCTCCTTGCGTAAAGACATTGAACCAGGTTAGCCCCAAAAGTAAATAAGCCACCTGCGAGATTGCCGCCGCATTTTTGCCGCCCAAACACCCCACCAACAGCACCGCCCCCACCTGGCAGGTAACGCCCAACGAATAAGCCTCGACGGTGCCCTGCTGGAGCCAGCTCCAAGGAGGGCTGGGCACAAAGGCTTCCAGCAAAGTTCCACTAATGGTCAAAATCAGACCAATGATTGCCCAAAGGATTTCAGCAGCGGGTGGCACTTTCACAGGAGGAAGTTTAGGAAGGGAAAGGGGTTGCAGAGATTGAAAAATTGTCGTCTTGAGCTTTCTTGCCATTAATTTGCGCTCCCTGCTTCACCCCCAGAATTATACTCACTCTCATGGAAACGCTAGCGGCATTTTTTCTAAGTTACGGATACGTCTCAGTCTTGCTAGTCTCAGTTTAAGAATTGAGGTTCGGAGTCGCTCTGTTCAACCTCGCTAAATTCTGAGCTACGATTCAAACCCCTATCTCACGACAATGATTCTATGCTAAAAGATCAAGCGTTGCTGAATCAAAGTATGAACTGATCCAAGTTAACCGTTCTCTCGCCCCCTAAATCC
>JAAUPA010000175.1 GCA_012034615.1 Leptolyngbyaceae cyanobacterium CSU_1_4 | reverse complement strand
CCCGCCACAGATCTTGGCAATCGCTCCAATCAACCGACCTGCCTGCAATCCTTTTTGAATCACACCCGGACTAAACGCCGCCACTAAACTCACCTTCTCTGGCTCCAGCACCGACCCCAGCACCACGGCTCCCTCCCCCAACTTTTGCAGCAAGGTTTCTGCTGCCGTCTTCAAAGACTCTGCATCTACGCCTTCTAAGGAAGCTACAATCATTTTGAACGAACCGATGGTTTCAGCTTGGGCAAGAAGCTGATCCGCCTTTGCCAAGGCTAACTCCGATTTAAGAGATTCCAGTTGCTTTTGCGTCGTCTTCAGCTCGGCTTGCAATGCCATCACCCGATCGCCCAACTCTTCTGGCTTCACCTTAAAGCGATCGCCCAACTCTCGTACCACCTTCTCTCGCACATTCAAATATTCCAACACGGCTGCCCCCGCCACCGCCTCAATGCGACGAATGCCCGCTGCCACCCCCGACTCTGAAATGACCTTGAACAGCCCAATTTCGGCAGTATTGTTGACGTGAACGCCGCCACACAGCTCCATCGACACTCCCGGAAAATCGATGACGCGCACTTCATCGCCATATTTTTCGCCAAACATTGCCACCGCACCATGCGCCCGAGCTTGGGCAATGGGCATCACAGCCACCTGGGCTACATGGGCTTCGGTAATCCAACGATTGATTTGATCTTCAATTTGGTGCAGTTCTTCGGGGGTGACCGCGCGCGATAAATTGAAATCAAACCGCAGGCGATCGAACGCCACCAACGAGCCTGCCTGAGAGATGTTGGCATCGACAATTTTTTTCAAGGCGGCTTGCAGCAAATGGGTTGCCGTGTGGTTTGCCTGCGCCCGCCGCCGCCTTGCCAGATCAACCTGAGCCGTCAGCCGATCGCCCACTGCCAGCCGTCCGGTTTCCACCGTGCCAAAGTGCACAAAAAGGCTGCCCTCCTTTTGCACGTCGCCCACTTGAACCCGCACCGTATCGCTCCACAGAAAGCCCCGATCGCCCACCTGTCCTCCCGATTCTGCATAAAAAGGAGTCCGATCGAGCACAACCTGCACCTCAGTTCCAGCCCCTGCCGACTCCACTGCTTTTCCTGCCACCAGCAGCGCCTTCACCTCTGTCTCGCTAGAAGCCTGGGTATAGCCCAAAAACACAGTCTCATGCAGATGCTCTGCCAACTGATCCAGGGTCGATTGCACGGTGAGATCGATCGTGTCTTGCGCCTCGCGCGATCGCCCTCGCTGTTCTTCCATGCGCTGTGCAAAACCGGCGGCATCGACCGTTAGATTATTCTCTTGCGCAATTTCCTGGGTCAATTCCAGCGGAAAGCCAAAGGTGTCATACAGGGTAAAGGCATCATTGCCCGATATTTCACCGCCGCCTTGCTCAGTCAACTGACTAATAATCTCGTTCAGCAGCTTTTCGCCCCGGTCTAAAGTTTCACGGAAGCGAGATTCTTCCGCTCTTAACTCAGTCTGAATCACGGTTTGACGATCGCGTACCTGCGGATAAGCCGCCTCAGACAGGGCGATCGCAGCCTTTGCCACTTCACCTGTAAAGTCCCGCTCAATGCCAATCAAGCGTCCGTGGCGCACGACCCGGCGGATCAGCCGCCGCAAAACATAGCCTCGCCCTAAGTTAGAGGCGGTGATCCCATCCGCGATCATATGAACCACCGATCGCACATGATCCCCAATCACTTTCAGCGAAACCTGGGTAGACTCATCGGCTTCAAAATAGTCAATTCCAGCAATACTCGCTGCTTCTTTAATAATGGGGAAAATCAAATCCGTCTCATAGTTATTGGGCACCTGTTGAAGAATTTGCGCCATCCGCTCCAGCCCCAGCCCCGTATCAATATTCTGGTTTTGCAGCGGCGTGAGATTGCCCTCCGCATCTCGGTTATATTGCATGAAGACGAGATTGTAGAACTCAATGAAGCGCGTGTCGTCCTCTAAATCAAGGTCTTCATCGCCTCGCTCAGGATGGAAATCGTAATAGATTTCTGAGCAAGGACCACAGGGCCCCGTTGCGCCTGAAGCCCAAAAGTTATCCGCTTCGTCCATGCGAATAATTCGTTGAATGGGCACCCCCACCTGATCACGCCAAATGGCAAAGGCATCATCATCCTCTCGAAACACGCTCACAACCAACCGTTCAGGAGCAAGGTGAAAGACCTGGGTCGAGAGTTCCCACGCCCAAGCGATCGCCTGTTCCTTGAAATAATCGCCAAAGCTAAAATTGCCCAGCATTTCAAAAAACGTATGGTGCCGCGCTGTGCGCCCCACATTTTCAATGTCGTTAGTCCGAATGCACTTCTGGGAAGTCGTCGCACGCAGAAACTCCGCTGGGCGCTGCCCTAAAAAGATAGGCTTAAACGGCAACATGCCCGCGATGGTCAAAAGCACCGTAGGATCTTCGGGGATTAGAGAGGCACTTGGTAAAATTTGATGCCCCCGATTTTGGTAGAAGGTCAGAAAGGTTTGCCGAATCTGGGAGCCGCTGAGGAAAATGGACATGAGGTTTGTACAGTTCAATAGAGAAGGTAATGATGTTCCGCTTTAGGTTCTGCCATACACTTGAGCAAAAGGATGGACATTAAACTCTAGACTTGGGCGGTATACCATAAACAAAGTGGAGATCGGAATTTACTGAATTTTTGTGATGTTTGTTGAACACCTGTCCTGATCTAGGTGTAGCACTGCGTAACTTTAAGACAATACCGACCTGATATGTTCAATTATGTCTTTGAATTAGCCTCATGCATAATAGCGTCACATCTTTTTGGCAAACAGCGCCCATCCCGAGGCACCATTGCCTTAACGATGTCTTCTGCCTTGATTTAGGTTGAAATCTTAAATGAGCGCCTCACTGATCTGCGTTGGGGAGAACAATTTTCGATCTACCCTTCAAACTTTAATTCATGAATCTGCCACCTTCTCAATTGAAGTTGCCGCAAATCCGTTTGAGGCAATGCAGCTTGTTCAAGTCCAGCACCCAGACCTGGTGCTGATTCAAGCCCAGCAGCAGGGTGCAATAGAGCTTTGCGAGGAAATAAAAATCCACAACCGTCTTGCCTGGATCTATTGTATTGTCATTGAGGATCGTCCCCAGGTTGATGGACAGATTCAAGCGCTTGAGGAGGGGGCAGACGCTTACCTCAAGATCGACTTTCAACAACCCAAACCAAACCTGACTCGGCTGCTCCAAGCCCAACTCCAGATAGGATTGCGCCAAGTGCTAGCTTACCAGAACCTGATGAGAGAGAACGATCTGCTCAGTTCTATTGCGCTTTCAGATCCTTTAACGAATCTCAGCAATCGCCGCTCTTTAGAGTGGGAACTGCCCCGAGTGATTGCCAATGCCCGTGCCCGTAAGCAGCCGATCAGCCTGATTATTATAGATGTAGACTTTTTTAAGGTAATTAATGATACTCACGGGCACTTGGTGGGCGATCGCGCCTTAGAAATCCTAGCGACTCGTTTGCAGCATAACCTTCGGCTATACGACACGCCTTACCGTTACGGCGGCGAGGAGTTTGTGATTATTCTGAGCGATACCCAAAGTATTGAAGGCGAAGCGATCGCCAATCGTATTTGTCAACTGATCCGCGAACAGCCCTTTGTCATCAATAATGACCTAGCGTTGAACGTCACCATTAGCGCCGGAACTGCCACCCTCCAACCCAACGATGACTCGGACGGCTTCAGCTTACTGGAAAGAGCCGATCAACGATTGCTCAAGGCAAAATCTGCGGGACGCGATCGGGTGATTGGCGGAGACTAAGGACGTTGAGCCTGATCTGCACTAGGGCTTGCCAGTTGGTTGATTACCCGTTTGACCCGCACCCGTGGGCAAGGGTAGACGAGCCGCCCCAGGTTGCGTTGAGGGCGAACTCAGGCTGGGCAACGAGGCAGGATTATTAGACGAACTTGATCCATTGGGCTGAGCAGACGGTAAGCCCAGTCCCGGCAAGGAGTTTTGCTCTAGTGAATTTGGGTTAAATGAATCGGGACTAAGCCCCGAGGGCGAAATCGGAGTCGTTAAACCGGGCAAAGTCGAAGGATTAAGAGGTTCGCCGATCGAATTTGAACCGGGGAACTGATCGGCTTGCCCGCCTGGCAGGGTCGCTAGGGCAACGCGAGTACCACCCACCGATCGCAGCAAATCCAATACCCTGACCACATCGTTGTAGCTAGAGGCACGCGAGGCGTAAAGCACCATTAATCCATCCGGGCTTTCTTGGCGAAACTTCACCAAGGCATCGGTTAATTGAGCTTGGGTGACCGGATCTTTTTCGACATAGGTTTGTCCAATCGGATCAATACTGACCACTAAAATCTGCCGCATTTGGGTCGTGCCAGTTTTTGCAGCAGGCAAATCGACGTTGATCGCTGCCTGACGGGTCAGCGTTACCGCCGCCACAATAAAAAAGGTGAGAATGCAAAAAATAACATCAATTAAAGGAACTAGCTCAACCCGAACATCCGGATCGGTATTATCAACATCAATTTTCATCATGGCGGAAACTTTGTCTGTAAGGGGCAACGATTCAAGTTTAGAAAGGTTGATCGGTGGTTTGTCGAGGGGTTCCAGCGGGCTGCAACCAGTCTTGACGATAAATGAGTTCTAAATCGTTTCCAGATTGCCGAAAAACTTTTGCTTGCCCTGAAACAAACCCTTGAAACAGTCGGTAGAACGCTAGCGAGACGATCGCCACAATCATCCCCATTGCGGTACTAATCAAAGATTCTGAGATGCCCAGCGTTACGCCCGCCGTGGCATCCGTGCCCAAATCGCCCAAACGAATGGTGCTCAGAGAGCGAATTAAGCCTAGAACCGTGCCCAACAGCCCCAACAGTGGAGCCAGGGTTGTAGAAGCTTCTAAGATTTTGTCTCCTCGGCGCATGGTCGCAAGTTCTTCATCGGCTGAGGCTTGCAGTGCCAGCTCAAACACATCGGGCTGAGGGTTTTGTAGCTCTAGGGCAGAGTAAAGAAACCGCCCAATGGGTTGATTGACCGACTTGCGGGCAATTTCTGCCGCAGCCCCCCAATCTCGACGAGCGGCTTCTAGAACGCGCCCCGCAATTTCGCGTTCATGGGTCAAAACTTTTGACCAAAACCAAGCCCGCTCAATGACCACACTGAGGGTCAAAAACGAGAGCAACACCAGAGGCCAGATGGTCGGACCGCCTTTTTCAAATAACTCAGCAATATTCACAGTTTCGGTTTACCTCCCCAATTTTATCGTGCTGATAGAACCGACAAGATTCAAGGCTCTGCAAGTTCTATCGCCCCTCATTTTATAAAGACTCATCTCATTAAAGCCAAGCAAAATTTAAGTTTTTGCCATTGATTTCGCGGATTAGCTCCAAACCAATATAGATGAATTGGTCAACCTCCGGCAGTTGGATTTCATTTTTCAGCGAGTTCTTTGGCGACGCAAAGAACTCGCCCTCTGATCTGTTTACAGGCTCTTGCTTCCGAGGTCGGGATGAAACGGCAGCAAGCAAAACGCTATCTTTGAAGAATGAAATTTTCCAGATCTCCGAGGGCTTGGGTCAATCGATCGCCCCAAGCCCAACATTCTCGAACCCTCTCTATTTTTCGATATTGTGGTCGTGCCGTTGCCTTAGTTTGGACTACGCATCGCCAGCTCACCCTAGTGCTTGCTCTGTTGACCCTGATGGCAGGCTTAATTCCAGCCACCATTGCCTACTTAGGAAAACTGATTGTAGATGGCGTGGTGCTGGCAGCTCAGTCGCAATTGGCGATCGATCGGCTCCAGGCGCTTCAGTACTTGGCAATGGAAGCGATCGCCGTGGCATTTCTCGCAGGCTGTCAGCAAGGGATGGCGCTTTGCCAATCGCTGCTGCGGGTGCTGTTGGGGCAAAAGGTAAATGTGCTGATTTTAGAAAAAGCCCTGACCCTCGATTTGGCACACTTTGAAGATTCTGAGTTCTACGACAAAATGACGCGGGCGCGGCGAGAAGCATCAGTCCGTCCTCTCAGCTTAGTGGGGCGCACTTTTGGGCTGGTTAAAGACGGCTTATCTCTAGTTACCTTTGGCGGATTATTGCTCAACTTTTCGCCGATCGCCGTCTTAATGCTGATGCTGGCAGCCATTCCAGCTTTTGTGGCAGAAACTCGCTTTGCAGGCGCAGCCTTTCGCCTCTTCCGGTGGCGCGTTCCCGAAACCCGAGAGCAGCAGTATTTAGAAAACCTCATTGCCCGCGAAGACTTTGCTATGGAGGTCAAGCTTTATCAATTAGGTGAAACCCTGCTGAATCGCTACCGAAACACTTTCAACCGCCTTTATGTCGAAGATCGAGATCTAACGGTGCGGCGAAGTACTTGGAGCTATTTGCTAGGATTGGTCAGCACTGCAACCTTTTACGCCACCTATGTTTGGATTGTGGGGGAGGCGATCGCCGGACGCATTTCTCTCGGCGACCTCACCATGTATCTCGTCGTTTTTCGCCAAGGACAATCGACTTTTTCATCGATCCTGACTTCGGTAGGCGGCATGTATGAAGACAGCCTCTATCTTTCCAATCTTTACGAATTTTTAGAGCAAGAAATTTCGGTTCCCTTGGGGGATGCTCAACGAGGCACCCTCCCCGGCGATGGCATTCGCTTTGAGCACGTATCGTTTACTTATCCCGGCAATGCCGAACCCGCCCTGCATCAAATTTCCTTTCACTTACGTCCGGGGCAGAAATTGGCGATCGTGGGCAAAAATGGCTCTGGCAAAACCACCCTCATCAAACTGTTAACCCGCCTTTATAGTCCTGATTCGGGGCGCATTTTGCTAGACGGACTGGACTTAGCTCAATGGGACGTGAACGTGTTGCAACGCCGCATTGGCGTAATTTTTCAAAACTTTGTGCGCTACCAATTCACAGTGGGCGAAAACGTTGGAGTCGGCGATGTCGATCATTTAGAAGATCAACCTCGATGGGAGGAAGCCACCGAAATTGCCACCGCTCGACCTTTTATTGAAACCATGCCCGATAAGTTTCAAACCCGTCTAGGTAAATGGTTCAAGGGCGGACGCGAGCTATCGGGTGGACAATGGCAAAAAATCGCATTGTCGCGGGCATTTATGCGAACCAAAGCCGATATCCTGGTGCTTGACGAACCGACTTCAGCCATGGACGCAGAAGCAGAAGTCGAGATCTTTAATCACTTTAGAGCGGTGACTCAAAACCAGATGGCAATTCTCATTTCTCATCGCTTTTCGACCGTGCGAATGGCGGACAAAATCATGGTGATGGAAAATGGGCGAGTGATGGAAAGCGGCACCCATGAGGATTTGGTGCGATCGGGGGGAGGATATGCCCGGTTGTTTGAACTTCAGGCAGCAGGCTATCAATAGGCTTCTCGCTGAAAGTTCCGTCGCTGAAAGTTCCGTCGCTGAAAATTCCGTCACTTACAAATCATTGAGGTCTTCATCATCGCCCCAATCTTCTGCAACAGGCTCAGGGGCGATCGCTTTTTTCTCTTCACTACTTTTCTCTTCACTACTTTTCTCTTCACTACTTTTCTCTTCGCTAACGGTTTCGCCAACGGTTTCGATCACCTCCACCTCCACGACTTTAATCTCGACAGCTTCAATGATTTCATCTGCATTAGAATCGCTTTTATTGCCCCAGCCAACGCCCTCTAGCTCCGTGATTTCTAACTCTGTAAGTTCTAACTCTATAATTTCCGACTCCATAACAGCTTCAGGTTCCTGATCGGCGATCGCCGCCCCAAATTCTTCAGCCTCTACCATCAGCTCAGGATCTTGAGAGCTTGCCGCGATCGCCTCCTCCGACTGCGCTTCCCCAATTGGCAGATCGATCGTGTCTTCTGGTTCTGACTCCTTCAACGCGATCGGTTCCTCAACCGTTAGCTCTGCAACCCCCTCTGAAAGATCTGCCTCAGTCTTTTGAGCGACCTCAGAGTCAGTTGGCAACGGACGAATGACGACGGGCTTAGAAGGTGAAGGAACTAAAGGAGGCAGAATCTTTTCAACCCTGAAGCCCACTACCGTAAAAGCAGCGGAAATTTGCTCAACTGGATAAGGCACTGTCGCCGCAAAGATGCCCTCCCTCACCAGCAGCACCCGCAAAACACTGGCAGGAACTTGCAGAAATAAATTGGCAAAGAAGAAGGCGATCGCCGCCACCAATAGCCCAGTGCCGCGCGTTGCCTCAGGAAAAAGCAGACCATTGGCGATCGGGGCAACCTCATAAAATCGCCACAGCACCCCAGCCATCAAAACCGCCACTCCCACCGACAAAAATTGATGAACCGGACTCTGAAACAGCCCCAACAATTTTCGTTGATCTTCACTCAATTGAGCCGGGCGAAGCGCGAACAGCAACAAGCTAAAAATATAGAATGGCTGCTGCCACTGCATCCAAAGAATCGGCAAAATGCCCACCCCTCCCACAAACAGCAGCTCAAACCAAACTGGCATCAAAAACCTGCCCATGCCCAAACCCAGGAGGCATAGTTCTAGAAAAATTGGCACTGCCGCCACCCCTGCCAAGTGAACCCAAAGATAGGGATCAGAGCGAAACGATCGCATAAATCACCTTTAAAGGCATTTTCAAGCAACAGTGTCATGTTAGCCGGAAAGGGGGGTTCGGTAATCATTCTGATGAACCCTAAATGACAAGTGCTATGCTATAGCAGTCTGATGTTGCATGGGATTACGAAACGTTGAAACTTTTCTCCTCAACTGCGTGCTCCTGGCTGCCACTTTGGCACCTAGAAGTCAAATTACAACGGAAGCGCTTGACCGACCCGGCTCTGTCCTGGGCAGTCCGCTGCGAAGGACCCAGTATCGGCTGATCGATCTGTAACTTAAGGTTTGCAAAGCCACGGCTTCAGCAGACTGGATTGATCGCCAGTTCCACACCGGGCTGCAAATTCTTTTTTTTAGATCCGGATATCGCCGTAGAAGAAGTCGCGCGGAATATTGAGTTGCGTCGGGCCGAGTTCGATGTGCGCGCGATCGAATGCGCGGGCAGTTAACTCCGCCATCCTCGCTTTATTATTAACGTGCGCTTGGTATTTTGTGATTTTCGAGAAGATAGGTAATTGCTCGGTTTCCTGAAATCCTCCCAGGCCAAGCGTCATGGAGCCGGTTTCAGGCGTAATGACGACGACCGGCGAGTGCGCCCAGTACGCCGCCGCCGTCGCGGTCACAAAATTCGTGATCCCCGGCCCGTTTTGCGCGATGCATACGCCATGCCGCCCGGATACGCGCGAGAACCCATCCGCCATGTGTCCGGCACCTTGTTCGTGCGCAACGGAGACGAAGCGAATGCCCGCCGGTTCAAACAAATCGAGCGCGTCCATGTAGGCCGAACCGACGATGCCGAACACGTGGGTGACGCCTTGCGCGACCATCGTCTCGACGAACGCCTCTGACGGCGTCATCTTTACGCGCCCTTTTACGACGCGACGGTCAACGCGCTGCGCGCTGCGGGCGCTCGCGCGGGCCGCTTTTGCATTGGTCTTGCGAGGAGGGGTTGAACTCATTGCTGACTCCGTTTCGTCTACGTTTCGTGGGAGGGATTGATCCGACATGGACGTAGTCTCGTGCGGCGGTGCCGTACAAAGCGCCGAAAGGGATGAAAAACGAACCTGTCAGTTTCATTTTCTTTGAAGTTGCATAATCAAGACGGGAGGAATAAACGAGGGCTACGACTGCGCTTGCGTTGCGGCGCAGCTCGAATACTTGCCGCTCAATCCGCTCGCGCCATCCGCCGCACTACGGCATAATCAGGAAATTCTTAGTTTTATGGTTCGCTCTTTGACGCTATCGACCGCCGAACATGATGCAGACGCGCTGGAGCAAAAGCGTCGCCGATCACGACGACACCCACGCACGCGAAGCAGGCTCCGCCGCCTTGCGGTCGCTGGTGGTGATGGAGTTCGTTGCCAACAGTGATCGCTCGGTCAGCCTGACCGAAATCATGCAAGCGGTGAAGTTGCCGAAGCCGACGGTGTTTCGCATCCTCTCCACCCTAGAAGAGGCCGGGATGTTGCTGCGCGAACCGGACGCCAAGCGCTACGTGCCGGGCGAGCGGCTATCGAATCTGGCAGCCAACGTGCTCCTGCATCGCCGTATCGATCGGCGCGTCGCGCCATTCTTGAAGAGCTCGTTGAAAAGCTCGGCGAAACCTGCAATCTGACGATCCCAAACGGCCATTACGTGATGTACCTGGACCGCGTCGAATCGTCGTGGCCGTTGCGCATCAATTTGCACGCGGGCTCGAAAGTGCCGCTGTATGCCAGCGCAAGCGGCAAGCTCTTTCTCTCGTACGCGCAAAAGCGCATGCGCGACCGACTGTTGACCAGCGCGCCGCTCATTGCGCACACCAAAACACCATGACGACCCTGCGCGAGCTGGAGACCGAATTCACCAAAGTGCGGCGCAGCGGCTATGCCGTTGACAACGAG
>JAAUPA010000174.1 GCA_012034615.1 Leptolyngbyaceae cyanobacterium CSU_1_4 | reverse complement strand
CCACCCCTTATAGGGATTGCCCGATCGCCCCGACGATTCGGTAAACTAGATGGTTTAAAGACTTTTTATAGGTTCACGCAACATGGTTTGGCCTTTTAAACCTCGGTATCGCAAACAAATTGCTCGCATTGAAATTACGGGGGCGATCGGTGCTGCTACCCGCAAGCGAGTTCTAGAGGCTCTCAAGACAATTGAAGAACGAAAATTTCCGGCGCTGTTGCTCAGAATTGATAGCCCCGGTGGCACCGTGGGAGACTCGCAAGAAATTTATAGCGCGCTGAAGCGGTTGCGAGAGAAAATTAAAATCGTGGCTAGCTTTGGCAATATTTCTGCCTCAGGCGGAGTCTACATTGGCGTAGGAGCCGAGCATATCATCGCCAACCCTGGAACCATTACGGGCAGCATTGGGGTTATTCTGCGGGGCAACAATTTGGAGCGCCTGCTAGAAAAGATTGGGGTGTCTTTCAAGGTGATTAAATCGGGACCTTATAAAGATATTCTTTCCTTCGATCGCGAACTGACGGCACCCGAACAAACGATTCTGCAAGAGCTGATTGATGTCAGCTATCAACAGTTTGTCCAGACGGTTGCCGAAGGCAGAAACCTGGCGGTAGAAACAGTCAAAAGTTTTGCAGATGGGCGAATTTTTACAGGGCAACAAGCGCTAGAACTCGGCGTGATCGATCGCCTAGGGTCTGAAGAAGACGCGCGACGATGGGCCGCTGAACTAGCGGGGCTTGACCCTGAGAAGACACAATGTTTCACTTTAGAAGAGCCGAAAAGCTTTGGGAGTCGTTTTTTCCCAGGTCGCAGTCAACTCTCTGGAGGATTAAGCAGTTCTCCGGGGCTAAAATCGGGGGCAGAGTGGCTAGAATTTGAACTGTCCACCAGCGGATTACCGCTTTGGCTATATCGACCTTAGCGATTTCAGCTCGAAGACTGATGGATTTTTAAGCAAACCGGGCTGTTTATTGCTGAGTGAACATCCTTTTAGTAAAAATTGGAGGATTTGACCGTGGGCTGGCGAGTGATGGCAATTCGGGGGGCAACGACTGTCCCAGAAAATTCGGTTCAGGCAATTCGAGAAGCCGTTAAAGAACTATTAGATGAGCTGGAATCTCACAATTCGATTGACCCCGACGACATCATTAGCGCCACTTTTTCAGCAACCCATGATTTAGATGCGATTTTTCCGGCGGCGATCGCCCGGGAACGACCTCATTGGCAAAATGTGCCCCTGCTTGATGTCCAACAGATGCACGTCGAGGGCAGCCTTGTGCGCTGCATTCGGTTTCTAATTCATATCAATACTCCGGTGCTAGTGAAAATTCATCATCCTTACTTAAGACAGGCTCGTCACCTGCGCCCCGACTGGAGTATGGCAGAAATTGGAGCGCGGATTGATTGAGCAGATCGATTGAGCAGATTGACTGGGCAGACGAGGCAGGTTATTTGAGGTGCCCGTTAGCCATTACTTTTAAACAACTTAACGATCGCCCTGACCAACACCTCGGGTTCTACGGGTTTTGCCAAGTGCTGATGAAAACCTGCTTGTAAAGCTTGGCTCTGGTCAAACTCGGCGGCATAGGCGGTTAGGGCGATCGCCTTAATTTGTCCGCCTTGTTCTGGGGGCAATGCTCTAATTTTTTGGATCAACATATAGCCATCCATTTCTGGCATCCCAATATCGCTCACCAAAATGTCGGGCTGGAACCGAGCTAAAGCCTCTAAGGCTTTAGCTGCGGTTTCAACGGCAAAGACCTCTGACCCCGATCGTTCTAGCGAGAAGGCAATCACGTCGCGCATATCCGATTCATCATCAACCACCAACACTCGAATGCCCAAAAGCGAGTTGTTTTGAGCCGGGGCGAAGAACGAGTGTTCTGAATCAAAACTCTGCTCTTTCGCGGTTTCTGAGAGCGGTATTTTGACGGTGAAGGTTGTCCCCTGCTGATCACCGGGGCTGTCGGCTTGAACCGTGCCGCCGTGCAGTTCAACCAGGTGACGCACGATCGCCAACCCCAGACCCAAGCCACCAAACCTCCGAGTTGTTGCGCTGTCTTCCTGACGAAAATAGTCAAAGACATGGGGCAAGAACTCGGGGGTAATGCCTTTCCCGGTGTCTGCAACGGTAAGCTGAGCCTGGTGATCAACCCGGACTAAACGGACTTCAATGCGCCCGCCTTCGGGGGTGAATTTAACTGCATTGGAGACCAAATTCCAAACGATTTGCTGCAAGCGGCTACAGTCTCCTAAAACGTGCCCAATCTGAGGATCTAACGCGGTTTGAATCTCAATAGATTTAGTTCCGGCTGCCAAACTGACGGTTTCGATCGCGGCTTCAACGGTTAAGGCTAAGTTAACCGGAGAAAGATTGAGGCTGAGCTTGCCTTGAAGAATTCGTGAAACATCAAGTAAATCTTCAATCAGTTCGGATTGCAATTTGGCGTTGCGTTCAATGGTTTCCAAGGCATGAGCAGTTTTGGCTGCATCTAAATTGCCGCTTTGCAATAGCTTCGTCCAGCCTAAAATTGGGTTGAGCGCGATCGCAGTTCATGAGACAGTACCGCCAAGAATTCATCTTTGATCCGATTGGCGGTTTCGGCGGCGGCACGGGCGGTTTGTTCTTGTTGCAAAACACGTTCACGATCGCGTTCAAGCTGCACGCGATCGCTGATGTCACTCGCAATGCCAATCAATCCTATCACTTCTCCAGACTTGTTCCGGTAAGGAGATTTCATGCCCAAAAAAGTCCGGATGCCATCAGGAGATTCTTCCACCACTTCTGTTTGTCCAGCTTCCATAATCCGCTGATCATTTTCCATGACTCTAGTCGCATCTTCGAGGTCTGGAAACAGATCGCCATCGCGAAAGCCAATGACCTCAGCGGCAGATTTTCCCAACACCTCAAACGTAGCTGGGTTGCCGTAAATAATTCGTCCTTGGCGGTCTTTGACAAAGATGGGGGTGGGCGCAGACTCGTTAATCATGTTCAAAATGGCATTCTTTTGCAGCAGTTCTTCCTCAACCTGCTTGCGATTGGTAATATCTAGAGCAATACCTGTTGCCCGCAGCGGTCGATTTTCCGGATCGTAAAGCGTATTTCCAATTGACATAAACCAACACAAACCACGTTCCGGATGAAGGTAACGATATTCAACCTGGATGGGTTTTTGCTGTGCCACCGCCGTGTGAATATGTTCCTTAACCTGATCACGGTCTTCTTCAACGATCGCATTCAACCAAGTGTCATAAGCCGCTGGAATATTGGAATCAATGCCCCACAGCATGTAGTATTCGGGCGACCAGTAAACTTTCTGGGTTCTTATGTCCCAGCTCCACAACCCCGCTTTAGCACAATGTTGAGCAGCGCTCATTCGTTCAGCCGCTTGACGAGCTCCAATTCTGTTTGCTGGCGTTCTAGTTCAGTAGAAATGCGGGGCGCAAAGAGCGGCAGCAACGTTTGGGCGAGTTGAATATTCTCTAGGGGTTTCCCATGCATGACACTCAACACCCCTAAGGGAATGCCCCTAGAATCAAAAAACGGCATTCCTACATAGCTTTCAATTTCTAGCAATTTGAGTAGAGATAGATTAGGAAATAAGTCCTGAACTCCCTTGGGATAACTGCGAAGCGTTTGCTGCCCAATCACTTCTCCGCAAGGGCTGCCCAGCAACGGACACTCTGGATAATCTGCCATTTGACCTGCAATACAAGTGGCGATCGGTCGCATCACCAAGTTTACATCGCCCTTAACGAGACCAATGTAGACATAATCAGCGCCCAAAACTTTACTAAAACATTGAGTCAGAGCTTGAAAAAAAGCTTCACCCGTAACGGCGGCAATGCCTTCGGTAATCTCTAGCAAAGCCGCATCGACTTGGGCAATGGTCTGAGCTGCCAGACGCAGTTCTAGTTCGTCTACCACCATTGCTGCCAAATCAACCAAAGTTGCTTGCTGGTCAAGACTCATGAAATCCCGAGGCTGGGTGTCAACAACACACAAGGTTCCTAGGTTAAAGCCATCTTGGGTGAGCAGAGGCGCGCCTGCATAGAACCGTACGCCAGGTTCACTTTGCACCAGAGGGGTGCAGGCAAAGCGATCGTCTTGAAGGGTATCGAGAATAATTAAGGGCACGTCTTTCAATACGGCCATACTGCAAGGCGAACCTTCCCGAGGAACTTCGAGGTTGCTAAAGCCAACGCAAGACTTAAACCAGGCTCTAGATTCATCGACCAGGGAAACGAGGGCAACGGGCGTATCAAATAATCTTGCTGCTAAAGCAGTAATGCGATCGAAGGCTGCTTCTGGCGCAGTATCCAAAACTTGATAGCGATAGAGTGCTGCCAATCGCTCTGTTTCGTTAGCAGGAACAGAGGTCGTCAAAGGTTTTTCAGGCGACAGACTAGACATATTAACCCGTTAAGCGATGCGATCGAAGAGTGTAGTAAAACGATAACCGATTAAGGCGGGTTCTATGTCAGGCGATTGATCAAATTAGCTAATCAGGTATTGCTGAATGCTGCGGAGTATGAAAGAGTTGAGAATTCAAAATGAACAGCGTTTAATTTTGAACTCGATCGTCTTTGCTCACCCACTAAGAATTGATAACTTACCAGGGTGAGGGCGGATTTTGCTGTTCATCCCTTTGTTCAGCAATTTTAATTAAACTCGCGATGACTTTAATTAAAGTTGCAGGTTCTATAGGCTTTGCTAAGTGTTGCTGAAAACCTGCTTTTAGGGCTTCTTGCTGGTTAAAGTCTCCGGCGTAGGCAGTGAGGGCGATCGCCAAAACATTTCCTCCTTGCTGCGGGGGCAACAGCCTGATTTGTCGCATCAGCATGTAGCCATCTAGGTCGGGCATGCCAATATCGCTGAGCAGCACATCGGGCTGAAATTGAGTTAACAGGGCGAATCCTTCACCCGCAGTGGTGGCGGTGACGACCGTAGCGCCTGCCTGTTCCAGAACAAAAGCGACAAACTCGCGGGAGTCAATCTCGTCATCAATGACCAAGACTTGCAGCCCCCTTAAGTTAAACGAGGGAGCAGATGACTGATGATTAAAAGTCACCGCAGATTGAACCGGCATGATCGGGAGTTTGACGGTGAAGGTGGAGCCCAAATTTTCGCCGGGGCTGGTGACCTGAACGGTGCCTCCATGCAGCTCAACCAAATGACGAACGATCGCCAGCCCTAAGCCTAAGCCGCCAAACTTGCGAGTTGTTGCCCCATCTTCCTGCCGAAAATAGTCAAAGACATAGGGCAAAAAGTTCGGTAAAATTCCTTTCCCTGTGTCACTAATAATAATTTGAGCTTGCTTTTCCACTGCTTCTAACCGCACGGTAATGTGTCCTCCCAGGGGGGTGAACTTCACCGCATTCGATAGCAGGTTCCAAACGACTTGCTGCAAGCGGGTCGCATCGCCAGAAACTTGCCCGATCTGTGGGTCAAGCGATACTTCTAAGGTAATGGACTTAGCTTCTGCGGCTAAATGCACCGTTTCGATCGCGGCTCGAATGATCTCGGTTAAATCAACGGCATTGACATTGAGCCGCAGCTTGCCTTGAAGAATGCGTGATACATCCAGCAAATCTTCGATCAGTTCGGCTTGTAGTTTGGCGTTTCGTTCGATGGTGGCAAGGGCTTGAGCGGTTTTTGTGGGGGTGAGGCTGCTGGTTTGAAGCAGCTTTGACCAGCCCAGAATAGGATTGAGGGGCGATCGCAATTCGTGGGATAGAACCGCTAAAAACTCATCTTTAATGCGGTTGGCTTGTCTGAGCTGCTCGGCTTGCTGTTGTAGAGAATGGTTTAAATTGGTGCGTTCAATGGCGATCGCCATCTGATCACAGGTCGATTGCAACAACTCAATTTCGGCTGGCATAAAACAGGTGCGCGTTCGGCTGGCAAACGAAAGGGTGCCGAGCAACCGCCCCTGGGTAATGAGGGGTTGTCCGGCATAAGCCTTGATCCCTGTGGCATAGAGCAGTTGAGCGTTGGGATCAGCTTCGAGTTGAGCTTCGTCGAGAACCAATTGCCGCCGCTCTTGGGCTGCAATGCCACAGAGATATTCACCAAAGTGAATCCACTCTATTTGCTGGGCTGATTCCTCAGAAATGCCATCATAGTTTTTTAGATGCAGCATTAACTGATTGTCTTTTTCCTCCACCATAAAGTTGTAGTAGCAGTGCAAATCGAGCTGCACCGAGAGCTTACTAAACAGGTTTTGGATGAGGGCTAAAGGCTGATCGGTGGATAGCAGATCGCGGGTTGTTTCATACAATAATCGGAGTCGTTCGCTTGCCTGCCGTTGCGTAGTCTTATCTTGTAAAATTTTGACCACTCCGCGCGGAGTGTTGGTTTCATCCAAGAGCGGCATCATCAACCCACTTGCCCAAAATCGGCTTCCATCTTTGCGAAGGTGCCACCGTTCGTTTTCTGCTTGTCCTTCGGTTAAAGCAGTATGAATTTCGTAGTCGGCTCGTCCCTGTTGGTTGTCTTCGGGGGTAAAGATGATTTCACTCTGACAGCCGATCGCCTCTGCTTCGGTATAGCCCAGCAGGCGCTCAGCGCCAGAATTCCATTTGGCAATGTAGCCCTGTAAGTCCATGGTAAAAATGGCGTATTCTTTGGAACTATCTACAATCAGACGGAACTGCGATTCACTTTCGCGCAGCGCTGCCTCAGATTGTTTGCGATCGCTAATATCTGAAACCAGCCCCACCATGCGAATCGCTTCTCCTTCCGCATTAAAGTAGACATATCCCAGCACCCAAATCCATCTCACCTGTTGATCTGCCCGACCAATCCGACACTCAATGTTCCAGGGTTGGTTGTTTTCAATCGCAGCGCGGTAATGCCGATCGACGTTTTCTCGTTCTTCTGGCAACACATGTTCCAGAAACATTTCATAAGTCCATTCGGGTAAAAGAGACTCATAGCCAAAGATTTGATCATGCTTTAAAGAACGATAAGCCGAGTGAGTTCTCAGATCTAAATCCCAGTCTCCAAACTCAGCCGCTTTTAAGGAAAAGTCGAGCCGCACTTTGCTTTCTTGGAGGGCGGCTTCGGTGCGCTTGCGATCGCTAATATCGGTGGTAAAGCCAACTAATCTCACCACTTCGCCTGAAGGATTGCGTTGCAAATAGCCCCGCTCCCACACGTCTACCCAATGCCCCGCTTCATGCCGCACCCGATATTCGCCCTCATAGCGATCGGCACTTGCCATGACGGTCAGAAGCTGCGCCTCTAGCCGCTCGATATCATCTGGATGGAGCCGCTCTCTCCACCATTCTGCCGTGGGTGACGCATCTTCTGCCCGAACGCCAAGCAACTGAAACAACCCCTCCGATCGGTAGACTGTCTGGGTTTCTAAGTTCCACTCAAATACAATACCTGCAACGGCTCGCATGGCGGTATGAAAGCGATCGTTGCTTTGTTGCAGTTCTTCCTCAACCCGCTTGCGGTCAGTGGTTTCCCAAATAGTGATTAAAAGACCCTGCTCGTTTGGGCTGGGTAAAAGAACTCGGTGCATTGACCAACTAAAGTAAGCGGTCTCCAGCGCACCATTTTCTGTGCGGCTCACCTCGAAGGCTTCGTCCAGGGCAGAGTAGGGTTCACCCGTTTCTAAAACTTGGCGGCAGCGTTCTGCAAACAGCGGTTGTGTTTCGGGCCACACGGCTTCAATAGTTCTGCCTACGATTTTTTTGCCGGGTGCGATCGCCTGATACATAGGATTGACAAATTGAAAAGTGAGGTCTTTTCCCCGCACGATCGCCACGCTACTGGGCAAGCAATTAACCACCGTTTCGAGCAACTGGCTTTGGGCTCGAAGTTCTGCTTCTATGCGCACTCGTTCGGTAATGTCGGCTCCCAAAATGGTCACTCCCTCAGAAGAAGGATACATCCAGTGTTCGTACCAGCGATTCCAAGCTTGGTAAAAATATTCAGAATGGATCGGTATTTGCTCGTTCAGCACCTTGTGCAATTCAAAGTCAAATTGGGTGCCAACCGCATCAGGAAATAATTCCCATATGCTATGACCCATGAGCTCCTCACGCTTCATGTTCACAATTTCGCAAAGGCGATCGTTAACAACCGTAAAACACCATTGGCGATCGAGCTGATAAAACCCGTTGCTCATCCGAGATAACAAGGTTTCTATTTCGCTAGGTGGATTGATCGGTTGCTCTGCCGGTTGCTCTGCCGGTTGCTCTGCCGGTTGCTCTGCCGGCTCTACCGCAGACTGGTGCAATTGCGCTTGGTGTTTAGCGCGATCGAGTTCTGTAGACAGAATTTGCACCGCGTCTTTTAAGCTTGGCGACCACTGCTCAGCAGATCCTAAGGGCGTTTTCGACCAATCGATCGATCGAATGAGTGCTTCTATCTCGCCGTTGCTTGCAGAAGAGGTTTCAGAGACTGCTTTTTGCTGCTCTTCGCTCATTCTTGCTCTGTCCTTTGCGAGAAGTTTTTCATGGGTAGGGCTTGACTCGGTTCACGTAGGGCTAAATCGGGCAAATTTTTTAATTGTTGTAATAAACCTTCAATTTGTCTAGGTGCCAAAGGCGAGGGAAGGGCTCCGTCCATTTTCCCAGCGATTGATGGTTGGAAAGGTGACCCCAATTTGAGCCGCAAATTTCTCTTGAGTCCGCTTCAGGGTTTGCCGAAGTTTCCTAATCAGACCACCGATCGCCGGTTGTTTTATCTGAGCATGGGCTTGATGAAAAGATCTACCCTCTAAAGATTATAAAGTCCTTTATTGCTAACAATCTTCGATCAGCCCTGACTAAATGACTATCTATCTGGAGAGGGATGACAACTCAAAGAGATTTTGAACGATACACCTCAGAGAGTGTTTGTAAATAAGCGTATCGCTTTACGCTAGCCCCCTCCCCAAATTGGGGGACTTCGAGCCGATGGGCTGATTCAAAATCCCCCAAATTGGGGGATTTTGGGGGCGGTTCGGAGCGTTATTTGATATTTACAAACACTCTCTCATAAGTAAGTGGGCGTAATTAATTTACAGATAGCCGTGGGGCAAGCGTCTCGCTTGCGGGCAAGATGCCTACACTACGTCTGAATATTTCCCCACATCTGCCGCATTATTTGATGTAGTCCTTCCGGGTTCCTTGCGCACCAATCGCCTCAGCCAAGCGGCTCAAGGCATGAACATAGGCAGCAGTACGCAAATCGATCGCCAAATCCTGCGCCGTTGCCCAAATCCACTCAGTTTCCTCCGTCATTTTATCTTGCAGCCGTTGGTTCACTTCTTCCAAGCTCCAATAGAAACCACTTTTGTTTTGCACCCACTCAAAATAACTCACCGTCACCCCGCCAGCATTCACCAAAATATCAGGAATCACCTGAATTCCTTTTTCCGCCAAAATCGCATCTGCCTCAGAAGTCACCGGACCATTAGCAACTTCAAAAATATACGGAGCCTTGATTAAATGAGCATTGGCAGCAGTAATTTGATTTTCCAGGGCAGCCGGAATCAGCACATCAACCTCTAGTTCTAATAACTCCGCATTGGTCACCACAGAATGTTCGATCGCGTTACAAACGCTCCCTTGGCAATACACAGCTTGAACGCTGCGGGTCGCCTCTTTGGTATGGCGGACGCTAGGAATATCGAGTCCTTGGGAAGCATAGATGCCGCCTTGAGAATCGCTGACCGCCACCACTTTGTAGCCTGCCTTAAACAACAGCTCGGCTAACACCGCCCCAGCGTTACCAAAGCCCTGAATAGCGACAGTCGTGCCTTGAGGTGCCTGTCCAAATTTGGGCAAAAGCGTTTGAATCGTAAAAAAAGCGCCCAGGGCGGTTGCGGTTTCTCTGCCCAAACTCCCTCCCATGGAAATAGGCTTCCCGGTCACCACGCCCGGAATAATTTGACGTTGAATGATGCTGTACTGATCCATCATCCAGCCCATAATCATGGCGTTGGTATAAACATCGGGGGCAGGAATGTCGATGTCGGGGCCAATAAAGTCGGCGAGGGCATTAATATATCCTCGGCTTAAGCTCTCCAGTTCAAACCGAGATAGCTCCTTAGGATTTAAGGTAATGCCTCCCTTCGCGCCGCCAAACGGAATGTTGAGTGCGGCACACTTAAAAGTCATCCAAAATGCCAGAGATTGCACTTCGTCTAAATTGACGCTGGGATGGAAGCGAACCCCGCCTTTGGTTGGACCTCGGCTGTCGTCGTAGCGAACGCGGTAGCCTTGAAATACTTTTAATGATCCATCATCCATTCGGACTGGAATGGAAACCGTGAGGCTAGCTTTGGGAAACTTAAGGCGCTCGATCGCATCTTCTGGAATAGCGACGTAGCGAAGCGCTTTTTCGAGTCTTTGGTTCGCATCGGCGAGGAGAGAAAGCATAAGGCATGACGATCGGCGCGATCGTGGGCTAGAGGAAGCAGTCTTTACTCTATTGAAATGTATTTAAAGCTACGGTTTCAAAGAAATGGCGGCAA
The DNA here is from genome assembly GCA_012034615.1 of Leptolyngbyaceae cyanobacterium CSU_1_4. GTDB lineage: Bacteria > Cyanobacteriota > Cyanobacteriia > Elainellales > Elainellaceae > Timaviella. The sequence continues at coordinate 168 of JAAUPA010000174.1, read as the reverse complement.
CTGTTACAAAAAGCAAGTAAGCTGACTCTTCGCTATAGTGTCAGTAGATTTACGAGTCTTAGAGGTGGGCTGAAAAGCCTAGGTTACTGCCCGATCGCCCCCTAAATTCCCCATTCTGGGGGACTTTGAAGATTACTCTGATCTCCCCCCTAAATTCCCCATTCTGGG
>JAAUPA010000173.1 GCA_012034615.1 Leptolyngbyaceae cyanobacterium CSU_1_4 | reverse complement strand
GCACCTCGATGTCGGCTCATCGCAACCTGGGGCGGTAGTACGTCCCAAGGGTTGGGCTGTTCGCCCATTAAAGCGGTACGTGAGCTGGGTTCAGAACGTCGTGAGACAGTTCGGTCCATATCCGGTGCAGGCGTAGGAGAATTGAGAGGATCCTTCCTTAGTACGAGAGGACCGGGAAGGACGCACCGCTGGTGTACCTGTTATCGTGCCAACGGTAAACGCAGGGTAGCCAAGTGCGGAGCGGATAACCGCTGAAAGCATCTAAGTGGGAAGCCCACCTCAAGATGAGTTCTCCCATGGGGTTAACCCAGTAAGGTCACGGGCAGACTACCCGTTGATAGGCTGTAAATGGAAGTCTGGTAACAGATGAAGTTGAGCAGTACTAACAGACCGAGGGCTTGACCTCTGATTCGTAAACGATAAACTTACAAAAGTGTCAGACAAGTTTCTATGCAGCCTTCAAGGTTCTTCTGAAAGATGATGGAAGACCTTTACAGAATTCCTGGTGTTTATGGCGCGGTGGAACCACTCTCATCCATCCCGAACTGAGGTGTGAAACGCTGCTGCGGCAAAGATAGTTGGGGGGTAGCTCCCTGCAAAAATAGCTCGATGCCAGGATGATATTACAACAAATCCCTTCTCCGTATTAATAAGTGGAGTGGGGATTTTGTTTTTAATTTATGTCTAAAGGTGCTCGCAGATTATGCGAGCGAGGTAGATATTGAAAAATTCTCTTTTTGTCAGTTGACTATCTATGTAAAAGCGAGTTATCTAAATTGAATGGTTAGAGTTTTCTGTGTTAAGCTCAGCAACACTGCCGTTTAGAGATTCTGCCTTATTAATTCCCCATTTTAGAAAAAAGGCGAAGAATGGGTCAGTGATATGAAGCTTTTGCTCCTCTTTCTCCCAATCTAATACTGGTATTGAAGCTTCATCGCTGGATGCAATTTCTGCCATCTTCTCTAGCACTCTTGTGACTTCATGTGCCTGCGGTATGTTGTTTATTAGAACTTCCCTAATCGCTCCTCTGAGCCTTTCATATTCAATTGTGTCTAATCCGGGAGATAACTTTGCTAGAGCTAATAAAGTAACTTTGTAAATATCTGCTGTCTCACCGTTTTTCAAGGTTCTCGGTAATCTATCTGACCTTTGCCTAGGATCTCTTGCAAGCTTATCAAAAATAACTCTTCCTGTTTGTTCTGCAAGCTTTGTGAAAAGTTCATCGAATACTTCTCCTATCGTGCATCCGTTGATTTCGGGTAGTGTCTCGTCAATATGGTGAAACTTTGCTAATTCTCTACAGAACTCTTGCATAAGATGAGGGCTGCCGTAAGCCTCATTTGCTAAGCGCAGACCAACGTGCTTCTCCAAAGTTACATTTAGTAGTGGAAATCCTTCATAGGCAATTTCTAAAAGCTCATCAGTACTCCAAATCGGGATGGTAATTGATTCTATTCTTCCAGTTATTTCTCTTTCTACCTTAATTGCATCATATCTTCGGTGAGGTATAGCTATGAGGATAACTGGTAGTCCTTCAAATATTAAAGGTTTAAGAGCACGAATTACATTACCTTGGAACTCTCTGTCGAGATAATGGAAGTCATCAATTATGAGAGGTATATTAGTTTCTCGAAGCTGAGTTATTGCTGCGGCTCTTGGACTTAAGACATACTTCTAGTTATTGAGCTACCTCCTTTAGTAGATCGTGTTGATCCGAAGCTCGCTTTTCCCTTTGTAATCAAAGGAATGCCAGCCTCGACTTCTAGTTGTCCGCTTACAGAAGAGGTCGATTCATGTGACTTTTCTACTTCCATATCTGTGTATCCTACAATCCCTTCGAGAATATATGTCCAGAGATCGTCTTCCTCGCTAATTGATCCTCCGTCAATCCATAAGCTTTCAGGACCTCTTGGAAAAACTCGATTTGTTAGAACTGTCTTACCTGATTTAGTTGCACCTGTAATTGTCACTAGCTTGCACAGATTATCCGCTGCTGAGCGAAGCTTATCCTCTAGATTTCTCTCTGACCGAGCTACATAAGTGTATTTAGGCATTCCTCCAGGCACGAATACTTGTGAGGTCTTATATTTTTCATTCTTCTTCCTATTTAGAGTCGCTTACGTCAAAAGTTTACTCGTAACCTCAAATAAAAATAACTTATTTTTCAATTCTTTTATTTCCAGCTTCTAGTTAGAAATTGTCGATTGCACCTCCATTTCCTCCTCGTGACTAAAGCACGATCGCCCCATCAATTTTCTCTTCACAACAAATGCAGCGGATCAACATCGATCGCCAAACTCACCCCACTAGGACAGTGCGATCGCATCTCTCCCCAGTCTATTAGACTCATGCTTTCATCCAGTCCACTCTTTAATAAAATCTGCCATCGATGCGTCCGGCTAGGCGCTCGATCGCGGCTGGGGCAGGACCTAAAAGTTCGTAATTGGGATGATTAGCACTAAGCTGAGTGGCAAGGTCTTGGGCGGTTTGGCGGACGGCGATCGCATTTAGCCCGCTCAGTCGTAGCAAAATTAATCGTCGGTAGGGTGGGTAGTTGAGCGCTTGGCGGTAAGTTAACTCTGTTTCTACGAACGATCGGTAATTTTGTCCTTTGACTGCATTAACTACAGAATGTTCGGGGGAATAGGTTTGCAAAATTACTTGCCCTGGTTCTTCTCCTCGTCCTGCTCGTCCGGCGACTTGAGTTAAGGTTTGGAAAGCTCGTTCGCTGGCACGGTAATCGGATAAGTGCAGGAGTCCGTCGGCGGCAACGATGCCCACTAGGGTAACTTGGGGTAAATCGATGCCTTTGGTTAGCATTTGTGTTCCCACTAATAGATCAGCGTCGCCCAGAGCAAAGCGGGTCAGCAGTGAGCGGTGTGCTCCTTTGGCGCGGGTCGTGTCGCTATCAAATCTGAGACAGCGGAGATTGGGAAATTGGCGGCTTAGCTCTTGCATAATGCGTTGGGTGCCGCTACCAAAGTTTTTGAGGTAGGGAGATTCGCAGGCGGGGCAGTGATCGGGGTGGGTTTGTCCGTAGCCGCAATAGTGGCAGCGAAGGGATTGGTAGCCGTTTTCCTGAGTTTGATGATAGGAGAGGGAAACGTCGCAGTGGGGGCATTCCATGACGTGTCCACAGTCGCGGCAGGAGACGAAGGTGCTGTGTCCGCGTCGGTGGATGAAGAGGATGCCTTGCTGTTGGGCGGCGACCATTTGTTCGATCGCAGCTTGAAGCGATCGGCTGAAAATAGAGCGGTTGCCCTGCCGAAATTCTTGCCGCATGTCTACGACTTGAATGGGGGGCATGGGGCGAGATTGGACACGGTGGGGAAGGGAAAGATAGAGGGGGGTAGGGATTTTGGATTTGGGATTTGGGATTTTGGAGGGGGGAAGAGTCGGTGCGGTGGCAGTGAGCCAGCTTTCTAGGGAAGGAGTGGCAGAGCCTAGGATGAGGGGACAGTTGGCTAGTTCGGCTCGCCATTGGGCAACGGTGCGGGCATGATAGCAGGGAGCAGGCTGATCTTGCTTAAAGCTGCTGTCGTGTTCTTCATCCAAGATGATGATGCCGAGGTTCGGGAGGGGAGCAAAGATTGCAGAGCGAGTGCCGATGACGACTTGAGGGCTGCCGCTGAGCATTTGTCGCCAAGTATCGTAGCGTTCACCCTCGGAAAGGGCACTATGATAGACTCGAACGCGATCGCCAAATCTTGCCCGAAAGCGGTCGGTGAGTTGGGGGGTTAGCCCGGATTTCAGGAACAAGGACTAGAGCAGATTTGCCTTGGCTGAGGAGGGGGCGGATCGCTTGGAGATAGACCTCTGTTTTGCCCGATCCTGTGACTCCGTGTAGCAAGGTTGGAGCATAGCTCGTGAGATGAGAAATTGCTTCTACTGCTGCCGTTTGTTCTGGGGTCAGGATTTTGTTTTGGTCGGCAACCGGGATCGCACTCGACTCTAGGCGTAGAACTTCCCTCGAATGAATTACCACGTAACCCTTTCGTTCTAGAGTTTTGAGGACTGAAGAACTAGCCTGACAGATTTGCAGCAATTCCTGAAGCCACATTTCTCCCCCTTGTCGCTTCAATACACTGAGAATTTCCTGTTGGCGGCAGGTGAGGTCAACTATCGGTAGATTGGCAACTCCTGTGATGGCTTGCTTTTGCTTGGGGCGAACGGGGGTAGGGGCTTCCAGATAGCTCTTGACCCAACCGCGTTGGAGCAAGTCTTTCAAGCCTCGATTTGCGCCTCGGATCTGACGCTGGATGTATTGCCACGAGTAGTCGCCGTTTCTCTGAGACTGGAGCAAGGTGAGGATTTGCTGAGCGGTGGCATGTAAAAAAATATGGGCACTGGGAGGAATTAAGTCTGGCTGAAGGCAAATGCGGCGTTGCGATCGCCCCAATAATCCTGGGGGTAATGCAACTTTAATGACTTGCATCAAGGGGGTGCAGTAATATTGCCCAACTCGTTGTAGGAGCGTCCAGTAGGTAGGGGGGAAGAAGCCTTGGCTGACGATATCTTCGACCGGGCGAACGGCAGCGGGGTCAAGCTCCGGGAGGGAGTTGGGTGGCTCAGTGTGATGGCGATCGCGCCGACCTGCTGTGCTCCAAAGGGGACGCTTAATACATCGCCCGGCTGCACTGCCAACTCGGCGGGCAAGCTGTAAGTGAATAATCCTTGCGCACTAGGGCAATCCACTAAGACTTCTACCCACTGTTGCGTTGGCATTGAGTATTCTGTTCTAAGCTCAGTAGCTTTAGGATTGGATAGGCTGGCAGGTGCAGACATGGGGCGTTGGGGATGAACGGATCACTGAGTCGTTATGGCTGATTCTAAGAATGGCGCAATGAGCGAATGCATTTTTTACTTAGCTTAGGGAAATGTACCCAACTTTCTTGTTTCAGGTTCTAGGCTAACTCAGGGAAAGGAGGAGCGATCGCTTTCTTGAGGTTGTTATGACGCAAAATGAGAAGCTTGGTTAAGAGTAGGGGCTTAAGCCTTTGTTAATCACAGCGGTTCATTTGTCCTAAGCGAAGTGCTGATAGCTATCAACATCAGGCGATCGCCTTACGTTGCATTCGGCGTATATTGCTTGCGAGTGGCGATCGCAAACAGCAACACGATAAAGGTCAAGCTTCCAGCAACGTACAGAGGATAACTGTAGGTAACAGGATTGTTTTGATTGACTAATAATCCTGCAATGATGGGACCAAATGCATTAGATACATTGAGGTACGAGGTATTTAAACCAATGACTGTACCTTGTGTATCTGGCGTAGCATTGAGTGAAATCAGAGTGGTGATCATGGGCTGTACCAGAGAATTGAACAATGAGAAGATAATGCTGACGCAAACGAAGTAAACGACGTTGGGAAAGATGGGCATTAGAGTAAAAGATACACTGCGAATCAATAGAGCTAACAGTAAAATATTTACTAGGCTAAACTTGCGAGTCAATATTTTAATACCCTGAAGCTGCATCAGTACTCCTAATACGCCAAATGCAAAGAACATTAAGGTTAACCCTTTATTGTCTTGTCCTAACACCTCCAGGAAATAGGGCTGAAACGCAAAGGTGAATATGGTGAAGGTTGTGCCAATCAAAAAGTTGATCACAAGCAAGATACCGACTTTGGGAATGACTAACCCAGTAATTAAGCTGCTCAAGCCTAAATCAAAAATATTGTGGGACTTGTCTGCTTTAGTCGTGAGAGTTTCGGGCAGAAAAAAGACAGTGATGATTAGAGCGATGAGGGCGATCGCGGAGGATACTAAAAAGCCAGCGCCCAAAGAAATCTGCTGTGCCAATAAGCTGAGGGCGGGTCCTAAAACGAATCCTAATCCAAACGTTGCGCCATAAATTCCAAATCCTTTGGCTCGTGTTTCTGGGGTGGTAACATCTGAAATAACGGCTTGCGCTACAGAGGCATTGCCTCCAGTGATGCCATCTAAAAAACGAGCCAGGAAAAGAATGGCGACGGTTGTGGCGGTTCCGGCTAAAAAGTTGGCAATCACAGTTCCGGCTAAGCTGAGGATGAGAAGGGGTTTGCGACCCAAACGATCGGATAATTTGCCGATAACAGGAGTTGCGAAGAATTGGGCGATCGCATAAGTCGAAAACAGTAAGCTGGTTTGAAAATTATTCAGCCCGAATTGCCGACCATAGAGGTAAAGAATGGGGATGAGAATCGTAAAACTGAGGGAATTGGCGAAGGCAATTAAGGCGACGATCCAAAAGCTGCGATTCATATCATGGCTGATTTTTGAGCCTTTTTAGTATCCCATGTCTAATGGTCGGAGAAGGCGGTAGGCTAAAGATTGAATTGCCAATATCGAACAACGTCCTTAATCTCAGCCGCTATGTCTTCTGTATCTTTTAACCAACTGATTGCTGCGGCTCGTTCTGGCGATCGCCTGATCAGTTTCCCCACCGATACTTTGCCTGCCCTGGCAGTTCGACCCGATCGGTCGGCTCTAATTTTTGCAGCGAAACAGCGCAGTCTAGACAAACCGTTGATTCTGATGGGAGCCGATGCGACGGATCTTTGGGAATATGTGCAAGGTAGCGCGGCTGAAATGGAGTTTTGGCAAAGTGTTGCGGCTCAATATTTTCCAGGAGCACTGACCCTGGTTTTACCTGCCAGCGATCGCCTGCCGCCTGCTATCAATCCCACTGACCCTACGACAATCGGCATTCGTGTGCCCAATAACGGCATTGCTCGCTACATTCTGACGCTAACTAGCCCCATGGCAACCACTAGCGTTAACCGCTCAGGCGAATTGCCTTTAGAAAGTTGGAGCGATATCAACACGCAGTTCCCCGAAGTGTTGACCCCATCGCCTGCTGAACTCACCGAACTAGAAAGCATCCTAGCGCCGTTCGATCGCATTCCTACTAAAACTGGAACCCCTTCCACGGTCGTCAAATGGACGGGGAAGGGGGTTCCAAATTTTGCGGCAGGGCGAGGTCAAGTTGATGACTTAATCGTCCTGCTTTGAGAGATTCCTGATGGTTTAGAGCAGAGCTAAAGGAGAATCTAAGGTCAAATCTAAGTCTGTGTCGGGGTCAATTGTGATTAATGTGACGCGGTTGCGTCCTAGGAAGGTTGCAAGCAGCGTTCCCACCGCACCGCCGCCCAAAACCTCTTCGGTGGCGATCGCGCGATCGCCTGTTACTGCGGCAACCCCTGCTGCTGCCCCCGCTCCTAGGGCTGCTCCTGCCAGCAGCTCTAGCACATTGGAACCTCGACGCACTTCTTCAGTCTGAGTCATGAGCTGAGACGTAGCGCTGATGGGCATTTCGTTGCCCTCAGGAGTGATCAAGGTCTTGGCAAAGAATCGAGCCCCTTTATTTTTCTCAACGCGCAATTCACCAACCACTTCGCTATCGGCAGGAATCAGCAGCTTGCCGGTAGAGGAGGTGATATTGCGATTAATGGTGAGCGACACGGGCACGGGGTTGGGTTCTTCCATAGACAGAAGAATCCTGTCGGCTTGGTCGTAGCGGGTTGGAATGGTGGTGCCGATCGGAATTTGGGTGGAGGCTTGACCCACCACATAAGGCGACATCACGGCGGCGACATCGCCAGCGCTTGCCATGGCTTGATAGATAAATGCTGCCACTTCTGAACGGGTGGCGGGGCGGGTGGGGTTAAGATATTGAACGTTAGGATAGTTGACTACAATTTTCTTTTCGGTGGCGGCAGCAATGCTGTTGCGCGCCCAGTCAGGAATGGAGTTCGCATCGCTAAAAGACTGGAGCGTTGTCCCTACTGCGCTGCTAGGAGCATAGCCTAAGCCACTGGTGAGTGCGACTAAAACTTGAGCGCGGGGAATGTACTCGCCGGGACGAAAATCATTTTCAGGATAACCACTCATGAACCCTTTAGAATAGGCATCACGAATGGCAGCAGATGCCCAGTAATCGTTGGGAACATCTTTGAAATTAACGGTATTGCGAACGGGATTGCGATTGAATGCGGTACGCAACATGGCGGCGAATTGAGCGCGGGTTACAGGCTCATCAGGACGAAAGCTGCCATCGGGAAAGCCTGTTAAAACGTTGCGGTTTGCCAATTCTTGAATGTAGCCATTTGCCCAGTAGCCACTGGCAACATCGGTGAAGGTAGTGGCAGCGCGGGTTTGAGCTTGGACTGAAACCTGCATTGCCAGGGGTGCAGCGGCTCCTGAGATTAGGGTTAGCGCAGTAAACAAAGCAGTGCTCGACTGCATCAAATGAAATTTAGACATGAAAAATACCCTCTAGGTTCTTTCGATAATGGATGATTGGTAGACTAACTTTGCCTTGCGCGTTGGGTGAGTTAGTTTGGCTGATATTTGATTAGACCTTTCTCCATGGAAAAGGTTCCAGGAACACGTTGAATCGGTTCAAGGCAAAAGCTGTGCAGGTAGATGGATTGACAGGGGATATTGACAGGGGATATTGACAGGGAATGAGGCTTAAAAAATGCGATCGCTGAAAATCAATTAAAGTATTCCCTGAACCTCCCTTTGCAAACACATTCTTTGAAACCCGATGGGAGCGATCGTCCCAAACTATTTCAGGGGTAAGAACCCCACTCGTTGAACGGTTTGTTGTCCTTGAGCCGATAACACTAAATCAATAAACTGCTTGACTGCGGGACTGGTTTTTTGGCGTACTACAAGATACACTACACGGCTCAGAGGATAGCTTCCTGCCTTAAGGGCGGTTTGGTCGGTAGGCGAAATCCCTTCAATGGAAAGCACTCGCACCGTCTGTTGATTCACGGCTTGGGCAACGGTGGTATAGCCAATGCCATTGTCCTCTAGTGCCTTTAACATGGGCGTGGTTTCATCCCGAGGGAGCGTCATAAAGTTGGGTCCTTCGGGCGCAAAGGCTTCGCCCAACAGCACGACATCTTTAAAGAAGCTGCCTGTGCCGCTGGCGGCAGGACGGTTGATCACTTTAATGGGTCGGTCGGAGCCGCCCACCTGCGACCAGTTGGTAATTTGCCCTTGATACATTTGCTTAAGCTGTGCCAGCGTGAGGCTGCCCTGAAACGGATTGTTGATGCCCACTACAATGGCGATCGCATCGCGCGCAAAGGGGACAGCTTGCAGTCCTGCTTGCAGTTCACTGCCACTAATGGGGCGAGAACTGACTGCCATGACCACCTCATTGTTGAGTAAATTTTGAATGCCTTGGTTGCTGCCGTTGGGCTTGCCGTCGGGCACACCATAGGTGGTGGGTAGGGCAGGATTGACCTGAGAATAGGCAATCTGAAACTGTTTGATGAGGGCAACTAAGGTGACGCTGCCGTCGATCGCTAGAACCTGAGGGTTCGGTTCGGATGTATCAACTTGCGAGACGCTTAGGTCTGGGTTAGGTGGCGTAGTAGATTGTCCGGTCGATTGCCCAGTAGTTTGTCCGGCAAGCTGCCCATCAGGAGCTTGATTTGCCGAGGATGGATCTTTTCCTGCAAAAAATTGCCGACCGAAAAACCATAGTCCACCGCCAATGAGTCCTAACGTAATCAACAGAGAGAGGATGAGTGCCCCCGTATCTTTGTTATTTCCTTGCGACATCGTTAGTTTCTCCTTAGTTTTTCCAAATCAGTTCAAAATTGGCGAAGCGAAAAGGCAGCATGCGCCTTTGATTATCTCTGAATTTTGAAGTTAGACCCGGAATGCGGAGGCAAATCGTTCCGTTCCATTTAAATCTGTATGAATCTCGATCGCCCGATAACTCCCCTGGTTCTCTAGTAACGCACGGACAGACTCAGCTTGCCCCGCCATCATTTCAATCAACCAGACTCCCCCCGATTGCAGATAATTTGGGGCAACCTTGACCAAGTGACGAATGCAATCTAACCCATCTTCGCCACCATCTAGGGCTAAATGCGGTTCGTGCTGAGCGACTTCGGGCTGTAACTGGGGGATGAGGTTGCGGGGAATGTAGGGCGGGTTGGAAACCATGCCGCTGAGCTGCTGAGCTGCGATCGGCTCGAACCATTTGCCTTGGTGAAACTGAATCCGATCGCCCAAGCCCAACAGTTGGGCGTTGTGTTGCGCGATCGCCAATGCCTGTCCGCTTACATCCACCCCATGAAGGGTTGCCTGAGGGAAGGCATCGGCAAGGGCAAGGGCGATCGCGCCGCTTCCGGTTCCTAAGTCTACCCAAGCGCCTCGACCTAATGCCGGATGAGCGTGAACCCTGGCGATCGCTAAATCAATCAGTTCCTCAGTTTCGGGGCGCGGAATCAGTACCGCAGGCGAAACCACCAGCGAAAACCGTCGCCAAGTTGTCCTGCCGACAATATATTGAACAGGCAAACGTGCCTCTAGGCGCTGTCGCCAAAGTTGGGTGAGGTCGGCAAGGGAGATTTTGAGGGGCAACTCGGGTTTATTTTTAAAGGATTCTAGGCGGAGGGAGAGGCGATCGAGCCCAGCAACTTCTTGCAGAAGCCAATCCACTTCGGTGGGAGAAACCTGTGCCGCGATCGCCTGTTGTTTTGCGGTAACTTGCCACTGCCATAACTCCAGACCTGAAACGCTTGGGGGCATAAAATGCATTCGTCAGATTCACCTAGTAGTCTGTCAAGGATGAAATGAGGGGTTAGGAGTGAATGGGTAGAGGGGTAGAGGGGTAGAGGGGTAGAGGGGTAGAGGGG
>JAAUPA010000172.1 GCA_012034615.1 Leptolyngbyaceae cyanobacterium CSU_1_4 | reverse complement strand
AGTGCGGCTAGGGGATGGGCGATCGCTTGAAGTCAACATGCCTGCTGGGATGTTTACGGGGCAAAAAGTCCGGCTAAGAGGGCAGGGTGTAGCGGGGGGTGACTTGTATTTAAGAATCGACGTTTCCCCTCACATTTTCTTCAAAGTTGAAGGGGCAGATATTTCTTGCCAATTGCCTGTCACGCCTACTGAGGCGGTGCTAGGTGGAGCGATCGAGGTGCCAACGTTAGATGGCATGGTAAAATGGTGATTCCGCCAGGGGTGCGATCGGGTCAAAAACTGCGGATGAGTGGAAAGGGCTACCCAGTCGATGGCGATCGGGGCGATCAAATTGTGGAAATTCAAATCGTTGCGCCCAAAGATGTGACTTTGCAGGAACGAGAGCTTTATGAGAAGTTACGGCACCTGGAAACATTTAATCCACGCGAGGATTTGATGGGGTAGTTCTCTCTGATGAGAGGCAGAATTTGAAGGCTAGTTGACCGCCAGTTCTGCCAGCTTTAGAATCTTGGCATGGTGAAAGTTGCCCTACTCATTGGAATTAGTGAATACGAATCTGGCAGCCTCTCTGCCTGGATCTCTGAAGGATATTCGAGCAATGGCGGGTGTTTTGCAGCATCCAGAGATGGGTAGATTTGACCGGGTGGATTTGCTAGAAAATCCGGGGCGGATGGACATGGAGAGGGCGATCGAGTCTATATTTTCGGGTGGTCAGCCCAATGACTTGATTTTGCTGTACTTTTCAGGGCACGGCATTAAGGAAGAGGATGACAGCTTATATTTTGCAACGCGCGAGACAATTTTTGAGAATGGCAAACTGATCACCACAACCGCAGTTGAAACTCGCATCGTTCAGCGGTTTATGAGTAAATCTCGTTCTAAGCAGCAGGTTTTAATTCTGGACTGTTGCTTTAATGGCGCGTTTGCAGAGGGAATGACTGCAAGGAAACTAACTCCAGTTCCAGTAGATATTTCAGGGCAGTTGAGTGCTGAAGGGCGGGCGGTGCTGACTTCTTCAACGGATACCCAGTCCTCATTTGAGGATAAGGATGGGGGCATTTACACCCGCTACATTGTGGAAGGAATTGAAAAGGGAGCGGCTGATACCAATAATGATGGTTGGATTACGGTGGACGAGCTACATAAGTTTGCTCAGGGTAAAACTCAGGAAGCGAAGCCAGCAATGAAGCCGGAGATTTACACGGTGCGAGAGGGCTACGACATTCAATTAGCAATGGCTAAGGTGGATGATCCAAAGGTGAGGTATCGCAAAGAAGTGGAGCGATTAGCAAAGAGACAGAATGGAGAGTTTTCAGCGCTTCAGCTCAAGGGTTTGGATGAACAGCGTAAGACTTTAGGACTGACAGATGAAAAGGCTGAAAATATAAGATTTGAGGTATTGAAACCTTATCGAGAATTTGAGGAAAAGCGACAGCGGTATGAGCACGAATGGATTGAAGCACTTCAACAGGAGACTCTGTTAACAGACGATAAATTAGAAGACATCGAATATTTTCGGCAAAGTTTAGGGCTTCGAGAAACAGATGTTGAGGACATCAGGACGCAGTATTTAGCAGCAATTCATGAAAGTAAACACCAGACTTCACCAATAAATGTGAGTATCAATGGTTCATATATTAGTATCCCAGATGATTTAATAGGTCGCTTCATGCTTCTTGGACTACCTCTTTTCATCGGGCTATCTGCAATATGGGCAAATTATGACTTTCCATACTTTCCCACCACTGCAACAGATTTCGTCAAGCGAGGGGATGCTTTAGTTAAGAAGGCTAAGGATTACTCTTGGATTAATTCTCATTACGGACAAAACCTCTATGATGAACAAGAGCTACTAGAAGCTATTGGGGAATACAACCAAGCGATTAAGAAAGACCCTAAAAGTGCCGAGGCTTACTACAAACGAGGGTATGCGCGTTATTTAATCACTAGTGACAAGCAGATAAAGCAGATAGCCATAGAGGACTTTAACAAAGCTCTGGAGCTCACACCTAATTATGCCGAAGCGTACTATGCAAGAGGTGGCGCTCGTTATGATCTAGGCGACAAGAAAGGTGCGATCGATGATTTTAGTAAGGCAATTAGTTCTAATGCAGATTATGCGGATGCTTATTTTAGGCGAGGACTTATAAAGGCTGAGTTGGGAGCCAAGCAAGAAGCTATTAGAGATTTTCGACAAGCCTCCGAGCTATATCAGCAGCAGGGCAATACAGGTGACTACTATGAGCGATCGCGGGAGAAAATTCTAGAGTTGCAACAGTAAAGAAGCGGAGAATTTCAGTTCTACTGAACAAATAGCCCTAGCGCTGTCTTATTTCTGTCCTTGAGATTCTGTAATGGGTTGAGCTTTTTTGCTACGAACCATAGGTACACCGTTGACTCGCAAAATTGCCCGCGCCATTTGAGCCTCAGTGACTTCAGGAATATCTGATAGATCAATGTCCTCATCTGACATCGCATCAATCCTGTCCCAATTAGTTTCCGAGATTTTGGAAGAAGATGGTTTGTTCATGTTTGGTTCCTCCTCGCATTGAAATAAGTCTTATTTCGTTACTGTCTTCAGTATGAGCAATCACTACAATGATTCCACGCAGTAACCCCAGTGTAATCCAACGCTGCTCACCATAGGTAAATCGAGTGTCTTCATAGGTGAATGTCGCTCCCTCAAAAACGATTGAGGCATCGGCAAAGTCAAATCCATGTTTAGAGAGATTTGAGCGGCGTTTATTATCGTCCCAGGTGAACTGCATGATGTTGCTGATTCCACCTAAACAAAGTAATTACCCACCACCAAAGCCCCGGCGATCGCATCTCCATTTTTTAACTTCAGCCCCGAAATATTGACCACCAAATCCTGGTCTTCCGAGAACCCAGCGCTGCTGCCATTAATCGATAAATAGCTCTGGTTCTGCCAGTTAAAGAGGACGGCTTCATTAACCCCTAAGGCTTGTCTGCCAGAAGACTTTTGGTTCTTGTCAGCATAGGCAGATCTAGCAGCAGCTTCTAGACTGGTGCCCTTGATGTTCCCTGCATTAGAAAGTGATTTGGGGCGATCGCCTGTCTTCGAGTCATCATCAAAGTCAAGCTGGAAGCGATCGCCTTTAATGGCATTAAAGCCCCTAATCCGGTCGGGCAGGTCTACCAAAGAACCTGCCAATGCTTTTGCCTGACTGGCTCCAGAGAATACAAAGCGATCGGCTCCTGCTCCACCATTCAAAGTGTCTTGACCCTCGCCACTAATTAAAATGTCATTACCTGCGCCCCCAATCAACAGGTCGCCGCTGTCTAAGCCAATCAGCCGATCGTTGCCCTTGAGCCCTCGGAGGGTGTCCGCATCGTCGGTGCCTTGCAGCATATCGGCTTTATGGGTGCCTCGGCGGCTGATGCCCAAATCATCGGCATTAACCGAGACTAGATTTGTCCAGCGATCGCTGGCAGTCAGGTTAAGCGGATTGCCTGCCGCATCAAATACGCCGGAATCACTGGCAGAGATGGACAGCGCATATTCACCTCGGCGGTTAGTTAGCTTCTTCAGGTTAGTTAATGTCCAGGTAATATTATCTTCAGTAGTGAGGATTGCCCCTTTCAACGGGACAGTTTCACCGTTACGAACCAAACCTAAATCTGCTTTATCAAAACCGCTGACGGCTTCGGCAAACTGAATGGTAATAGCATCAACCTTGGTGCTGCGTGTCCTCGGAGAAACGTCAATAATGTTGACGGATGGAGCGGTGCGATCGAGGGTGTAAGCTTCTCCTAAAAAACTGCCATTGGCGTTCCCCGTTCCGCCCAAAACAATTCCTAAACTATTCAGAATCGAATCATCATCCACTAGGTTCAGCCCGATCGCACCATTCCCTGATCCGGCATTCACTGCCACCGTATAATAGCTACCATTGACCCGCGTGACCGTATCAATCCTAGCTCCGGTAACATTGCTGGCTAAGGCAAAATCTGCGGCATCCACCCGCAGCACATTTTCACTAAAAATCACCGAGAAATTGACTAGGGCGGCATTGGTGGGGCTGCCTTCTAAGCGGCTGATGGAGGCGACCCTGGGCGGTGTCTTCGTAATGTTATAAGCCTGTCCAGTGAAGTTGCCATTGCCCGCTCCGGCACCCCCTAGAGGCAAGCTCACTGCGTTTTGAATCGAATCGTTGTCTACTAAGTTCAGCCCTAAGGAGCCGCTGCCATTGCCCGTATTAACCAAGACGTTGTAACTCTTACCGCTGCCTGTGACCGAAGTGATGCTAGTGGCTGTGAGTCCTGAAGCCGCTAGGGCAAAATCGGCGGCATCCACTCCGGTGACGTTTTGGTTAAAGGTAACGGCATAGTTCACACTGCCAGCGGCGATCGGGTTAGGATTGACCAACGTAATGCCAGTCACCATTGGCGAACTTTTAATCAGGGTGTAAGCCTGCCCAACAAAGTTACCATTGCCGTTGCCCACATCTGCCAACACCACGCCTAAGGCATTTTTAATCGAGTCGTTATCGCTCAGATTAAGCGCCAATGTGCCATCACCACTGCCTGTACTGAGGGTCACGGTGTAGGTTTTGCCATCTACAGGTGTTATAGAACTAATGCTGGCTCCTCGTGATACCAGAGGACACGATCGCCAGGTCTGCGGCATCAACCCCCGTCACGGTTTGGCTAAAGGCAAGCGTATAAGAAACGCTGGATGCGTTGAGAGTTTCTGGTTCATTGCGGGTGATGGCAGTAGCCACAGGTGGCGTTTTATCCAGGGTATAAATTGCGCCTGTATAGTTGCCATTTGCGGCTCCAACGCCGCCCAAGGCTAAGCGCCGAGTGTCATTACTGGCGATCGAATCATCATCCACGAGGTTCAGCCCCAAGTCACCGTTCCCCGTCCCCGTCCTAACTTCTACGTCATAGATTTTGTTACTGACCTTAGTCACTGCATTCACAGTGGCTCCCGTAATGCCTGGGGCAACCAAGGCGAAATCAGTCGGATCAACTCCGGTCACGTCGGTGTCGAAGGTAAGGGTGTAAATCACCGTGGCGGCTGCGGTGAGGGCATCTGGGCTTTTGCGGTTAAGGGAAAAGACTCTAGGAGGAATACGGTTAATGATGTATTCTTCTCCCGGCATTTCCCCGTTGTCTTTGCCAGTTCCACCAAGGGGGGTGCCGCTGGTTTGAATGGTGTCGTCGTCTACAACGTTGAGCCTGAGCGTGCCCGTATTGCCGGTGCCTGTTCTCACCAAAACGGTATAGGTACTGCCGCTCCCGGTTATGGAGTCGATCGCCGCTCCGGTAATGCTGCCAGACGAGGTGAGGCTGAAGTCATTGATATCAACGCCGGTTACCTCTTGGCTAAAGTTGACAGCATACCCTACGAGGCTGCTGGCAGTAGGGTTTAGGTCGGCTCGGCTAATAGAAGCGACGGTAGGCGGAAGCACGACCGTCACTTGTCCAAACAGGTTGGGGGTATCGGTTGCTGTGCTGCCTGCATCGGTTGCCGTGTTGGCACTAAACAGCGGTGAATTTTCGGAAATGACTGTCCCTGCGATCGAATTGACGTATAAGGCACCGCCTTTGCCCGTGCCAGGGTTGCCTGCGGTGGTGCTGCCGCTGCCTCCTTCGCCACGTTTTGCCGCATTAGTGTTAAACGAAGTGGTGCTAAGCCGAAGGGTGCCAGCATTGACAAAAATAGCTCCGCCTTGACCCTCGCCGCCATTTCCGCCGCCGCTGTTGAGACTGCCGCCCCCGTTCCCGCCGATCGCCTGATTATTCCTAAAGGTGACATTAATGGTCGTGACTGAGCCACCGTTGATGTAAAGCCCACCGCCTTGACCGCTGCCGCCATTGGTGCCGCCTGTGGTGGTGCCGTCTATGCCCGCAGCACCAGCGGCTTTACCATTGGCGATCGTGAGGTCAGAAAAGCGAACGGTGCCGCTATTGACGTAGAAAATGCGGAAAGCATTGTTGCCGCTAACCGTGCGGCTATTGCCCACGAAGTCAATGTTGCCAGTAATTTGAGGCAGCTCCTCTGAAAGCGTGATGTCGTTGTTGAACGTAAAAATATCGTCTTCGGGGGTGCCATTAGCTGAGATGATGGCATTTTTGAGGGCGGCAAAACTGCTGATATTGAAGTTTTGCAGCGTGGCAGGGTAGGCAGCCAAAACTGCGGGAGCGATCGCCACCCTCGATTTCACTTTCCCAGTGCGAAACCCCAGCTCCCAGTCTCCGCCTAACTCCTGGCTCCCCGTCAAGTTCTCAGAAGCCGCAACCGTAGCCCCCAGCCCCAGGCTCAACTGCCGCACAAACGCCTGACCCAGTCTTCCCGCCGCCAAACTGCATCCATAGAATAGGACATCAGCATTTTTTGCCAGAGCCTTGCCCCACTGACCCATGTCTTCTAGGTATTGCTCTAAATTTGCGGCAGCCAGATAACCCGAGCCTAACTGCAAGCTGGCTTCACAACCATGAGAGAGAATTTGGAGGCTCTCAATCTCTTGACGCTCTGCTAAAATCTGGCTGATTTGCCGAACACCATCTTGAGTGGGATTAAGCACAATGACTTCGGCCTCCGGATGGACACCTTGAACCAGGCTGAGATAGTTATCAACATGAGAGTCAATAAAAAGCAGAGTTGAAAGAGTTGAAGAAGTCATGGGTAGTGCTTTCTCAGCGGGAAAGTTGAGAGCGAAAGAGCTGAAAGGTTTTCGCTTATGTGAATATTCCCTCTGGCGCCAAACAAGTCATCATGCTTAAGAAAACAGCATCTGGTTAAACACACTTACTACAAAATCTGAGAGTCTCTTAACAAAGGTATACTTATCAAGGCGGTTTAACCTGCCGCCCTTAGTGCATAGTTTGCCTTGATAAAAGTAAGCTGTTGCCAGTTTAGGTTGCAGATTAGGTTTGGGGTAAAAATCCTAAAAGATTGCTTAGCCCTCAAGCGCCTATGCTGCTCTGTCTAGTTTGGGTTTTCCAGTTAGACAAATGGCTTTTAGTGTCTAAATTTTCGTACATCCAGAGAGTTTTTTCATTCATGACGGTATCAGCGGAAAAGATTGAGAATTTGGCTCCTGCCACCATAGATGCCTTAGATGCCTCTTCCCTACGGCTCCGGCACATTTTACGCACTCTCCCTTCTGAATGCTTTCAAAAGAATCGTTTTAAGGCATGGACTGCGGTTTTGGTTAGTGTAGGGACTGTGGCGATCGGTTATGGAGCGATCGCCTATTCCCCTTGGTTCTTACTGCCCTTAGCCTGGGTGTTTACTGGAACCGCAGCAACGGGCTGGTTTGTCATTGGTCACGATTGCGGGCATCGCTCGTTTGCCAACCGCCGTTGGGTTAATGATTTAGTGGGGCATATTTTCATGATGCCGTTGGTTTATCCCTTCCATAGCTGGCGAATTTTACATAACTTCCATCACAAGCACACCAACAAGCTAGAGGTTGACAATGCTTGGCAGCCCTTCATGACGGATTTTTATGATGAAATGGGCGGATTAAAGCAATGGGCTTATCGCAGAATGCGGGGCGGCTTTTGGTGGTTGGCTTCTACCATTCATTGGAGTTTGCTGCACTTTAACCTGAATGAGTTTGCCCCTAAAGATCATCGCAAGGTGAAACTATCGATCGCTTCGGTGGTGATGTTTGCGGCGATCGCGTTTCCCCTACTTATTGCTACCACAGGGATTTGGGGCTTCGTCAAATTCTGGCTAATGCCGTGGTTGGTCTACCATTTTTGGATGAGTACTTTTACTCTGGTACACCACACCCATCCCGAAATTCCCTTCACTCCTGCGGAAGACTGGAGCGAGGCAACGGCTCAACTGACCGGAACCGTCCACTGCGAATATCCTCGTTGGGTAGAATTTCTTTGCCACGATATCAACGTTCACATTCCCCATCACATTTCTACCGCCATTCCTTCTTACAATTTGCGCATGGCGCACCACAGCCTCAAGCAAAACTGGGGACGGCATTTGTTGGAATACCGTTTTTCATTCCAGTTTATGAAGCAGATTGTGGCGCAGTGTCATCTCCACAATCCTGATGATTTGCTCTATCAATCTTTCCGGCAATATCACCAACACCATCACCAAAATGAGCAGTAAAGATTTGGGCTTGTAACGCTAGATACCGTAGATATAATCAGCATTAAGCAAGGGAACAAGTTCTCTCTAGACTTAGCTCTAGCGGTTTTAATCGGCGATCGCCCTTCTTTAGCATTGAGAAAAAAATTAATGCTGAAAATAGTGGGCGATCGCCGACTTTTTATGGTTCACCACCGAATCAAGCTGCTAGAATTAGCAGGCATGAGAGACAGATCTAAAGGTTTACTACCTGTAGCGTATTATCATAATTAAATTATGTGTATATAGCGTTACCAGTACGGGTCTATCCTATATCTAGCCTTTTCATTCAAGACGGTCATTCGGCTGTGGTGTAGAGGAAAACAAGGAATGAGCGGGGATACTGCGGCATTTTTAGCAGGTTGTGCAGTCACAGGGGTGGCGGCATTGCTGTTGGCAAAAGGCGATTTTGCTAGCGGTCAACCGGGGGCATTACAGCCGATACAATCTGTTCTGCCTTCCTCTTTGGCAACTCCGCCGCCGGTGCCATCCACCCCCAACGATCGCTTGGAGGATGTTCAGCGAGGTTGGCAAGTTCAGACCAAGCTAGAGCAACAGCAAGATCTTGCCAGAGAGCTTTCTGATCAGCTCAAGAGTCAGCAAGGTCTGGCGGATGATTTAAAAAGTCAGGTGGCGAAGCAGCAGAGCGAATCGGAAGATTTGAAAAGCCAGCTAGACAAACAACAAAGAAATACTGAGATGTTAATTGCGCAGTTGCAAGAGCAGCAGCGAGTGATCGATAAAGTCTCGCGACGACTCAAGCTCGTCCTTTGGAGCTCAGCAGTCGCCCTACAGACAATAGCGGCACTGTGCAGACACTTGTGTTGGCGATCGGGGCAGTGATTTTGGTCGTCATTTTAGTAGGGACGATCGTTTTAGTAGGCGTGATCCTGTTAGTGGCAATGTCTCGCCGTCGTCAGCCTCGAACGGTTCATGTCATGCAGCAACCCATGTCGCCGTCCTATGCTTTTCCTGAGCAGCACCTGTTGCCTCAGCGCTCCAATCGGGTTAGAACTCCTAAGCAAATTGATGTAGATTATTACGCCGATTAACGCACTGGAACTCAGAACTCGTCATGACGACTGTCCTGCAAGAAGATCCCCCAAGAAGATATAGTGTTTTAGCATTCTTGTATTGTGCATGGCTCTGCATCTGTCTAACAGATGTCTTTGCCACTGCCTGAGCGATCGCCCCAACCTATGACCTACTACATTTCCCCCCGTTTCCTCAACAAACTTGCCATCCACATCACCAAAAACTTTCTCAAACTTCCTAACGTTAAAGTTCCCCTGATCCTAGGAATTCATGGGCGCAAGGGCGAAGGTAAGTCTTTTCAGTGCGAGCTAGTATTTGAGCGTATGGGCATTGAAGTGGTTCATATGTCTGCCGGAGAATTAGAGAGCCCCGATGCAGGCGACCCAGCCAGAACCATTCGGATGCGCTACCGTGAAGCCGCCGACTTGGTGAAGGTGCGGGGCAAAATGGCAGTGCTGATGATTAATGATATTGATGCGGGTGCAGGGCGGGTAGATCAATACACTCAGTACACCGTCAATACCCAGTTGGTTAACGGGACGCTGATGAACATTGCCGATAACCCCACCAATGTGCAGCTTCCTGGCAGCTACGACTCTGAGCCCGTGCAGCGAATTCCTATCATTGTCACCGGAAACGACTTTGCGACTTTATATGCGCCCTTAATTCGAGATGGACGCATGGAGAAGTTTTTCTGGGAACCTACGCGAGACGATCGCATTGGCACAGTCAGCGGTATTTTTGAAGCAGATGCGGTAGCACGGGGCGATATTGAGAAATTAGTAGATACCTTTCCTGAACAATCGATCGACTTCTATGGAGCCTTGCGATCGCGCCTGTACGATGAACAAGTTCAGCAGCTCATCGAATCGGTGGGCATCAATCGCATTTCCTTGCGCGTGGTCAATAGTGCTGAAGCTCCGCCCGAGTTCAAAAAGCCCGACTTCAGCCTACCCCATTTGCTCAAAATGGGTCAGGAATGGTAGCAGAGCAAAAACGAATTCAAGAAATGCGTCTGGCTGAAGAATACAACAAGTCGCTCTACTTCACTCGTAAAGGAGAAGCGATCGCTCAGCAAGCTGCTGCTCAAATGCCTTCTCAAGCTCCTATTTCTCGGTCTGTTATGCCGAATGGTGTGCCCAATGGTGTGCCGAATGGTCATTCCCAAAGCTATGCCGGACAACCCGCCTCGACTCACCTCACGCCAGAGATGGTGACTGAAGTCAATCGAATTTTGGGCATGGGCGATCGCCTGGGCATTGAGTGGGTAGACGAGCGCCGCTTTCGGGCGAACTCCTGGAATTGCTATAACACCCTTCAGGGCAACGGTGCAGAAGCAATGGCTGTTCTAGAGACTTGTTTACAAGAACATGCTGGAGACTATGTTCGATTAGTAAGCATTGCCGCCAAAGACCGCCGGAGAATATCTGAAACCATTATTCACCGTCCTTTTAAAGGGTAAAAATCCCAGCTTAAAAAATAAAACCCTAAGCCCAATCGCTACAGGGGTCAGAAGGTCCATCAAGG
>JAAUPA010000171.1 GCA_012034615.1 Leptolyngbyaceae cyanobacterium CSU_1_4 | reverse complement strand
CGCAGCAAGATGCCTACCCTACGGTTGCCACCATCATTCCAGAAGAGCCAATGGTATTGCTACGACTAAGATATAGTCAAGGCAGTTTGCCTCACCATAAGTTCCACCCAACGCAAGTTCTATTCAAGGAGAATTCCTATGTCCGAAGGCTGCCTCCGGGTTGGTCAGGTTGCGCCCGATTTCACCGCAACCGCAGTCCATCATCAAGAATTCAAGACTATTAGACTCTCCGACTATCGCGGCAAATATGTCGTTCTGTTCTTTTATCCCTTAGACTTTACCTTTGTCTGCCCCACAGAAGTCATGGCATTTAGTGACAGCTATGACAAGTTTAAAGACCTCAACACCGAAATTCTGGGCATTTCAGTAGATAGTGAATTTTCCCATTTGGCATGGGTGCAAACCGATCGCAAATTAGGCGGTGTTGGCGAGCTGACCTATCCTTTAGTGTCTGATATTAAAAAAGAAATTGGCATCGCCTACAACGTTCTCGATCCGAATGCTGGCATCACCCTACGCGGTTTATTTATCATCGATCGCGAAGGCATTATTCAGCACGCGACGATCAATAATCTGGGCTTTGGTCGCAGCGTTGACGAAACCTTGCGCGTGTTGCAAGCCATTCGTCACGTCCAATCCCATCCTGACGAAGTGTGTCCTGTCAACTGGCAACCCGGTGAAAAAACCATGAACCCCGATCCCATCAAGTCTAAGGAATTCTTCGCAGCAGTTTGAGCCGATTCTTCGAAAAATCTGGAAGCGATCGCCCTCTTAAAGATTCCCGGCTTCTTAATTAATAGAATGTGAGGTATCAAAGCGCTTTACACTTGCCCCCTAAATCTCCCAGAATGGGGAATTTTGAGCTAATTCTGCTTCAAAGTCCCCCAGAATGGGGATTTAGGGGGCAATTCGGATCACAACACATACCTTTAAAACATCTTCTAATACTCGAGAAACCGGGAATCTTCTTGATCATAAAAAACTAGCAAAAACAAAAAACTGGCAAACTCGAAAGTTAACCAGTTCAAATAACTTGAAAAAGTGTATCGCTCTAGCAATTTAGAAGAAACCTAATCTGCGCTTCCCAATGCAGCAAAATAGCTTCTCAAAATTTCTACAAACATCCAGGTGACGTTTCCAGAAATCTTATCTCTATGCCGAATTGTAGCAAGAAGCACAGCCCTTTCGTTATAAAACTTCATGCAAGTTCCAAAAGATTTAATAATCTAGGCTAATCACTCCTCCTTAAGGGGCAAATGCAGGTTTAGAGCCAATGGTTTGGAGTCAATGATTGCTCTGGATCTTCTGTGCTAGGAACTAATACTCTCATTCCTCGTCATCTGTTATTAAGTCAGGATCTAAGCCAGGGAAATCACGATGTCATTTCATTCCGTCACTCATAAACTCAATCTTGGAAAACCCTAAAACGGCACCATGGCAACACAATCTACCCTTTCCGTTACTCTCAATTCGGCTCGACTGGCAGCAATCTTTAAAACAATGAGTTTATCAGCCAGTGCAGTGTTGCTTGCCAGCAGCAGCATTCTGCCTGCGATCGCCGCTCCCATTGCTCAATTACCATCAGGTCGCAACCAGCCAACCGCTGCTCCCTCAACCCAAGCCCCCTCTAACTCTGTCCCAGTGCCGCAGCAAGCCGTCAATGCTCGCTTTAGCTGCCAAACCCAAAACGGCGAATACACCGTTGTTTACAATCCCCAAAGCCAACCGGGGCAAACCTACCCTTGGGCAAAACCCACGGCAATGGGCGGCGGCTGGACTCCTGAACTACGCTGCGCTGAAATTAGTCGCCGCCTAGAAGAATATCGTCCCGCAGGTTTGCTAGAAATGCAGACGGCGGTTGAAAATGGCTACAACACCATCTGCGTCACTACGTCTCAAGTGCCCACCTGTCGGATCGTGTTAACGGTTCCGGAAGGCGAAGATCCTTAGTCATCCGCGATCGCGTCTTTGGTAATCTGACTGTTGCCGACAACGGACAACAAACCACCGCAGTAACCACCTTCTCGGGCGATGACAACAACCTCATTAACCAAATCGGCGTAGCGGTTGGCATTGATCTCTCCTCCCTCTCTCGCTCCAACCGTTCATCTAGAGCGGGCGATCGCGTTGACCTTCGCCCCTTCCTCGACCCAGCAGACGGCGGTACGGGAGCAAGATTACGTTAAAAAAATGCTACTCTGTCAGAACTAAGCATTTTTCAGGGTGAAAAGAGGGGCAACTAGACCCCTCTTTTTATTGCAAGTTTGCGAAGGGGCTAGGCAAAGTTGCGAAGGAGTTCTCTAAACGTGATAGTATCCCTGTTGCCGCTTCATGGGTGATCAGGGGCGCTTTTGTTCATTCCTCTCTATCTTTGAAATATTCATGCCATCACCGAACTTTCTTCGTCGGACAAAAATTGTTGCAACGATTGGACCTGCCACTAGCAGCCTCAAAGTTCTACGCGATTTGATTGAAGCTGGAGCAACCACCCTACGGCTTAACTTTTCTCATGGCACCCATGATGACCATCAGCGGAGCATTCGCCTCATTCGTCAGGTGTCCTTCGAGCTCAACCAGCCTGTAGGAATTTTGCAGGATCTTCAAGGTCCCAAGATTCGTCTAGGCAAGTTTGAGAATGGCTCAATTAATTTGGAAAAAGGCGATCCCTTCATCCTCACCAGCCATCTCATGCCTGGCACGCAAGAGAAGAGCTGTGTGACTTATGAACCTCTTGCCGAAGAAGTCCCCGCAGGTGCCGTCATTCTTTTGGATGATGGACGGGTAGAAATGCGGGTTGAAAAGGTGGATAAAGCCGCCAAGGAACTCCACTGCGAAGTCGTAGTTGGGGGTGTGCTATCGAACAATAAAGGCGTTAACTTTCCAGGTGTTTACCTATCTGTTAAGGCGCTGACTGATAAAGACAAAGAAGACTTAATGTTTGGGCTAGATCAAGGGGTGGATTGGGTGGCGCTGAGCTTCGTTCGCAACCCGCAAGATATTTTAGAGATCAAAGAACTCATTGCTAGTGCCGGAAAGAATGTTCCAGTCATCGCCAAAATTGAGAAGCATGAGGCGATCGAGCAGATGGAAGCCATTCTTTCCCTGTGCGATGGAGTCATGGTGGCACGCGGCGACTTGGGGGTAGAATTACCGGCTGAAGATGTGCCAATTCTTCAAAAGCGGTTAATCGCCACTTCCAACCGTCTAGGCATTCCGGTCATTACGGCTACTCAAATGCTCGACAGTATGCTGAGCAACCCGCGCCCCACCCGCGCCGAGATTTCTGACGTTGCCAACGCTATTCTTGATGGTACCGATGCTGTCATGCTGTCGAACGAAACTGCTGTGGGCAAATTTCCAGTACAGGCAGTCGAAACAATGGCGCGCATTGCCTGCCGCATGGAACAAGACCCGATCTACAAACGCAAAACCGAAGATATGGGCGGGCGATCGATCCCCAATGCCATTAGTAGTGCGGTGGGTCAGATTGCTGAGCAACTGGGGGCGGCTGCCATTATGACCCTCACTAAGTCAGGTGCCACCGCTCGCAACGTCTCTAAGTTCCGACCCAATAAGTCTATTCTGGCAGTCACGCCCCATGTCGATGTGGCGCGTCAATTGCAACTTGTTTGGGGCGTTAAGCCTCTGCTCGTCCTTAATCTAATTTCCACTGGGCAAACCTTTCAAGCTGCCCTCAATGTGGCACAAGAGACAGGCTTGCTGAGTCAAGGCGATTTGGTGGTCATGACCGCAGGCACGCTCCAAGGGGTCTCTGGTTCTACCGATTTAATTAAGGTAGAAGTCGTCACCGCTATCCTGGGCAAGGGGTTAGGCATTGGGCAAGGTTCGGTCAGTGGGCTGGCTAGAGTGGCTCACACGATGGCAGAACTAGGAAACTTTAATGCGGGCGAAATTCTGGTTGTCTCGAAAACCAGTGCTGACCATATTGAAGTGATTCGTAAATCAGCCGGTATTATCACCGAGGAGAGCAGCCTGACTAGCCATGCTGCTGTGATCGGTCTGCGTCTGGGCGTTCCTGTTATTGTAGGCGTTAAGAACGCCACCGAAATTATTCGAGATGGCACTATCCTGACTCTGGATGTCCAGCGGGGCTTAGTTTATTCAGGGACTACTAGCTCTGCTCCCACAGAGACCGCCTTACTGGTTTAAGCCCGATCGGTTTAAGTCTGACTAAACTTAGTTCCAATTTAAGCCTGAACTAATTTAGGATTGATCCCCAATTCCAACCTCCTAGGAGACAGCCGTGAGTTCTAGAGTTGTGAAAAAAGAAGCGAATCATTTGTACAAAGCTCTCTTGCCGTTACTCACGGCAGAGGGCAGAATGGCTGATTTAATTCTGTTGGATTTGGCAAAAATTGTTCAAATTTGTGGGCGCAGTAATGGCGAAATTAGCTCGAATGAGCTGCTGGCATATCTCACCGTTTATGCTTTGGTCAAACAAGATTCAGAAAAGCTCAATGCTGCATTAAGCTGGGAAACTTCGTCAGAAAAGCGGCTTCAGGCTCAGAAAATGACCCTACAGATTTTGTTGGGGTTGACTGAGAAACAGCCTGATCAGTTAATGTTACCGTCTGTTCTCAACCAGTTTGATCAAGAGAAGGGAACGTATTATCTCGATACAGTTGTTAACGCGATTTATAAGTTTGCTCAAGTGATGACCAAGGCAGATGGTACGGTGACACTATCGGAAATAGACTCCTTGGCGATCGCCTGGAAACTTCTCCACACGTACCAACCCCTCGAAAGCTACGAACAAGGCTTAACAAAATCCGCGGCTCTCCCCAGTGCCGCCAGCATAGATCCGCCCCAAACCTACGAAGCCGCTCTTGCCGAACTCAACGACCTGATTGGGCTGGATAACATTAAAGAAGCTGTCCGCACCTTAGCCAACCTGTTGAAGGTGCAAAAGATTCGAGAAGAGCGAGGCATGGCAACTACGCCTGTCTCTCTTCATGCGGTCTTTGGTGGTCCTCCTGGAACAGGAAAAACGACTGTAGCCAGGCTAGTTGGCTCCATTTATAAAGGGCTGGAGTTTTTTAAACAAAGGGCATTTGGTCGAAACCGATCGCGCGGGCATGGTTGCCGGATACATTGGGCAAACCGCAACCAAGGTGGATGAGTTGGTGAAAACGGCGCTTGATGGCGTGCTGTTTATCGACGAAGCCTATGCCCTCAGCCCTGGGGAGAGTGGCAGCGACTTTGGATCAGAGGCGATCGATGTATTGCTAAAACGCATGGAAGATCATCGCGATCGCCTGGTTGTGATCGTCGCAGGCTACACCGATGAAATGTCCAGCTTTATCGACTCGAACCCTGGCTTAAAATCTCGCTTCAATCGCTACTTTTACTTCAGCGACTACACCCCCGAAGAACTGACTGCCATCTTCAACAAACTCTGCACCAAAAGCCATTTCGTCCTGACTCCAGAAGCCCAAACTCAGCTAGAGACTCTGT
This sequence comes from Leptolyngbyaceae cyanobacterium CSU_1_4, assembly GCA_012034615.1. Taxonomy (GTDB): domain Bacteria; phylum Cyanobacteriota; class Cyanobacteriia; order Elainellales; family Elainellaceae; genus Timaviella. The sequence goes on along the minus strand of JAAUPA010000171.1, from coordinate 5,323 downwards.
TGGAGCGTCTTTACTTGAACCGCGATCGCACCTTTGGCAATGCCCGCCTCGTCCGAAATCTCTTTGAAAAAACTATCGAACGTCAAGCCAACCGCCTCGCCGTCCTCTCTTCCCTCCCCGACGAAGTGCTTACCACGCTTCTCCCCGCAGACATCCCCACTCAGCCATAACCGGGCAGTATTCCCACTGACCCTCCCTCCCTAAACCCAAATCCATCCGTAGTATCCAGGAAGATCCGCATCTCCCTACAGGCATACACTTGAGCAGAAAAGTATTCTGCCTCGAACTACCTGTAGCCCATATGCCAACCTTACAAGAAGTCTTAAAAGAGAGATACGACGACGCTCCTAGCAGCGCTCAGGCACTTGGACAGCTCAAGAAAGCAAGGAGCATTAAAGGGTTTATCGGCTCATTTGATCAGGTAGATTACTACAAGGTGAAGCTGACTGGACGCAGCAGCCTTGCTGCTTCTCTCTCCAACATGAGCGAAACCGTTACCCTTCGCATTTTAGACAACAAAGGCACCTCAGTTGCCAAGGGCAGAAGGACATCCGTTGCTAAAACCCTAGAAGCAGGAACCTACTACGTTCAAGTCAACAGTCGGGCGGGTAAAAGTACAAACTACATGCTCAAAGCCTCAGTAGTTGCCTCTCCCAATACTTCAGGAAACTCTACACCCGTGGGCTCTGGAGTGTTACCTCCCAATGACACAAAAGATCCAGGCAGTCTGCCGGGCACCGCTTTTGATACGGGCAAACTAGACACTACCAAGTCTTACAAGGGCATTGTGGGCAGTGCTGATACGGCTGATTTTTATCGATTTAGCCTTGATAAGCCGACTCAGTTTTCTTCAACCTTTTCAGATGTAGTGGGCGGCGGACTTACGGTTCAGCTAGTTTACGACATCAATGGCAATGGTTTTGTTGATGTCGGCGATGAAATTGGCACTGGTTTGGATATTAAAAAATCTCTGGGCGCAGGAACTTATTTCTTAGGCGTGAGCCCTGCTTCAGCCGGGGTCTTTATTTCTTACAATCTAAAACTTTCGGGAGCCGCTATTACAGGAATTTCTACCTTGGCTGAGCCTCCCATTGGGCTAGGAAAGGCAACTGACTTGGGTGCGATCAGTGGTTCTTTAAACATCAAACAGCTTGTAGGCTCTACGGACTCAACCGATGTTTACAAATTCACTTTGAGTGGAATTAGCAATTTTTCAACCCTGCTGAATTCTACTCAAAGCACTGGCGATGTCACAATGTCGCTAATTTATGATCAAGACAACAATGGCATTGCTAATCCGGGCGAGATTGTTGATGGCTATGTGAGGGGAGGAGATTTTATTGGCGGAGTGGTGACGGCTGGCTCAGAAGGTGGAGCTGCTCTGGGAATCAACAAGACTTTGGGTGGAGGAACTTATTATTTGGTGGTGACTCAGAAAAAGCTAGTTGATAACACCACGTATGCCCTCAATCTCTTTGTCAATAATACTGTGACAGGAATCACGCCTACTGTTGATCCGGGGTTAACGTTGGGAACTGCTAGCAACTTGGGTGTACTCAGTCAAACTGTTAATACAAAGCAGTTTGTTGGGTCTGTCGATCGCTCTGATGTTTACCGATTTACGTTGAGTCAAGAACGGAACATCATCATTTCTTACAATGGTTCGCCAGAATTGGTGGCGCTTAGGTTGGGGATTGACCGAGATAACAATGGATTCTTGAACCCAGTAGAAGATCAAAACGGCGATAATATTCTTACTTTGAATGAAGATCTCAACAACAACGGAATTCTGGATCCAGACGAAGATCAGAATAAAGATGGTTACCTCTTGAGAAGTGAGGATCTTAACCTCAATGGCGTGCTTGATCCTAATGAGGTTTTGGAACCCCAACTGAGCGGAAATGTGGTTTATTCTCCCTTGCCTCCCTTCTTTGATTCCACCACAAAGTTCGATCGCACTCTCAATGCTTTCATGACCACTGTGCCCACCAATATTTACGCCAAGCTTCCGGCTGGCACCTATTTCTTAGAAATTGATCCACAGTCGAGAGAGCTTGACTTAGGCGATGGACTGGTTCGTTATGGTTCTGCCAATGTGCTTTACAATCTATCGTTCCAGCTTGATGAGTAATGAGACAAGTTAAGAGACCGATATGAAGGGATAGAGAGACGCGATCGCGTCTCTTTTTTGTGCTGAACTCTGCCCTCTGCAACAGAATCCTCCCTCAACGCCCCAAGCCCTCGCTAGATACGATACCCTTAACGGAGTAAGGATGGAGAAAGTAAAACTGCCCCATGACCCAATCTGTTGATTTCCTCGCCCACCTCAACCCCTCCCAACGCCGCGCCGTCGAACATTATTGTGGTCCTTTGCTGGTGGTGGCTGGGGCAGGCTCTGGCAAAACGCGAGCGTTGACCTTTCGGATTGCTAATTTGGTGCTGACTCACAAAGTTGATCCTGAAAACATTTTGGCGGTCACTTTTACCAACAAAGCCGCCAAAGAGATGAAGGAGCGGATTGAGAAGCTGTTTGCAGATCAGCAGGCAAAATCGAAATATGGGAAGCCACTAGAGGCGCTATCGGCATCTGAGCAAACCAAGCTGCGCTCCTATGTTTACAAAAATATTACGAAGGAACTGTGGATTGGCACCTTCCACGCCCTTTGTTCTCGGATTTTGCGGTTTGATATTGAAAAGTATCAAGATTCCTACGGGCACAAGTGGACGAAGACTTTTTCAATTTTTGATGAGTCTGATGTGCAGAGCTTGATTAAAGATATTGTGGTGAATCGACTGAATTTGGATGATAAAAAATTTGAGCCGCGATCGGTTCGATTCGCCATTAGTAACGCCAAGAACCAAGGCTTAACCCCTGCCGATGTTGAGCGAGAACAACAGAATTTTCGGGGTCGAGTGATTGCTAGTGTGTACGCAGAATATCAGAAAGGATTAGCGGCTAATAACGCGCTTGACTTTGATGATTTAATTTGGATTCCGGTGCAGTTGTTTCGACAGAGTGAACAGGTTTTAGCATACTGGCATAAAAAGTTTAGACACATCTTAGTAGATGAATATCAAGACACGAATCGAACGCAGTATGACTTGATTCGGTTACTGACGACGGGCGATGTTGAGGCTCGTCGGTTTGATAGCTGGGAGTATCGTTCTACGTTTGTGGTGGGCGATGCGGATCAATCGATTTACTCGTTTCGGGCGGCGGACTTTACCATTCTGATGGATTTTCAGGGCGACTTTGGCGATGGGCTGCACGATGATGATACGCGGACGATGGTGAAGCTGGAGGAAAACTATCGATCGACTGACAACATTATTCAGGCGGCAAATGAGCTCATTGATAATAACACTGAGCGGATTGATAAGGTGCTGCGTCCGACCCGAGGGGCGGGTGAATCTATTTACTGTCATCGGGCGGAAGATGAAACGGATGAAGCTAATTTTGTGGTGAGTCAAATTCGGGATTTGGAACTGACGAATCCTGAGTTGCATTGGGGCAGTTTTGCTATTCTTTACCGAACGAATGCGCAGTCGCGGGCATTTGAAGACGTGCTGGTGAAATATGCCGTTCCTTATACTGTGGTGGGTGGCTTGCGATTTTACGATCGCCGTGAAGTTAAAGATGTGCTGGGATATCTGAGGGCGATCGCCAATCCTGAAGACAGTGTGAGCCTCAAGCGCATCATCAACACGCCCCGACGCGGCATTGGCAAAGCGACGGTCGATCGCCTGGAAAATGCGGCTAGGGAGTTAGGCGTTTCCCTGTGGCAAATCCTGAGCGACGAAACCTCGGTACAAACGTTGGCAGGGCGATCGGCAAAGCCTGTGCTGGCATTCGCGCAGATGATGAAATCTTGGCACGCTCAGGTAGCAACGCTTTCGGCTTCAGAAATTGTGCAGGATGTGATGGAGCGATCGGGATATGTGCGAGAGCTGAAAGCAGAGGACACCGATGAAGCGTTAGACCGTTTGGGGAACGTGCAGGAGCTTTACAACGCGGTTTTACAGTTTGAGGAAAATACTGAAGAAGCGAGCGTAACGGATTTTTTGGCGCAGGCTTCTCTCTCATCAGATTTAGATAAGTTGGACGAGCAGCAGCAGGCTAAAGTCTCGTTGATGACGCTCCATTCTTCTAAGGGGCTAGAGTTTCCTGTGGTGTTTTTGGTCGGTATGGAGCAGGGCTTGTTCCCGAATCATCGATCGTTAGAAGATCCTAAGTCCTTGGAAGAAGAACGCCGCCTTTGCTATGTGGGCATTACTCGCGCCGAAGATCGGTTGTTCATTAGCTATGCTCGTGAACGTCGGCTTTATGGTAATCGGGAGTCTGCGAGTCCTTCATTGTTTTTGGGAGAATTGCCTAAGGATTTGTTGATGGGTAGCCTGAAAGGCTTGCCTAAAAAGATGACGACTCCGATTCGGGAAATGAAGGAGCAATCGAATTTGCCCGATACCCATGAGGATGATTGGTCGGTGGGCGATCGCATTGTTCATAAAGCGTTTGGGGCAGGGCAAGTAACTCATATTTTCGGGGCAGGCAATAAGATTTGTCTGGCGATCAAGTTTCCTGGCATGGGACAAAAAATTGTTGATCCAAAGTTGACGACTTTACAGCGAGTGTTGTAAATTGGCGGCGTTGCTAATCAGGCTAAGAATCTGGCTTTTTTGTTTTTTGTCCTTGATCGTGAGGTCTGCACCAGAAGGCTATCCTAGGGCTTTAAGATAAGCACCGTGCAGTCGCTTGAGATAGTTTTCCATGCTGAAGTTCTTGGCAACTTGCCGTCCGGCGATCGCCAAGCGATCGCGCAGGGCCGAGGCGGAAAGGTCGTCCTCATGTCTTCCGCGCGAGGCAAGCTGGGCCATCCGGCCGGCTATTCGGCCTATTGCGCGAGCAAGGGCGGCCGTCGTCATGCTGAGCGGCACGCGGCAGAAAAGGTGAACGCCGTCGACGCTGGAAGATCGCGTGTTCCTTGACTTCGATGAAGATGTACAGGTCGCCCGTCGGCCCACCGCGTCAGCAGATAGACCTCGTCGCCCGCCAACCGATTCACCGCCCGACCGCGCGTCAGGCCGCGCAGGATGCCCGAGAGGTTCTGCATCACCGCGCTGACGCGCTGCATGTTGCGGCGGACCATCACGTGCGGCATGCCCGTGGTCGCCGACAACTGCTTGACGTAATCCTCCGGGCCCTGCATCTGCTCGCCGAGGGGTTTCCGCCGCTGCAGATCCTGCTGACATGAAAACCGGATGACACACAGGTACGCGTCGCTGGCGGCCGTGGCCACCGCCGTGCTCGCCACGCTCGGCCTGG
>JAAUPA010000170.1 GCA_012034615.1 Leptolyngbyaceae cyanobacterium CSU_1_4 | reverse complement strand
CCTCCGAGGTTGCCTAAAGGATTGCGATCGGGTGCATCCCAGTTTTGCGCCCTCACCCTAAATCCCTCTCCCCAAAGGGAAGTTGGGGATGAGAGCGGCTCGGAGATCTGCAAAAGTAGGATGCCCTCATTGCGATCGCCTTCGCCTTGATTAGCTTTCAACAACACCCAATTATTTACAGGATCTACTGCCATGATCGACATTGGACTGACTCACATTGCACTCCCCGTATTACGGGTTGACCAGAGCATTGAATTTTATTTTAAATATGCTGGAATGAAAGTATTACATCGTCGTACCGATGTCGAAACAGGGGCTGATGTCGTTTGGCTGTCTGACTGCACTCGCCCCTTTGCGATTGTTCTGATTCAAACCAGCGTAGTCCAACCCGTTCTTACTCCCTTTGCCCATCTTGGGGTGGGTTGTCAAAGTCGTGAATTAGTGAATTCTCTTTGTGAGATGGCAAGTCTGGAAGGAGTGCTGATTCAAAAGCCAGAAGATTCTGGATATCCGATTGGGTACTGGGCTTATTTACAAGACCCAGATGGTCATACCCTCGAACTATCCTACGGACAAGAGATTGGATTAACCTTAGAAAATGCTTCCTAAAGTTATACCAGCCATATGACTTTTTCCCACACTTGACACAACTTTTTCAAGCAGACGAACCAGGTTTTATTCAGTAATTTTAAAGTACTCAAAACGATCTTTTTGGAGATAATTTTTCATGATCCACCACATTACCCTAGCCGTTAATAATCCACTTCATGCCGCTGAGGTGGTTGCAGAATTATGGCAGGGACGGGCATTTCCATTTCCTAATCATTTGAGTAGCTATGTCGCACTCACCCTTGATTCCTACGGCACCGCCATTGAGTTTTTACCTCAAGGCACAATCCTCAAGCCCGGTCTAGGAGATGAACCGGTTTATTTTTCCGACCCTAGCCCCGCCCCCGAGCGTTATACTGCCACCCATGTCAATATGGCAGTGCACATCAGTGAAGCCCAAATCTATGCGATCGCCCATCGAGAAGGCTAGCGCGCTATTCGCTGCAAACGGGAGACTTTTTTGAACTGATTGAATTCTGGGTTGAGAACGAAATTTTATTGGAGCTGTTACCCCCCAACTTAATGGAGCCTTACCTGATCACAATGCATCCAGAAAACCTCAAGACAATTCTAAATGCCGCGTCGTTTCCCCACCCTAAACTTCAAACCGCTGAGATTTGAGCGAGGAGAACATCATCATGACCCCTAATCCTGTCCCTGACTCAAGCCCCATAAAAAATAAACCGACCGAGAGAGCAGATGAGCGATCTGAAGACGTGCTTCAGTTCTGGTTTCCTATTCAACCCAGCAGCCATCCGGCAGCAATGGTTCGTCGGTGGGACTGGTGGTTCCGTGGGGGAGCTGATACTGCTGTAACCGATCGTTTTTTAAGTCTACTCGAACAAGCTGCGCGGGGTGATTTGGAGGCTTGGTCAATTAAACCCCGATCGCGACTGGCGTTAATCATTGTTCTCGACCAATTCTCACGATCGATCTATAAGGGAACAGCCCAAGCCTTTGCCCAGGATTTAAAAGCCTGCACACTGGCGATCGAGGGCATTAATATTGGGCATTACTCGGCTCTCAAAACGCCCTGGGAGAAAACCTTTTTCTTGCTGCCATTAGGACATTCTGAGGATTTCGGAAACCTAGAACTAGCCGTTAAGCTTGCAGACGAGCTTGCCCAAGAGGCACCCCCGGAGTATCGCGCCTTGTTAGAATTTTCCGCTACGCAAGCCCGTGGGCATCGGGATATCATTGCTCAGTTTGGTCGTCATCCCCATCGCAATGAGGTGTTAGGAAGGCAATCAACTGCTGACGAACTGGAATACCTTGCAAACGGGCAACTTGTTCATAAGCGATCGATGCCGCTCCATTTATCGCAATTTCTCTTTAGTTCTTGAAACCGCGCTTAGAGGATGTTTTAAAAGTATAGATTGTGATCCAAACCGTCCCCTAAATCCCCCATTTTGGGGGACTTTGAAGCAGAATTGACTCGAAAATCCCACATTTTGGGGATTTAGGGGGCGAGTGTAAAGCGCTTTGATACCTTTAAAGCATCTTCTTAGTCTAGAAATAAGTAGGTGGGTTTAATTAATCTGAGGTAGCTTAAAATGTGAAATAAAATGATCGAAAGTTTACAACAATCTTTTAGCACAGATCAAAGCTTGAGCGATCGCCTCTTCGATCTTCTAGATATCGTTTTTCCAGAAATTGAACTGCGGAAATTTGCAAGTATGGGACGAGAACTAGGCGCGTCTTGGGAAGCGGCATCAACTCCCTTTATGAAGTTTGAAGGAGGGAAAGCGATCGCCCATGTTGGAGTTTTAGAGCTACCGCTGTGGATCATGGGACAACCCGTGCAAGCAGCAGGTATTCACGCAGTTGCAACCCATCCCAAATTTCGTCGCCAAGGACATTATCGAGACTGTATAGAAGCCGCACTAGAGTATTGCAATACTCGATACAAAACGCTTATTCTAACCACTCCTCAACCAGAGCTATATTATCCTTTTGGTTTCAGAAGAGTATTAGAATCTGCGTTCACAGTATCCTGCAAAGTAACGCCTCAAAAAGATGGCTTCCGTGTACTTAATCTACACCATGAAAACGATCGTACCCTACTGCACCGATTACTCGATACACGCCGTCCCATTTCTAATGTGGTAGGAGTTCTCTCTGAGAAACCAGTGTTTTTGGTTAACGAAGCTAGCCGACCTCTATATTATGCTGAAGACTTAGATACATTAGTAGTGATGGAGCAAGAAGGCGATCGCTTACACATATTCGATGTCGTTGCCGATCACGCCCTTTCGTTGATAGAGATTCTGAGGTGCATTCCTGATCCTGTTAAAGAAGTTATTCTTTACTTTAGCCCCGATCGCTTAGAGCCTAAAGCTCAAGCAATACCCCAAGTATTAGAAAATGCGTATCTGATGGTGCGAGGTTCCTTTGCCGCAGAAGGACAATCCTTTATGATGCCTCGTTCTGCACGATGCTAATACCCTGATTAATCTAGAAGAACAGGGCCATACATGAACGCTGGTCAAATCAAAAGCCCGTAGCATTGCTGAATGGCAGTATGAATCCTTGAGATGCTATGGCTCTGATCGCTCCCAAAGTCCCCCAGAATAGGAGACTTTGGGGGCAAATTCATACCGTGATTCAGCAACGCCAGAATTGCTATATAAGCTGACGCATACTCCTCCACCCCTCCCTACCAAAACCTATTAGGCGTTGCTGAATCGAAGTATGAACTGATCTAAGTTGACCGTTCTCTCGCCCCCTAAATCCCCCAAATTGGGGGACTTTGAAGGGTTCGGAAGTCCCCCAATTTTTTGGGGGGGCTTTCATACTTGCATTCAGCAACGCCACCTATTACTGTAAGCCTACTCAACTTATTAGTGTGTACCAAGAGGGAAGGCGTTCTCTGCTCGAATTTCTTCCACCTGACCCACGACAAAAACGAGCGTAAATGGTTGTTGCATTTCACGTTCCACAAAGGCTTGCAGCAAAGATACTTGCTTGGGCGTAAGGGGTTCTTGAGCCCGTACATTCAAATAGACTTCCGGTGGATTTTTTAACCAGTTGGCTTGAATCTTTACCAGTTCTAGGCGCTGAAAGGTTAAGGTGCGATTGATTAAGGCTTGTTTTAAGCTCATTTCTAACTGCGCCTGCTGCACGAGACGAAGAAAACCAAAACTCAGCGGTATCACTAACATTGCGGTTAAGGTCAATGCCGATAGTAAGGCTCTGTGCGCATGTTGTCGAGACGCATAGCCTGTCAGCAGAAACGTCATCATGCAGGCGAAAGTGATGCCCAATAGATTCGTCAGATACAGCAGCGTTGCGCCCCCACTCAGAGACCAGTTTGCTTGAGATAGCCCTAAACCTACGACACAAATAGGCGGCATCAGGGCTACAGCGATCGCTGTTCCGGCAAGACTACCGGAAATCTTGGGCTGTACCTTGGCATAGCCGCTAATGCTGCCTGCCACCACGGCAATGCCCAAATCTAGCAGAGTAGGTTCTGAGCGAGCGAGCACCTCGCTATCATAGCTAGGAATACCGACCAATTTTCCTAGAATGAATGAAATGGCGATCGCTAACAGAGTCCCTATGCCCACCGCAACAATGCCTTTCCGAAAAAGGGAAAAATTTCCTTGCAACGCACCAAAGGCAAGCCCTCGAATCGGTAGCATCAGAGGAGCAATGATCATGGCACCAATGATCACAGCAGAACTGTTGGATAATAAACCAAAAGTGGCGATCGCACAGGAACCCACAATTAAAGCCAGATAGGATGCATCAGGCGTAGCTTCCAGGAGTAAGTCCGTCTGGATCTGTTGTAATTGAAGCAGTGTTGCTCCTTTGTGCCGGAAGCGCTGAAATCGTTTACGAAAATCGTTGAACAAGCTCTTCTCCTTAATCAGTCGTAAGTTCCTGTCTGTCCTTAAGATTGACTCATGATTTTAACAGTTATTTAAGACTATCGATCAGGTAGAAGCCCATTAAAAGTGAACGGAGTTTTTCTTTAAGCTACAGCCATTGAAGCCTTAGAGAGTGTTTGTAAATAAGCGTATCGCTTTACCCTAGCCCCCCCAACCCTCCAAATTGGGGGGACTTCGAGCCGATGGGTTGATTCAAAGTCCCCCAATTTGGGGGATTTAGGGGGCGGTTCGGAGCGTTATTTATATTTACAAACACTCTCTTATTGAGCAACTGAGTAATCTGCTAATAGACTAGATCGATCGAGAATTGAAACTAGGCGATCGCGCATTCCTTTGCAGTCGCAGCCCGCCGAGATCACAATAACTTCTAAGTGGTTCGGTGAATTAATCCAAAATTGAGCGCTGTTATCTGAACGTGATTCTACTAAATATCCTTGCCGATCGCCCAGAGAGTATGAAGAAACATGTCCTTGTAATCGAGTATTTTGTTCAACAAACTGCTGTAAATTAAGCTGCTCGGAATTATTAATTGCACGTACAATAACAGAAGCATAGCCGCGACCTAGCGCTTGTCCGCCTTGTGCCACACAAGTGAGAACTTCATAAGTCCCAGGATTCACAATTTCAACTGCGCCATTATTGCGAAGAATGGATCTAAAGTTGGCGGGAATGCTAAGAACCACGCCAAACTGAGGCAGTTCTAGCTCTTTGATTGCCTCAGTGGCAGGAATCGGTCCAGGATCATGACAATACTCGGGTTGGGCGATCGCCGACTGGCTCGGCACCGTCCCCCATAGGTTGATTAACAGAACAGTTAACAAAAAAGAAGATAAACGATTCATTAGTCTCTCCAAGTTGTATTCATTAAAATTTGAGCTTTTAGCCATTTTTCTTGAACAGCAGCAAAAACAGCAATTTCTTATAAGGCTTGTTTAACCCAAGCAGCAAAGCGATATCCTTTCCAGTTTAGAATCAACATCTTTCTCCCTGTACTCCTTATATCAATTTTGCTCGATCGCCTTCACAGCAAATAGATATCGCTGTTTTATATCTTTGCGATCTAGCTCTTCTGCAATTCCTTCGTGACTACCGCGCTCAATCATGTTGGCGTGGTGCAGCAATGCGTCTCGGTCAGCTTGGGTCTGTGTAAATGGGGCAATGACGGCGATCGCTTCTAACAACCGCATGGTAACGGCTACGCTAGTTTGACCATACTGCCGAATTTGGTTAAAGGCGGCAGCGGTCATACTCGCAAACGTTACGGATTCTGCAATGACACGTAAGCGATCTTGGTCATCATAACGATAAGCAGAAGGAATTTCTTTTTGCGCCAAATGACAAAGTGCTGCACTGAGTTGATCAATACAACGAACAGCAGTAAATGGATCGTTGATACCCGGTGAAAGAGCCCGAACCGCAATTTCAACCAGTTGATTAATTGAAAATTCTACATCTTGCTGATCAGTACGCTGTGAACCTAGCACAAAGGCATTGTGAATCTGTTCAATCAGCTTTTTATGAACAGATTCTATCGGATAGACCCACGCTAAAGGACTTCCCTTAACAACAAAATCTCCAGGATGCTGCTGAAGGCGAAGCAACAAGTTGCTTTCTTGTGCAATTTTCATGAGTTGGTGGCTATCAATCGCCTGAATATAGCTACTTTTGGTAGCCGGAATTGGGCAGGCATCGCGATCGAAATTGGCTGGAATGCTTGATATTGAAGGCTCAGAGCAATGCTTTGAGCCACTGTGTCCAATCTTATAGGGAAAAAGGCGATCGATCGCGTCATCTAACTCACATCCCACCTTATTAACGACCTGATCCACTTGAATAGAAGTTGCTGCATGGTGAATGAAATAGATTAAAACTCCAATGCTGGCGATCGCTAGTCCAATACCAGTGGTGACGGCAAGATGCGGCACAAATTCATCTTCTTCAACCCCATTAATAGTCCGTAGCACCATTAAGCTATAAACAAATGTGGAAATGAAAGTTCCTAACACAACCTGATTACCAGTATCTTGCATAAAGTTACGCAGCAAGCGTGGACCAAATTGTGAGGATGCAAGCTGGAGGGCGACGATCGTGATAGAGAACGCAGTTGTAGCGACACTGACCATTGAACCCGCAATGGCAGAAAGAATAGCTCGTGAACCATTTGGACCTAAAGAATACGTCCAGCCAAACTGTCCAATTACATTAGGTTGCAGAGTCTGATCAATTTGAATCAGCAAGAATGAAAGCCCGATCGCCAGCACGACCATCAGCGTTGGGATAAACCAAAAGCTAGAATGAAGCGAATCTAAAAGCTTACTGAACTTAGTTCTCATTCGCTATTCCTTTACCGTCGAAGAATGCTCAGCGCTGGGGGTGTCAGCCCCATTTTGCTGAGACTTGATCTCGGCAAGTCTTTTGAGTGAGCTACTAATACTGCGCGATCGCGGCACTCGATTTTTCCCAGCAGGCCAACCTTCCCGTTGATGCGCCCGATCGCCATCTATTTCCTCAGTCTGATCATGAAATAGAATTTGCTGCGTTGGGAAGGGCAGATCAATGCCATTCTCCGTCAGTTTGTTTTTAATGTGAGTCAAGACTTGATCTTGAAGGTCGAGAACATCTGCCCGACGGGGTGGCTTAACCCACCAGCGAGCGCGAATGTGAATTGTACTATCCGCCAATTCGACCACAATTGCATCGGGGGCAGGATTTTTTAACACGCCATCGGTATGATACATTGCCTCCAAAATTAACCGTTTAGCTTCATCAATATCATCACCATAGCCAATGCCAATGTCATACTCTAAACGTCGATGCTCGAACGCTGTGTTTACCGTCACAGCATTAGTAAATAGCTCAGAATTGGGAATGACAATACGCCGACCGTCATAAGTTTTAATAATCGTCGCTCGGGTTTGAATGTTTTCTACAGTCCCCTCAAAATCTTTGAAAACGATTTGATCGTCAATTTGAAAAGGTTCGGTTAATAAAATCAAAATACCCGCCAGAAAGTTTTGCAGAATATCTCGAAAAGCAAAGCCGATCGCCACTCCGCTGATGCCTAGGAGCTGCACCAGATCACCTGCTTTAAGAGAGGGAATCACAATTGACAATGCTATAAACAAGCCCACCAAAATAGTGGTTCCTTGTGCCAGTCGTCCTAGTACCATCCCCAGATTGCGAGCATGGCGGCGATCACGGGTCAATTTTTTAACAACTTTTTTAATCGCTCTGGCAATCAAGAAAAATACAGCAAAGACAATTAGCGCTAGTACCAGATTAGGTAACAAGGTGATAAAGCTATTGAGCATTATCTGTATTTTCTCTAAGAGAGTAGATACTTCTGCATTCATTCCACGACTATTGTAAATATCAATTGCATCGTAGGAGACATCAGCGGAATTAACTTCTACCTAAGGGAGTTTATTTTCCTGTCTTAAGCTGTGAATCTCTGTTCGCAACGCTATAATTTCGTCTCGGAGAGCAGCGATCGATTTTACTCCAGCAATTTCTGCTTCACCATCATCGGCATCCTGCCCAATGAAAAATGTGGCTAAAGTCGCGGTTACGTAGCCAAACACAGCAAATGCATACAGTGCCAGCAGAAAACAGAGAATGCGACCTTCTGGCGTTTTAGGAAAATACTCTGATCCCATGGTGGTCATGAGCATAGCGGTCCACCAAAGCGCCGTACCATAGCTCTCAAATCCAGGGGACGCAGCCTCATATTCAAAAGCATACATTCCCGCAGATCCAGCTAGGGTAATAATAATTGTTGTTAATACTACATAGCCAAAGCCACGCCGAGCAAAGTTAGCTGTCAGCGATCGCATACTCCGATTGGTACGAGTCAGGACACGGAGTAAACGCAAACCTCGGATTGCTCGTGTAGTCTGTAAAACTCGCATGATGCGCAAGAATCGTAACACTCGTAAAGCAGGCAAAAGCAGTGAAATTGCTGTGATCCAGCTTGTTTTAAGATAGGAAATTTTGCGTGGCGCAAGGGATAATCTGAGGATAAATTCAAGAATAAATATGCCCCAAATAACGATGCTGACTGTATCTAGAAGCGGATTTAAACCCCCAGTGAGTTCTACCACAAATAGACCGAGCCAGGTAAAGCTTAACACTAGCATAGGCAGCTCTAGCCAATCTTCAAGCTGCTGCAAAATTTCCTGCTGTTCCTGTTCTATGGCTTGCTTTTCAGGTCGGTCGAATTGCTGCATCACAATGGTTTGGTGCTAGGTTTAACAGCAGGGGCTTCCAGCACAATCACATTTACAAGCGGTGTCGCACTAAAATTTTGTGTTAACAGACGAGTTTGAATGGCTTGAGTAAGATCAGCCCGAATTTGTTCAGCCGATCGCGTTACCCCTGGCTGCCGCTGAACATACACAACACACAGCAATGTATTTTGCCTTAGTGTTGGCTCTGGTAAAGCGAGCGTTAGCCTCCACAAGCTGAACAAATTATTTGTTGTACCACCTGCTGCAATTCAGCATTTGCCCGCTGGGCACGACTAGAACGCTGTAAGTTAGGAGAGCTGGAAAACTGCCAAATCAGCAAACCTGTTAGCACAATTATGCTGAGTCCTACCCCGATCGGAAAGATGCTTCGCTGACCCCGTCGATAGCGGCTTCCCTGGGTCGATAGTCCACCAAATAAGCGAAATAGTAATGCAGCCGAGAGATTGATGCCGCCTAATTGCAGCAGCAGTAAAAACAGTCCATTGATCACCAAATCCCACCGTCCGATCGCCCCTGCCATGCCAATGATGCCTGCGGGTGGAGCCAGGGAAGCCGCGACCAACATTCCGGTTGCAGCTCCCGATACTAAACTGCTGCGATCGGATTGAATCAAGGTGAGTGCTCCGGCTGCTCCGGCTGCCAAGGGAATTAAAACAGAAACCGCCGAAATTTGGCTGCTGTCTATCATTAAATTTGATGGGATCTGTTGCTGGAGAATCCCACTAAGCACTGCCGCCGTGGCGATCGTAACGCTTAAGGCAGCACAATACCGAACCAGACTACGCCGAAGCAGTTTGAGATCGCCCCTTGCCGTTGCTAGGGCGGTGTTCATGGCAGGACTGGCAAACGGAGCTAGCAGCATTGCCGCCACCAATAGGTAGCTTGTGTTGGTATACAAACCAATCCAAACCACAACCCCGGCGATCGCCGCGTAGCTGAGAAAACCTTTCCAAGATCCAGTACTTTGTAGACCCGACAAAAAATTTCGATCGGGCTGCGCTCTCCAACGCTGGTAACCTGTTCAGGAGCAGCGTCAGCAGGCGGATACAGTGCCATGATGCCCGTTGGTAGCAACGTAAAACTTAAGTCTGGGAGATCTTGCAGCTTACCGAGTAGGTCCTCAACTTTACCGTTAGAGATATGAACAAATACTAAATCCAGCGATCGCTCCACTCCCGCTGCTTCAGTTTGAGCCAGATTTTTGCCCTCACAGGCTCTTGCAATCTCTAGGACAGTTTTTCCATATCCTTGTGGTACTTGAATAAGAAGTTGGCGCATCGGCTTTTTCTCATAGAGCTATTCATAGAATTGCTAAGGGAATTACTCACAGAATTACCTTGTGGATGAACTAGCGATGTAGCCACTCAAATACACTCAGTGAACCAACAGTACCCATAAAATGAGCGGCAATGCCACTGATATTTGCCACCGCCACTACCACATCAATGGGACGGATAATGCGAGTTGGGTCATAAATCGCTACTCCTTGAGGCTGGGCGATCGCTTTCGAGAACAACACGCCTAGAGATACTCCTCCTCCTATAATAGTGAGCAGCATTCCAACTAAGCCGACAATTACGCCTAAGCGCAAAATATTGATGACCTGTGATTTCGTCGGATGTTGCATAGTGTCTGCGTGGCGCAAGCGTTTTGCAAATCGTGTTTGACGAAACGCAAAGTAAATTCCACAGAGCAACACCACAATTCCAGAGACAGCCCAAAATATTCCCACCCCAATGCCCGGAGTCAGCCCCAGACCCAAGTTATCCGCAACACGCGGAGGCACACCCGGCGCAACTGTAGCGGCTTGGCTAAAATTTCGACCCAAGATCGCTGAGAGAACCATCAGCAAAGAAATAGCTCCAAAGGCAATTTGTACACAAAGTCCAATCCACCCAGTTAAACGTAAAACACTGCCAACTTTCCCCAGTTTCGATTCAAGCAATTGTCTTTCAGAAGTCTGCATAAAAGCTTCCCATCCATTGAACTTAGGACTTACGCATTGACAGGAGTGCAGAAGTGTGGTGAGTTTAGATGAATCCCTCAACCGTATCCGATTGTGAGAGAACCGTCAAAGCCCTCAACG
>JAAUPA010000169.1 GCA_012034615.1 Leptolyngbyaceae cyanobacterium CSU_1_4 | reverse complement strand
TCTCGATCGCCTCTCTGTACTTCACTCATCCCTCACCCCCGATCGCCCTCATTCACTCTACTATTCCCGATCGCCTCTCTCTGGCTCAACCGATCGCTCCGGGTTCTTTTCCCAGTAGTCGATCGCCTTCATCAACAAGTGTAAGACCTGTCAGCGGAGCCAGCTAACGATCTTATTAGATAGACAAAGTCCACCTAACTCCCTTTATTCAGTTATTAAAGTGGACTTCGTACAACTAGTAACCCATAGGTAGGGAGTTAGGTGGAAATTCTCCGTATATCTTCCAAATTTGGGGAGTTAGGAAGAAGCTGAGGTCTTCGTAGGCTGAATAATCTACTAGCCAATTTTCTGTAGCCCTCTTAATTACCCATTGCTTGACTACTTTTCCCTTGGAGCGCTCCTTTCCCAGTAGAGGACACTATCCCTTCATCGCCTCTAGCAAAGCCGACAACGCTTTATCTTCATGGGAATTAACCTGCCGATCTAACAGCGCAATCCCCACGGCTTTAGAAAGGGCGATCGCCGCCACATCTGGATCTAGTCCTTCCATCAAGATTTCTAAGGATTGCGGTACTTTCAACGCCGCCCTAATGCCCAACAACATTCCCTCCTCAAATCCCAGCTTTTGCAACTGCGGAGCCAATCCCTCCCAATTCACATCCGGTTCTCCCGCCTGAATCATGTATGCCAACAGCCGTTGCAGCTTGCGTTCCTGCTGTTCTGTCATTACCAAAGAAGAGGGAGCAACCCCTTGCAGGTCACTCGAAGAGATCGCCTTTCCCTGATCTAAATTCGTCAAAATCTTCTGCCAATCATGCGACTCGCAAGAATTTGGCTTACCCACCGTCAAACAAACCTGAATCTGATTAGTCGCTGTGTCCAAATGCGTCACCTGTGCCTGAACGCCCAAGAAACCCAGCCACTGGGCGATCGTCGTCATCAGCGTTGAACGAGTCGCCTGACTATTAGCCAAGAGGCGAATTTGCGTGCGAACCATTGGACTCACAAGTTGCGACAGCATAGGAAAATCTTGGGGATAGGGGGATAGTAAGAGTAAATTCAACCTACACATTAGGATAGCGAAACCCTGGATTCTGGCAATTGTGCTACCAGAACACATTGCTGATTTTCCTAGGTGAGTTTGGCAAAGCATTCTGGGAACAATCAACCTAACTGTAATCAAACACTTGCCTCAGCTATGACTAATTCCTCGTCTCAGCGGCGTGCCCTGGTCGTACAACATAACTTTTCGCCGTTTAATAACAAGCTGATCCAATCTGGCTATGCCAGCAAGGAACAGATGCAGCAAGCCCTAGTTGACAGCCGCAAAACAGGAAGACCCCTGACTGACGTACTGGCAATGATTACAGGGCAACAGTTGCCCCCTGATCTACTGCGCCAATACAAAAAGCAACAGCTCTTTGAACTCAAAATTCTCTACGGGGTCGAATCCCTCGACCCCGAAATTAGCCAGATCAGCTCCAACCAGCTCACCCAGTTAATCGACGGGCTCATCCCAGTAGATGTTTGCCGCCGCTACCGCCTCATTCCCCTCTCGCGCAACGACGAGCCACCCTCCGTATTAGTCGCAATGGTCAACCCCGACGACCTTGCGCCCAAGACGACCTCAACCGCATCCTTCGCCCCCAAGGACTAAGCTTGCAGCGCATGGTCATCACCGCGGAAGACTACCAGCGCTTAATTTCTCAATTTTTAGACGAACGAGACGAAAAGCAAAGAGAAATTGAATTCCATGCCAAGGTCGATGTTAAGTCAGACCTTGAAAGCCTCGACTACATGGATCTAGAAGAGCCTGCCGACGATGCAGAATCCAACCTAGATGCCGCTCTTGCCGATGCCGATGCTGCCCCCGTCATTGCCCTTGCCAACAAAATTCTGGTCAAAGCTCTCCAAGAGGGCGTTTCAGACATTCACATCGAACCCCAAGAAGAATATCTGCGCATCCGCTTTCGCAAAGACGGCGTTCTCCGCGAGGCATTCGATCCGCTGCCCAAGAAAATTATTCAGGCAGTTACCGCCCGCTTCAAAATCATCTCAAACCTAGACATCGCCGAACGCCGGATGCCTCAAGACGGTCGGATTCGGAGAATTTTTGACGGCAGAAAAGTAGACTTTCGGGTTAACACGCTGCCCAGCCGCTATGGCGAAAAAGTTGTACTCCGAATTCTCGACAACTCCACGACCCAACTCGGACTCGACAAACTGATTACCGATATGGACACGCTCCACATCGTTCAAGAAATGGTGTCTCGCCCCTTTGGTCTGATTCTGGTCACAGGTCCCACAGGCTCAGGTAAAACCACCACGCTTTACTCAGCCCTTGCCGAACGCAACGACCCCGGCGTAAACATCAGCACTGCCGAAGATCCGATCGAATATTCCTTACCTGGTTTAACCCAAGTGCAGGTGATTCGGGAAAAAGGCATGGATTTTGCCTCGATTCTACGGGCGTTTCTGCGGCAAGATCCGGACGTGATTCTAGTCGGTGAAACGCGGGATAAAGAGACAGCGAAAACGGCGATCGAAGCGGCTCTCACAGGTCACCTTGTTTTAACGACCCTTCACACCAATGACGCAGCCAGTGCAGTCGCTCGTCTAGACGAAATGGGCGTAGAGTCTTTCATGGTTTCTAGCTCCCTCATTGGCGTACTGGCACAGCGGCTCATGCGGAAAGTGTGTTCAGAATGCCGCATTCCTTACACTCCCACTGCGGCAGAACTGGGGCGATACGGGCTTTCCAGTTCTTCGGATGCTGGAATGATGCTTTATAAAGCCAATTCTTTGACTCCGGAAGAGACGCAACGGGCGATCGCCAGCAACACTCTTTGTACGACCTGCAAAGGCATCGGCTACAAAGGACGCTGCGGCGTTTACGAAGTGATGCAAGTCACCGAGAGAGTGCAAGCCCTAATCACTCAAGCGCGCCGACCGAGCACATTAAAGAAGCAGCCGTTGAAGAAGGGATGAAAACCCTGCTCGCCTATAGCCTCGACTTAGTTCGCCAAGGCTCGACCACCTTGGAAGAAGTCGATCGCGTCACCTTCACCGACACCGGCTTGCAAGCCGAACTCAAAGCCAAGCGTAAAAGCTCCCTCACCTGCCGCTGTTGCGCCGCCGAACTCAAACAAGAATGGCTGGAATGCCCATACTGCACCACATCCCGGTTCCAAGACTAAATCTATCAAGACCCTTAGAACGTATCCCTCAATAGCCACCTGAATTTTAGCCACCTTACTTTGCAGGAGAAACTGACATGGAATTAATGATCGAAGACTTGATGGAGCAACTGGTTGAAATGGGTGGCTCCGACTTGCACCTCTCAGCGGGGCTGCCTCCCTACTTTCGGGTCAGTGGGCACCTAAAACCCATTGGCGATGAACCCATGACCTCTGAAGAGTGCCAGCGTCTCATCTTCAGTATGCTCAACAACAACCAACGCAAAGCCCTAGAGCAAAACTGGGAGCTAGACTGTTCCTACGGTGTCAAAGGTCTGGCTCGCTTCCGGGTCAACGTTTACAAAGATCGAGGCACCTATGCAGCCTGTCTGAGGGCGCTCAGCTCCAAAATTCCCAACTTCGACAAGCTAGGGCTCCCCGATATTGTCCGAGAAATGTCTGAAAAACCACGCGGACTAATTCTGGTCACAGGTCCAACAGGCTCTGGCAAAACCACTACCCTAGCGGCAATGATTGATCTGATCAACCGTACCAGAGCCGAGCATATTCTAACGGTTGAAGACCCGATCGAATTTGTTTACGAACCGATCAAGAGCCTGATTCACCAGCGGCAATTGGGCGAAGATACGAAGAGCTTTGCTAATGCGCTCAAAGCCGCTCTGCGGGAAGATCCAGACATCATCCTGGTGGGTGAAATGCGAGACTTGGAAACCATCTCCCTAGCAATTTCCGCCGCAGAAACCGGGCACTTGGTTTTTGGCACCCTGCACACCAGTTCTGCCTCCCAAACCGTGGATCGGATGATCGACGTATTTCCTTCTGAGCGGCAAACTCAAGTCAGGGTACAGCTTTCCAACTCCCTGGTTGCCGTCTTTAGCCAAACACTGGTTCCCAAGAAGAATCCTAAACCAGGCGAATTTGGGCGGGTCATGGCTCAAGAAATCATGGTCATTACCCCGGCTATCTCTAACCTGATTCGAGAAGGCAAGACTTCGCAAATTTACTCAGCCATTCAAACCGGGGGTAAATTGGGCATGGTCACGCTTGAAAAAGTTTTGGCTGACCAATATAAGGCAGGCACTATTTCGTTTGAGTCAGCCATGTCAAGAACTTCTAGACCCGACGAATTACAGCGTCTGATTGGTCCACCCGTCGGGGCTAAACCCGGCGTTGCAGCTAAGTAATTAGATCTCTTTAGCGGTTTTAAGCCATGCCTACCTACGTTGTTACAGCCAGAGATACGAAAGGAAATCCTAGAAAAGAGAAGATTAGTGCAGAGTCACCGGGTGAAGCTCGGACTGCTTTGCGCGAACGGGGCTTGTTTGTTCAGGAGCTTAAAGAAGATCAGGGGCTGGCACAAAAGCTAAGCTCTCTGGACTTCCAAGAGATCCAGAACTCAATGGCTAGTGTAACGGTTAAGGATAAAGCTGTCTTCTCGCGCCAGTTCGCAGTGCTGATCAACGCGGGGGTGGCAATGGTGCGAGGGCTAGGAATTTTGTCTGACCAATGTCCTAATCCCAAGCTTAAAAAAGCGCTTCAAGGCATCAGTGCTGATGTGCAGCAGGGGGTCAATTTATCTGATTCTATGCGTAAGCATCCTGAGTGTTTCGATGATTTGTACGTCAGTATGGTGGAAGCTGGAGAAGTGGGCGGGGTTCTGGATGAAGTGATGAACCGTTTGGCAAAACTGTTAGAAGATGTTGCCCGGCTGCAAAACCAAATTAAATCGGCGCTGACTTATCCGGTTGCGGTCGGTTTCATTGCGGTCACGATCTTTTTAGGAATGTGTATTTTCTTGTTACCAATTTTGCCAATATCTTTAAAGAGCTAGATGCTAAGCTGCCGCCTTTTACAGCGTTCATGATTGGCATTAGTGATTTTCTAAGAACGCCGCTCTATATGGGGATTTTGATCAGCACGATCGTGATTCTCGTCTTTGCTTACCAGCGCTACTACAGCACAGATATAGGGCGAGTCACGATGGATGGCTTCTTCCTCAAAATGCCTTTATTTGGTGACCTCATTCAGAAAACTGCTACGGCTCGTTTTTGCCGTACCTTTGGTGCCTTATCTCGATCCGGCGTACCCATCTTGACTGCTCTAGAGATTGTGCGAGATACAGCCGGTAACCAGGTGATTTCCAATGCCGTTGATGAAGCCCGGAAAGAAGTGCAAACCGGAGGCATGATTAGTCTGGCGTTGCAACGGGAGCATGTTTTCCCAATCATGGCGATTCAGATGATTAGCATTGGCGAAGAAACAGGAGAAATTGACACCATGCTGATGAAGGTGGCTGATTTTTATGAGGATGAGGTGGAGCAAGCCGTTAAAGGAATTACGAGCCTGATTGAGCCCATTATGATTATTGTATTGGGAGGAATGGTGGGTTCGATTCTGGTGGCAATGTATTTGCCCATTTTTGGAATTATGGATGCGATTAAAGGCTAAAGTTTGGCTCCCTTTACAATATGACTGTTAAACAAGCGGATTACGAAGAGTTGCTGGCTGAATACAGCGATTATTTAGGGGCGATCGCGCTCCTGAAAGAGTTTCGTCCTTACCTGGAAATGATTCCGAGTATGCGCCGCCCCGAGGAGAGCGTGATTACGGTGCCATTGCCGCTCGTGCGAATTCGCGGGGCGAAGTCGGTTGCGACAGGAGGAGCCAGTGAGGTGCTGCGCCTTCCTTGTGATGTGGCTATTTTGATGTGCGACCCAGAATGGAAAATTAAGATGGGAGGCGATATTTTAGTCTTTATTCATCGTCCTTCAGAAGATTTTTCAAACTTGCTAGGACGCTGGCGGCAAACCCAAATCTGCCTCAACACGGGCTATGAGTGGCAAATGCCCGAGCAGTACCAACATATTCTCAGTGAAGCCTCAGAGGAGACCTATCCCTTGTTTGTGGTTTTTCCAGAAACGCCTGAACGAATTAAGCGGGGGCTACGGGGCGCAAGTTTGCCGTTTGTGACGCAGGCTGTTTATTCTGAAGATGAGTTTGCTCTAGCTCCTGGCTCGTCTTCAGAATAAACATTAGGCACAGAAGAGAAAGGGCGATCGTTGCGGGATCTGTGAAGCAGCGCGCCATGAGACACCAGCGCCATGAGACACTAAAGGAATGCCTACAAGCAACTTTGATAGGATGATTGGACAGGACTGAGGAGCAACGCCCATGACAGAACCCAGCGATCGGGTGAAGAACCGCCGAGATTGGTCATGGCGCTTTTGGTTCACGGTTCCCCTGTATCCTTATGGTCAGCGGCGCACCCTGCGTACGGAAATCGTCAAAGATAGAGTTTGGACGTTTGACCAACTTCAGGGCATTTTGTACGTGGCAGTGCCCATTCGCATGACGGTGGTGCGGTTGGATGAGGGCGGTCTGCTGGTCTATGCGCCTGTTGCGCCTACTCCCGAATGTATCGGGCTTGTGGAAGAGTTGGTGGCGCAGTATGGATCGCTGAAGTATATTATTTTGCCCACGGTCTCCGGCTTGGAGCACAAAGTTTTTGTAGGACCTTTTGCAAGAAAATTTCCGCAGGCTCAGGTGTATGTTGCTCCGAATCAGTGGAGTTTTCCAATCAGTTTGCCGCTGAGTTGGTTAGGTTTTCCAAGGGGACGAACCCATGTTTTGCCGGAACAGAGTCACGAGATCCCCTTTGGGGAGCAGTTTGATTATGCCATTTTGACGATCGACTTAGGGCTAGGAACGTTTGGAGAGGTCGCTTTTTTTGATCGCCGATCGCAAACTCTGCTTGTCACTGACACAGTGTTAGTCGTGCCCGAAGCTCCCCCGGCGATCGTCCGGCTCCACCCTGATGCATTGATGTTTCATGCTAGAGATCAGGCGTTTGATACGGTTGAAGCGAA
Organism: Leptolyngbyaceae cyanobacterium CSU_1_4; assembly: GCA_012034615.1. Lineage (GTDB taxonomy): Bacteria > Cyanobacteriota > Cyanobacteriia > Elainellales > Elainellaceae > Timaviella. Next base: position 3,778 of record JAAUPA010000169.1, on the reverse strand, counting down.
TGAGGCGACTTTTCGTAAAGGATGGCAGCGCATTTCACTCTTCGCTTTTTATTTCCGCCCCAGTGTGTTGGAACCGATCGCCATTGGTCAAGCCTTCAAAGATGCCCGGAAAGCGCGCGATCGCTCTAAAAAAGCTTATTTTGGGTTGTTTCCGTTTCGGTGGCAAAAAGATTGGCAGCGATCGTTTGAGGCGTTGCGGGGTGAGGGGCGCTTATTGGTTGCCCCAATTTTGCAGACGTTGATTTTGAATCGATCGCCCAAGGAAACCTTAGACTGGGCTGATCGGGTGAGCCAATGGAACTTTCAACGAATCATTCCCTGCCATTTTGACTCGCCCATTCCTGCCAGCCCACCAGAATTTCGGCAAGCGTTTACCTTCTTAGAGAAGCAATCTTATCCGAGCCATCCCCTTTTGCCCGAAGATTTTGAGCTACTACAAGAAATAGACCAAGGGTTGACCCAGTGGAGAATCTCGCCGCCGCCCCAGGAAAAAGTTTGAAGTCTTGTGGAGCAAGCCTCTCGCTCGTTCCACAAAGCTTTGCAGCCGCCAGTCTACAGCGTTAAGGACTGAGTATTCGTTTCAATCAGTTTAGCTAGATCTTGAAGGAAGGCAGCCGCATCGGCACCGTAGATAATCCGGTGATCGCACGTCATGTTGACCTGCATTTGTTGCTTAATGCCCATCATGCCATCGGGCATTGCCACCACTTGGGGACGCGATGCCCCGATCGCCAGGATAGAACCTTGCCCAGGGGGGAGAATGGCATCGAAGCGATCGACCCCAAACATCCCCAAATTAGAAAGCGTGAAGCCCCCAGAGCTATATTCATCGGGCTGAAGCTGCTTAGCGCGCGATCGCTCGACCAAATCTCGCCAGGTGCGCGACAGGCTGTAAATATCTACTTGGTCGGCATTTTGCAGGACTGGCGTAATCAATCCACCATCGTCCATTGCCACCGCCACCGCCACATTGATGGCAGAGCGATAGGCTGCGCCCTGCTCGGTGTAGTAGGCATGCAGCAGAGGATGCTTTTGCAGCGTCAGGGCAACTGCTTTTGCCAACAAGGCAGTCATCGTGACCCCCTTAGACTTGATTTGCTTGTAGAGCTTGTCTAGACCATCGGTGGTTATGGTGTAGCCCACGCGGTAGGTGGGAACCTGCAAACTTGCCATCATGTTGCGTACGACGGCATTTTGCAACGTATTGAAGGGGACAATTTGTCCAGGTTGGGTAGAGGCAGGAGTTGCCGCTTTGACGGTGGGGGCGATCGCAGCGACAACTGGAGATGGGGCGACCGGGGGTGCAACAGTCGGCATAACAGATGGCGCAACGGTCGGAACCGCACCAGGAGCAGCCGTCTTTCCGGCAGCCGCTTCTACATCTTCCGCCACCACTCGTCCGTGCGGACCGCTGCCCCGGAGCGTGTTCAGGTCAACTCGGAGATCTTTTGCCAATTTACGGGCACGGGGAGACGCAACCGTTCTGCCATTTTGAGGAACAGCAGGGGCTTCGGCGACAGCAGCGACAGCAACCGAGGCAGCAACCGGGGCAGGACGAGCGGCGGGTGCTGAGGCTTGAGTGGCTTGTTGAATGGCGGTGTCGATTTCGGCTTCGGTTTCAGCAATCAGGGCGATCGCTGCTCCTACGGCTGCCGACTCGCCCGCAGGAATCATGATAGTGGCTAGGTAGCCCTCATAAAACGACTCCACATCCATATCAGCCTTATCAGACTCAACCACTACAACCGTTTCGCCCTTTTCGATTTTGTCTCCGGGTGCTTTGACCCAAGAGACGATTTTGCCTTCAGTCATCGTAGAACTAAGGGCAGGCATAAACACTTCACTAATCATGACTACAGATCTCCACGAATTTCTTGGACAACCCCATCCCGCAACAGGACTTCAACCTGCATTTTGCTGATCAGGTTATCGCCAGTTTCTACCCGAAAAAGCCCTTCAATTTGTCCTTGTCCAACTTCTTGATCCATCTCAAGAAGCTGTACCTGCTGGAGCTGCTGAAGAATCTGATTTTTCTTTTCCAGGATTTCGCTTTTCTTTTGGTTGACCTGCACCTGAATGTTAGAAACCTGCTGCATCACCATCGGGTCAGAAGACTGACCGCCTTGCTTTTGCATTTCAGCAACCATGCGCTGACCCTGACCATCGAGCTGCTGAAGTTGACCATCAAGCTGGTTAATTTGGGTTTGCAATTGTTCTTGCACTTCCTCTTTCCAGCGAGGAGTAACAATAACCTTGATGTTGACGGCGCGTTTGAGGAGGAGGTGAGACTGAGAAACTTCCATGAATACTCGGCTAAAAAAGTGAACAAGGGGTCAAAGGAGGGCAAAAGTCATTGCTTACTTTAATAAAGCGCTGATGGAATGCACTCAATTTTAGACAAACAACCTAGGCAAATAATCTGGACAAATTGCTTAGGCAAACATCTCGTCAATCATACCGCGATAGCGTTCCGCCACAACGGGGCGGCGGATTTTGAGGGTCTGGGTCAGTAGCCCATTGTCAATCGAAAAGGCTTCGGGCAGCAGACGAAAAGGACCCACCCGATCGTCGGGACGATAGCCGGGGCGATCTTTGATTTCGCGGGTTAATTCTTGGCGGAATAAATCTTCGATCGCCCGATTCTTAACATCCACACCATCGGCAGTCAGGGCGCTGGGATGATTGGCTTCTGCCCATTTTTGCAAGGCTTCTAGGTTAGGAACAATGAGTGCGCCCAGCGATCGCCGATCTTGTCCGACCAGCATGAGCTGGTCGATATAGGCACTTCGCAGACACGCATCTTCAATGGGCTGGGGCTCAATGTTCTCGCCATTGGTCAGCACAATCGTATCCTTCGCCCGTCCGGTAATGACCAAATGCCCCGCACCCACCACCATGCCTAAGTCTCCGGTGTCAAACCAGCCTTCTGGATCGATCGCCTTTGCCGTTGCCGTTGGGTTATTGTAATAGCCCTGCATCACTTGCGGGCCCCGAATTAGCACTAAGCCCTGTTTGCCTGGAGCAAGCAGTTTGCGGCTCTCCAAATCCACAATACGAATTTCGGTGTCGGGGAAGGGTTGACCATCGGCACCGCGCAGATTAGCAGAAGGGCGGCGGACATTGGTAATAGGCGAGGTTTCGGTGAGTCCGTAGCCGCCCAAAATGTTGATGCCCACGATTTCAAAGAAGTCTTCTAAGAATTCGGCGATCGAACCGCCACCGCTGACCAAAAATTTCACCGCTCCGCCTGTGCCCGCCCGAATTTTTCGGTAAACGAGGCGATCGCCCGCTTGGTGAATTGCCCACAGAACAGGCATTTTCGCCATTGCCACCAGTTTCTCCACCCCCGAAGGATTCATGTTTTCCAGGTCAAGCCCTTGCAGCAACCGTCGCGCTTTAACGTACTGCAAGCTATTTTTGAGGAAAAACTCCACTAACTTTTGCCGCTGGGCTGGCTGATCGCGGAACTGCTTTTGAATGCCCTCATAAATGGACTCCCATAGGCGCGGCACACCCACCATGTAGTGCGGTTTGAATTCTTTAATATCTTTCTTAACGTAGCGAATATTGGTGTAAATCTGAGTGCAGCCGTGGGCAAAAATGAAGTATTCAAACGTGCGCTCGTAGCAGTGCCAAATGGGGAGAATGCTCAGAACCCGATCGCCCGGCTGAGGCAAAACTACAGTCGCCGCCGAAGTCACTTGCGTCACCAAATTTCCGTGGGTCAACATTACGCCCTTCGGGGTGCCTGAGGTGCCTGAGGTATACATCAAGGTTG
>JAAUPA010000168.1 GCA_012034615.1 Leptolyngbyaceae cyanobacterium CSU_1_4 | reverse complement strand
CCCCAATTTGGGGGATTTAGGGGGCGAAAAAGCTTGGAACGAAGCCAGTCTAGACTTATGTATACACCGTAGCCCGTTTTGAGAGAGGGATTAGGGTGAGGGCGCAAAACTGGGATGCTCCCTTGAAGACGTTCGGCTATGACAACCGCCAACCCAGCTTTTCTTTATTTCTCTGAACGTTAATCAACTGACCGATAACGACCGCGTTCTAGCTTGAAGCCGCTTCCCAGCAAACAAAACTGGGAAGCGGCAAACTGATCTACGACACTAAACCATCACCTTTTTTCAAAAACTCCCGCAGGAACCAACGGTGTTTTTGATGGACTTGGACTAAACGGGTATACAGATCCGCTGTGCCAATATCCCCGGCATTGTTCGCAGTCTCGGCATCTTGATGCATTTCGTCAATGATCAGATCATGAGTGGCGATCGCTTCAGCAATCATATCTCTCACCGAAAGCTGCCCGACCGATGGAGTCACCGTCGCAGTCGTAAAATAATCTGCTGGATCACCCACCGGCGTTCCATCAATCATGAGGCTGCGTTCAGCCAATTCATCTAGCATGGCAAAGACTTCAGCCCCTTGTTCATCAAACAACAGGTGAACGTCGCGGAACAAAGGACCAAACGTAAACCAATGATACTTTTTGTAATTGAGATAGGTGACCAGCGTATTCGCTTGTTGACGGTTGAGGGCTGCCACTAAAGCTGCTTTTTGGGTCAATGTAGCGGTCATGATTGATTTCCTCTCTGGATGTAGGGCTTAAAGTTGATCATAGAGGGTGGATGAGAAAGGCGATCGATGGTTGAAACGAATCCTTGAAACTCCAGATCGTCTTTCTATTCATTAATCATACTCATAATGAGTACGCTTTGCAACCTTTTCCCAACAAACTGACCTTAACCTAGCCTGCTCTACATCCAGTCTGCTTTAGAGGATGCTTTAAAAGTATTAAAGCGCTTTACACTTGCCTCCCACCCTCCCCCCAAAAAAATGGGGGACTTTTGAGCTAATTCTGCTTCAAAGTCCCCCATTTTTGGGGATTTAGGGGCGGTTCGGGTCATAATCCATACCTTTAAAACATCCTCTTAAATAAAACATCCTCTTAGATTGGGTAGAGGAGTATGCGCAGGGACGACACCACAAAATTGCCGCGAGACCTCTCCGGCAAACCTTCACCTCAGCGTAGAACTCAGTGTCTATTTCTTGATCTTTCCATCCGGCATCGTTGTATCGGTCAGCAACGCGCCACTTAAATCTGCCCCAAACAAGTTGGCTCCTTCCAGATTCACCTGGCTCAAATCAGCATTGCGCAAACTTGCTCCACTCAGGTCAACGCCCCGTAAGTCTGCTCCTGCCAGACTAGCGTTGCTCAGGTCTGCCCCATTCAGCTTCGCTCCCATCAGGTTGGCAAACGTCAAATTCGCCTCTGCAAAATTAGCGAATCCTAGCTCTGCCCCGCTTAAATTGGCATAGGAAAGGTCGGCGCTGCCCAAATTAGCATTGCTTAAATTAACGCCGCGCAAATTGGCTAAGAACAAGTCTGCAAAACCCAAATCTGCTCCTTTGGCTTTAGCGCCACTGAGATTTGCCAACAACAGGTTGGACTCTCGTAAATTTGCCCGAAATAGTTCTGCCCCACTGAAGTTGGCAAAACTGGCATCCGTTCTACCCAGGTTGGCTTGAAACAACATGGCTCCGCTTAAATTGGCACGGGTTAATGTCGTGTTGTTGAGATCGGCTTCCCGTAGGTCGGCATTGCTGAGGCTAAAGCTACTGAGATCGGCGTTGCTCAGATCTGCCCCAATGAGAGAAATCACGGCGTTGTCTACCAAAATTAAGTTGGAGTCTTTGAGAAATTTCAGCAGTTTGGCTTTACTTTGTCCATCAAGCTGCCTCAAAGTGGTTAGGGTTTTAGTCCGCGCCCGATCGCGCGTTTTGCTACCCGCCGGAGATTCTTTGAGGTTTTCCTTCTTAACCAGTTGATAGATCTGGTTTTGATAATTTTGGAGCGCCCAAGCAGAAGGCAGGGGGCGGGTCGCTTGGGGTTGAGACGGGGACGGCAAATTGCGCTGGAGCGTGGTGCGATCGAGCAATCGATCGGAGGCGCTCGGTTCATCTGCGAGGGCAGTGTTAGAAAAGGTGCTAGCGCCTTGAACTTGAACCACGAGGAGGGCGGCGATCGTGGTTTCTAGCCAACTTCGCCAAAGTTTGCGTGAATGGGAAGGTTTGATTGTAGACATTGCCTGATAAGCACTGATGGTTGGGATGAAGATGCATAAGTCTTTCAAGCCTAATACACCGGCAAAAGGTGACTACCCGGACAATGACCCAATATTTTTAAAGATATTCCATTTAAAGATATTCCAACTTTTTCAAGGGCGCAAAGCTGGAGGTCGCTCCTCGGTCAAAAGTTGAGAGCACCTAGCAATTGCTCAATCTAATGAGGTTCATCAGGGTTCGCCGAACAAGGGGCTTAAGCCCCTTGTCATATCTCACAAGCTTGGGAACCGCTCTTTGAGTAGATACTAAAGTTTACGCCTCAATTTTACGCCTCAATAATGACTCTTAAGTTGCCTCGCTTTTTAGTAACTCGACAAGCCGTCGTGTTTCCAGAACGCTCAAACTCCAAATCTACCAAGGTTTGCCCAATGCGAAGATTGTGCAGAGAGAGGTGATGAACTGACTCAGGCAAGGTCGGATCGACAATCCGCAGATAGTTTCCGGGTGCGTCGGGTGCCAGGTTCACCATGATGTGTAGAAATTGAAAGATCGTTCCGGATGCCCAGGCTTGGGGTGAGCAAGCCACGGGATAGCGGACAGGGCTATTATCGACGGTGCGCTCATAGCCGCAGAATAATTCGGGTGGGCGTTGGTAAGGCTGCTGAAGCGTCATATCAATCACACCTTGGGCAACCTCTAGGGCTTGATCGACTCGACCGAGCGATCGCAACCCTGCTGCAATCAGACCGTTATCGTGGGGCCACACCGAGCCAATGTGATATCCCATGGGGTTATAGGCGGGCGACAGGCTGCTCAGCGTGCGAATTCCCCAGCCATTAAACATATCGGGGGCTTGCAGCCGTTCGGCTACGCTTTTGGCTTTATCGGGGTAGAGGATGCCCAAGCCCAGGCAGTGACCGGGATTAGAGGTGATGCCATCTACAGGTCTTCCTTCTCCATCCAGGGCGATCGCACAATAGCCTTGGTCTTCTACCCAAAAGTCACGGTTAAAGCGATTTTGGAGACTCCGGGCTTCCTCCTGCCAGCGATCGGACAAGTCCAACCGCTTCTTCATTCGGGCGACCTCGCTGAGTTTGATCTTGGCGGCGTAGACATAGGCTTGCACCTCGCAGAGAGAAATGGCTCCTTCTGCTAATTCGCCATTGCGATAGACAATGCAGTCTTCCGAATCTTTCCAGCCTTGGTTTCGCAGCCCGCGCTTAGAGACTAGGTAGTAGGCTAAATATCCCGTTTGGCGGCAATTGCGATCGATCCAATCCATCGCGGCAAGGGCACAATCCCAAAGTTGCTCTAAGGTTTCCTGGTCGTGGGTCCAGGCATAGTAGTCGGCGTAAAGCAACAGCCAAAGCGGGGTCGCATCGACGGTGCCATAGTACGGTGTGTGAGGCACTTCGCCGCACCTTGCCATTTCCCCCAGGCGCAGTTCGTGCAGGATTTTGCCCGGTTGTTCTTCCCGCCAATCATCTTCGACTTTGCCCTGGTAATGCGCCAGGGTGTAGAGGGTTTGCCGAGCAATTTCGGGATCAAGGATGAGCGTTTGAGCAGCGGCAATAATGGAGTCGCGCCCAAACAAGGTGGAGAACCAAGGAATGCCAGCCGCCAAGACTTTGCCTTTGCCGAAGCTTTGGCGCAGCAAATAAACGTCTTGTTCTGCTCGCTCAATGACCTGATTAAAGGCACGGTTATCAGAACGAATTTTGGTGGCTGAGGCGCGCCAGTCTCCTTCTTCCATAGACTCGGCGGCGATCGCTTGTCGTAAGGTCATAGGCGGACTGACCACCGAAGCCGGACGATTGCTGGTCATGGGTTGCAACCGATAGCCCAACTGTTTAGTCTCGTGCGATTCTAGCTCTAGCTTCCAAATGGCGGTGTAGCCCTTAAAGCCGTCGGGCTGCAAGTTGGAGAACTGAATCCGCGACTCCACCACAGCTCCGTCTAATCCTTGGTAGGCGAGGGTCAGTTGCCCCGTTTCTAATGCCAGCGCCGTGAAGTCTTCCTGGGTTTCCGGGCTGTCTACCACTTGGCGCAACAGCCGTCCTTGATGTTCGCGCGTGAAACCTCGAATTTGGAAGAGATCCGCAAAGTCAGCATCAAAACTCAGGCTCAACTCAAACTGAATGGGGACACGGCTGTAGTTCGTGATGGCAAACTCTTCAAATAATGCGCCATTGAGCACTAAGTCTCGTTGAATACCGACGACTTCGGCGGGCAACCGACCTTCTACATAGGGGTTGGCGCAAAGCACCGATAGGGCAAAGCCTTTTTGAGCAGTGCTGCTGAGTAGAACGGGCGATCGCCCTCAATTTGCAGTTCTAGTCGGCTCAAAACCGGGTGTCTCGGCAAAATAGCCCCAAGCTCGTGTTGCCATCTTCACTGGCATCGCCAGAGATATTCCCCAACGTATCAGTGATGATAAATAAATCATCATCTTTTAACGTGAGGGTGGGTTGCAACCGTTTTCCTGTCACGTAAGACCACTCTGGTATTGCAAGTTGCTCGGCGGGGACAAACGTTCTTCCATCTAACTCTAAGATCTCAGCCATAATTCCAAACTCCGTGACTTATCACATTGGGCGGCTCACTTTCTACTGCCTAGCCATCCATTATGAACAAGAGAGGGTTCCGAAAACTGAGAGAACCGCTTGTTTTTAGAACTGGTTTTAGTTTTTGCATCCGCAAGGAGAGCTCAGAGCAGGAAGAATCAACGGTTATGGAACCGAAGCCTGACATTCCGCAATCAGTTCTTCTCTCTATAATTTTTGCTTTAAAGAGCTTTACATTGAAAAAAAGACTTTGTAAATCGGGTCTTTGCCCCAGTTGAGAGGTCAAGTATCCCAGACACTTAACCTCCCAGCCTGATTTTAGTTAGAAAGCGCTGCTGCGTGCTTGAGATGTCCATTTTTAGCAAACCGTGCTTCCATAAGCTGTCGATACACGGCTTCGTAGCCATCTACCATGCGGTCATTGCTAAAGTGGTTAATGACGTGGTCGCGGCAGGTACGGCGATCGATCTGTTGAACTTGGCTCACCGCCTCAACACAAGCGTCCACATCTTCGCAAAGGAAACCTGTTTTGCCGTCCAAAATCAGCTCAGGCGCTGCCCCCCGGGCGATCGCAATGACAGGTGTACCGCAAACCATGGATTCTGTCATGACTAGACCAAAGGGTTCTTCCCAAGTGAGCGGACAAAGCGTTGCCACTGCGGGTCCCATTATTTCGCTCTTTTGGGCATGATTTGCTTCCCCTAAATAGACAATTTGTTTGCCATCAATGAGGGGCTCCACTTCTCGTTCGTAAAACTCGCGATCGGTCGGGTCAACTTTTCCTGCCATCTTCAAATGCCAACCTGCTCGTTTAGCAATTTCGATCGCCAGTTGAGGACCCTTCTCAGGCGACATCCGCCCAAAGAAGACTAAGTAGGGAGGATCAGCCGCCTCCGCGTGAAACTCATAGGTATGAGGATTAATGCCGTTATAAACAGTTTGTACATAATTCAAGCCTAAATCATGCCGTCGTTGTGAGTCAGAGATGCTGATGTAATGCTGATCACGATGGAGTTGATACAACGGCTCAGCAACTTTTGGAATAACGCCATGAATGGTATGAACTACAGGAGTTTTAATAAAGTTGCCATAGGGCAATGCATTGATATCTACGTGAGAATGAATAATATCAAACTCGTCTGCACGCTCAAATAGGGGCGTTAGGCGTACCGAATCATACACTGGATATTCTAGGATGCTTACCCCTTTCATGCGCAGCGGCAAATCAGACCCTGCATTGAGTTTTGCTTGTGTAATGGAGTCGCCTGTGGCAAACAGTGTAACGTCATGACCTCGCTTAACCAACTCATCAGTCAACAAGCTCACAACTAACTCAGTCCCGCCGTAGGCAGGAGGCGGAACCCTCTCCCACAAAGGCGCAATTTGAGCAATCCGCATGTAAATCTCCTTTTTAATTTAGTGTATTGTTGCGTACTCAGTAAAGCTTCAGAAAGTTACTAGACTTTGAAGCGTGGCACCAAACAAAACGCAATTTCCAGACCCATGGCTTATGAGAGCTTCATTAATATCGTTTGGGTAAAATTTTACCAAAGCTTTAAACCTCTTCATCAATTAGGTATAGAAGATCTCTACTTTGACAGAGGAGGTAAGACTTTATACTTTCTTAATATATCACATTTGATTCTAAAATATCTTCCTGTGGCAGGAAGTGTGCTGAACACTTTAATGCAGAGGTCATTGCAACATTGCAAAAGTATCCATTCTGTATCTTAAGTAACTTGATAAAATTTACCCACCCAATTGATGACTTATTGATGACTTAGGATTCCTTCAGGAGCTAATCTACAGGGCGGGTACAGCGATCGCCCGGTAAAATTCTTAAGCGCTTACAGTGACTGAAGACTTGACTTGATCTGTTCTTGGTCTAACGATCGCCCAATTAACACGAGCCTGGTTTGCCGGAGTTCCGCAGGCTTCCAAGGACGATCATAAAAGTAGTCGAAGCGATCGCCCACCCCCTGTAGCACCAGTCGCATTGACTTGTTCGGCACATCGACAAATCCTTTCACCCGATAAATCTCTTGCTGTTTCACCAACGCTTGCAAGCGATCGATTAATACCGTAGGTTCAAATGATTCATCAACCCTGAACTGGACTGAGTTAATATCATCATCATGGTCATGTTCTTCTTCCGTATCATGATGGCTCGGACGGTTCTCTAAATCATCCTCAACCGCGGCATTAAACCCCAATAGTAAGTCAGAAGAAACCTGTCCCTGATGGCAACACACCACCTTAACACTGTCTGATAATTCTTGCTTTAACCATCGTTCCACCTGAGCTTGTCCTTCAGCATCCACGCGATCGACCTTTGTGAGCAACACCAAGTCGGCACAGGCAAGCTGATCTTCAAATAATTCTTCAATAGGTGTTTCGTGCTCCAGGCTAGCATCCGCCTGCCGTTGGGCATTGAGGGCTTCCAAGTCACCTACAACCTGCCCCTTTGCCAAGGCTTCGCAATCTACCACCGTAATCACGCTATCGACCGTCGCCCCCACCCGGATTTCAGGCCAACGAAAGGCTTGCACCAGCGGTTTGGGTAAGGCTAAACCCGACGTTTCAATTAAAATGCAGTCTAATTGATCTCGACGCTTCAGTAATTCTTGCATGGTGGGCAAAAATTCTTCTTGAACCGTGCAGCACAGGCAGCCATTGGTAAGTTCAACAATATTAGTGATTTTGTCGCTTTTGAGTGCCGTCAGTGTCTCTGTCTCTGCGCCGTCTGGAGGACACACTTGGCAATCGCGGAGCATCTCGCCATCAATACCGATTTCGCCAAACTCATTGACTAAAACCGCAATCCGTCTCCCTTCATTATTTTGCAACAAGTGGCGAATGAGCGTAGTTTTGCCAGCGCCTAAAAAGCCAGTAATGACAGTAACAGGAATCTTGTGCATGAAATAACTGCCTCAAAACAATAACCCTACAATAAAATGACTGAGTAGGGTGGCTCCAAGGCTCCAGCAAAGGCAGCCAATGAAAGCGATCGCCCGACTTTTATTTAAAAAATCAGCACGTTTTTGAACATCCCCAGGCTTAAATAACATAAAATTTAATTGCAGTGACGGGCTAGACGTTAAACATAGTAACCCTATTAGGCTAATCAGGAAGCTGCATAGGCTGCCTGAAGCAAAGCAGAAAGGCTGGGAATGAGGGCAATTCATTCCCAGTTTCAGTAACGCCACGTCCTTATAAATCGGATAAATCGGAAAGCTGAAGAGGGAGTTGGATGAGTGAACAGCATCCCGCAGTAAATTTTTATACAGAATGGGTGCCGCCATCACACCCATCCCCAATTTAATTCAGCCCAAGCTTAACTCACCCTCTTAACCGTTGCGGTTCCGAAGAACAAGGGGAGTTAGGGAGAAACCTCTCCTTGGGCTTTATCGCTGCTCTAACCCAATCCCTAGCTCTTTCTTGCTCCGCTTAAGCTGCTTCCAAAGCGACTTCATATTTTCATAAGCTTCATCAGGAGTCATTTTGCCATTCGTCTCGAGCCCGCAAATGATCGCGACACGGTTTGAGAATTCCTGTAAATTTGCGTTGAATATCAGGTTCTCGGATTTGAAATCTCCGTGGTAGCGGCTGCGTGGATTCAGGAAGTCAGCTTTGCACGTCATTGATTTTTCTCCTATAAAACTTGATAATTATCGATTTTGTTAACCTATTTTTAACCTAAACATAATCTAAATACAAGTTAATTAAGCCTGATATTTCCATTATTTCCATTGACGTTTAAGAAACTGTAAATGTACTTTTTGATACTTGACATTGCTTCTTCAATCACTTCTTCAATCAACTGTTTATTACGATACGCAATGTGCAACTTCAACCGCCCTCACCCAAAGTCCCTCTCCCGCTCTGGGCTGCCGTGTATACACAAGTTGTTGAAGATAGCCCAGCCCCGGCGAACCGCCCTCGCTAGGATCTGCCCCCTCGCAAGTCGCCCGCTTGAACCCACGATCGGGGGAATCTCCCCGCTAAGATAGTTAAGCCCTTTCTTTAGTAACTTCCTATGTCTGCACAGCCTGCGGGTCAAAAACTTTACGAAGGTAAAGCCAAAATTCTTTACACAACCGATGATCCCAATATTCTGCTCACCCGATTTAAAGATGATGCCACGGCGTTTAATGCCCAGAAACGCGGCAGTATTATCGGCAAGGGCGAAATGAACTGCGCCATTTCGACTCATTTGTTTCAAATGCTAGAGGGGCAAGGAGTCAAAACTCACTTCATCGATCGCCCCTCTGCCAACGAAATGCGGGTGAAGTCGGTGCAAATTGTGCCCCTAGAAGTTGTAGTCAGGAATATTGCAGCGGGTAGCCTCTGTCAACAAACCGGAATTGAGCTAGGCACCGTCCTTCCTCAGCCCTTGGTAGAGTTTTATTACAAAAACGATGCCTTGGGCGATCCTCTGCTCACGCCCGATCGCCTTCTCCTCATGGCGCTCGCGACTCCGGCTCAAGTCAGTTACCTGCAAACCATGGCGCTTCAAATTAACCGCATCCTGACGGACTTTTTTGATCACTGTGGCATTACATTGGTGGACTTTAAGCTAGAGTTTGGGCTAATGCCGGATGGAACGCTGCTGTTGGCAGACGAAATTAGTCCGGATACGTGTCGGCTGTGGAATCAGGCAGAAACTGATCCCGATCGCCGAGTCATGGACAAAGATCGGTTCCGACGCGATTTGGGTGCCGTAGAAGATGCCTATCGACAGGTGCTAGAACGAGTACTGGCACAATCTGTTCAACTTTAGGGGCAATCAATAAGGTAAAATGACCCAGTTTGCTTATGGGATCAGCAATCTCAATGGCAGGTGGTACCCTTTGTGTAGCATCGGGAACCCGCGATAAGCTCTAGCGGTCTGAAAGTTCTAGGTGTGTGGAAGTGTCAAATAATCCAATTAATATGCGTTGTTCTCCCGTTTTGCTAGCCGTGTTGACTGCTTCCGCAGCGTTTAGCTTTACTAGACCTGCCCAAGCTCAGGTTCCAACCTCCGACCTACAGGCGACCCGAAATGGGGTTGCTACAAGTTCTAATACAACCAGTTCTCCCTCAACCGCCCTAGAACTCGCTGATTTAGATCTATTAAATGATTTAACGGTGTCGCCGCTCTCAGCTCAAGAGACAGTTACTTCTGAGTTTGTGCTGCCTGAATTTAGTCGATCGGTTGCCTCTGCTCAGGTTGAGGTTGCGCCAATGGGCGATCGCCTAGACAGGGCGCAAGCGGCTCCGGTTCAACAAACCCAGCTCAGCCCGCAAACCCCCGCCGATCAGGCTCCCATTCCTGTTCCTCCCGTTTCTCCAGCCGATCCACCGCTCCAACCGATCGATCCAGTAGTACCCACTCCCACGGATGCTCCATCTCCGGTTGTTCCACAGCCAGAAACTCCAGAGCTAGAAACTCCAGAGCCAGAAACTCCAGAGCTAGAAACTCCAGAGTCAGAAACTCCAGAGTCAGAAACTCCAGAGCCAGAATCTCCCGAAACTCCAGAAGCGCCCCAAGCGCCCACGGCTCCATCACCCTCGGATGCTGCGCCCGCGCCATCGACCGCAGAACCTACAGCACCTGAGCCTCGGGTTCTAGTGGCTGAAGTGACAGTTGAAGGGGCTGAAGGAGACTTGCAGAACACCGTTTATCAGGCCATTCGCACAACCGCAGGACGCACAACTACGCGATCGCAGCTTCAAGAAGACATTAACGCTATTTTTGCCACTGGCTTTTTCTCCAACGTGCGGGTGGCTCCTGAAGATACACCCTTGGGGGTGCGCGTTGCCTTCACCGTAGAACCTAACCCGTCCCTGAGCAATGTGCGCCTAGAAGGTAGCAAAGTTGAAACCCTGACCTATCAAGACGAAGAAGTCCCCACTCAAGCGGCGATCGACGGCATTTTTGGGTCGCAGTATGGCAGAATTATCAACCTGAACGAGTTTCAGGCAGGCGTGGAAGAACTCAACAAACTTTATCAAGATAATGGCTATGTGTTAGCCCAAGTGATCGATGCGCCTCAGGTGGCACCCAATGGTCAGGTGACCCTAACCGTGGCAGAGGGAGAAATTGAAACGATTCAGCTCCGGTTTTTAAACCGCGATGGCGATGCCACCGATGCCTCCAGCCCAGAGGCCGGGCGCTTTGCCGGCGGTCTGAAGGGTGAGGTAGCCGCCATAAGACCAGCCGGTGAGGAAGACCTGCTGCG
>JAAUPA010000167.1 GCA_012034615.1 Leptolyngbyaceae cyanobacterium CSU_1_4 | reverse complement strand
TTCAACTTCTCCGGTGATCCCTGCTACGGTTGCCGAAGCCTCAACGCTGACGACTGAAGATCAGACTGCACTGAAAGCATTAGGGATTGCGATCGCAGTTCCCGCAGAGGTTCCAACGGGCTACACCGTGAGTCAGGTCAAACTTGAACCTTGCCCTGCGGGAAGTCCGCGCTCACCCGAGGGAACTTGTCGATTCGGACCGCAGTACGGTATTGTCTATCGTAATGCCACAAGGATAGTTGTTTTGCCATTGAATCGGCTAGCGGCGGTTTTGGGGGACCGGGATCGGAGTATAGTCTACCCGTTAGGACTAGCCTATTGAAAAACGTCGCCGTGACCTTCGGTGAAGCCCGGGGCATTACATCCAAAACTCCCTCAGCAGATCAGTTTGATGTGCCTCAGCCTAATCTACTGACTGAATGGGCAAGCACTGATGATAAAGGATCATTCTACAGGTTGGCTGGAGCCGATGCTGTGCGATCGCAGTATTTGAATGAACGACCCGATCAGCCTGCCAGCGAGTGCCGAAATACGATTACGCCGAATGAAGCAATCACAATTGTACAGTCTTTAACTTGGCTGAAGTAGGTGCGATGGGCGATCGCATAGGATGCGTTACGCCACCGCTAACGCATCATTTTACAGAATTTGTAAAGCGCGATCGCAGTCGCAACTGTATAGGATGGGCAGTACCGAGAGATTTATATTGCAGAGTCAGGAACGGAACCGCTGCTTGGAATGTCATTACTCTACGGATATCGCTTGCAGGTCAATACCATTGAGGGCGGCACCGTTAAGATCGAAGCTTAGATCAGTAGGTTTATTTCCACGAAGATAAAGCCTTAACAGCATTGTTAGAAGCAACGCCGATAATTCGTTATATTTATTTACCTCTTCATTCCTGAGTGCGTAATCCTTCGAGGATGCCACTGTAAAGAGTCAGGAAACTGGTTTCATCTAAAGCCGCCTCTGGGTTGTTCCAAGTTGCAGAAACGCAGTAAGTTTTTCCACTGAGAGAAACCAATGAGGTGGTGAGATTGATCACTCCAGGTTCGGAGCCGCCCTTAAAGGAAACGCGCTGCCATTGGGCAGGGTTGACTAAGCCGCCGCCTGGATTGACACTCATGAGGGGCAAATCTGCAACCTTTTGCATCAACTCACAAAGTTCACGAGGAGAGAAAAACCACTCTACATCTAGGAGAACGGGCTGACCGTCAAATACGCTGGCATCTGGGAGGGGTGCAGATGCAAGTTCAGTTAAGACTTGGGTTTTTTGTTGAATATTACCCGTTTGATAGCGCTTGAGTAACGCCTCGTTTTCAGGATTTTTTAGGGCGAAGGCTTCTCGCGTGGTGAGAAATGGTTGATTGCGAGGTGCGAAGGCTTCGTTCGCGGGTGGGTAACTCGAAGAGATCGATTCTCTTCCCAGTAAATGAATGAGGGTATCAGTGGCAGTATTATCGCTTTGGGAAATCATGAGCGTTGCCAGAGTTTGCACCGTGAGAAGTGCGCCATCAAACCAAGTTTGAAGAATACCGCTGGGCAGGCTTTTGTCTTCAGGGCGGAGTTCTACAACGTCACGCCAAGAGCGATCGCTTCGAGATACCCGCAAGGGGTCGCCCTTTTCGATCTGCTCCTGTAAGGCAGCGAGGACGGCAAGTTTGAAGGCGGAACCTACGGCAAGAGGCTGATCGGCATTATGGGCAGCGAGTTCGGTATCGCCTTCAATGATTAGCAGGTTAGTTTGACCGGGGAGGGCTTGGAGTTGTTGGATAGCTTGAGTCGGGGCGATCGCATCGGAGCGAGGCTGTAATAACAGCCCAATAATTTGCCCTGCCTCGTTAAGCGAAATTTGAGCTAATAACTTTCCCTTTTCAAATTGAACTAAATAACCCCCAGAATCAGGTTGAACCGACTGATAAGCTCCTAGCGAGGTCTGGAATTCTGTCAGAAGCTGCTCGACTTGAGTGAACGGAACTTGGCTCAGAAAAGAGGCTGCAAACCATTCAGATTGGGGCGAGGGCGAGGTGAAAAGACGTTCTAGCGCTGCAACAGGGGTAATTTTCATAGAATCTACCAAAGCAGGTTGGGTTTGAGCACACAGAATAGGAATGAACACTTTATAAATTTCAACTATTCTCTAAACTGCAAATTCTCTAAAATGACTGCCGATCGCGGTTCAAAGCCATCTGCGTATTCTGCGGGATAGTGGGTCAGAACGTAAAATGCCTTGCCCTTATCTTCTCCAATATAGATCGCCCCGATCGCCATTTCTCCAGGTGTGCCTTGAGTTTGCTGTTGATAGGTCAGTTTTTCTTTCGCCCAAGGATAGCTAATTACGTCAGTGCGATCGACTAGCTCCCATTGCTTGCTTGCCATGACTCCCTCATCCCCCAGAATCAACTGTCGGATATCTTCAACGCTATTAGATGAGATGGGCATAAACATTTGGACGTAAGCATTTTCATCCTTCTTGCCAGTCGGACTGTAGTAAAAACGGATACCTTGCCCGTTTCCCAAGCCACTCATATCGCTCTGGAAGTCTTTTGCCGGGACATAGGTCGTAAAGGGGACAGCGATCGGGTTAAAAAGCTGAAGTTCAACTTCTATAGGCTGTCCTTCGATATTAAGAGGAATAACTCGGCTTTCGGGCTGAAATGGCTCTAAACCCGGGGTTGTGGTATTTGCTGCATCTGAAGGAGAAGGGGAAGCAGGGTTGCTCAACGGGGAGCCTGAATTGAGGCTCTTGAACAGGGGCAAGGTATAGAGAGCTAGGGCTGCAATGATCAAAGTTGATAACCCAGCCCCGACCCATAAAGGATTGATATTTCGCAGTTTCATGCCAATTTTCTTGGGGTCATCCGAGCACAAAGTTCACCAGTTTTCCGGGTACAACAATCACTTTTTTAATTTCCTTATCAGCAATGTGACGCTGAGCAAGCTCAGAGTTGCGAGCATAGTGCTCTAGTGCCTGTTTGTCGGCTTGGGCGGGCACTTGAATGGTTCCGCGTGTTTTGCCCATGACTTGAATCACAAGCGAAATTTCATCCACGACTAATGCCGCCGGATCGAAGATGCACCAAGGTTGATGATGGACTGAATCAGCATATCCTAAACTTTGCCAAAGTTCCTCTGCCATGTGGGGGGCAAAGGGGGCAAGGAGTGTGAGCAAGGTTTGAATGCCTTCGGTGTAGATGGCAGAGTTTTTGCAAGGGGCATCGGTTAAGGCGTTGCTAAGTTTCATCAGTTCAGAGACGGCAGTATTGAACTGATAGTCATCTGCCAAATCTTCGGTGATTTGTTGAATGGCGTTGTGGATGGCGTAACGCAGTTTCTTTTTCGGGTTTGGTAAGGTCTGCGATCGCCCCTTTTTCCACGTTACTTCCCTGTTCAGCAAAATCTGTGACCAATCGCCAAACCCGGTTAAGAAACCGCGATTGTCCTTCCACATCGGCTTCATCCCATTCCAAATCTTTTTCAGGAGGTGCTTTGAAAAGGATGAACATCCGGGCGGTATCTGCCCCGTATTTATTGATCACGTCATCGGGTGAAACGCCATTGTATTTAGATTTAGACATGGTTTTAAAAGACCCCACCAATGGTTCTCCCGTTTCAGGATCTTTAGGATCTTTAGGATCAACCAATGCCGAAGGAATCCATTGAGCATTGCCGCTTTTGTTGGGATTCATGTAAGTCCAGCCCTGAACCATGCCCTGGGTGAGCAGCCGTTTGAATGGCTCGTCAAAATTGAGGAAGCCGCGATCGCGCAGAAACTTGGTAAAAAACCGCGAATACAGCAAGTGCAAAATGGCGTGTTCAATGCCACCGACATATTGATCCACAGGCATCCAGTCGTTCACCACTGCCGGATTGCCCAACTGTTGCTCATTCCTCGCATCGGGATAGCGCAAGAAATACCAGGACGAATCAATAAACGTGTCCATCGTGTCAGTTTCCCGCTGTGCCGGAGTGCCACAGGTGGGGCAAGGCACGTTAACCCAAGACTCTAGCTGCGCCAAAGGAGAAGCCCCTTTTCCAGAGAAATCGACTTCTTCGGGTAAAACAACGGGCAACTCTGCTTCAGGAACTGCCACAATGCCGCAGTTAGGACAATGCACCACCGGAATCGGCACACCCCAGTAGCGCTGCCGCGAAATTAACCAATCCCGCAATCGGTAAGTTGAGGTGCCTTTGCCCTTGCCTTGAGACTCCAGCCAAGCGATCGCCCGTTCAACACTCTGCCCTGCTGCCTTCCCTGCTGCAACGCCATCTAATGCTGCCGAATTAACCATTATCCCATCTCCCGGATAGGCTTCGGTCATGGTTGCGCCGTCTAACGCTTGGTCGGCAGGTTGCACCACGGCTCGAATCGGCA
Source organism: Leptolyngbyaceae cyanobacterium CSU_1_4 (assembly GCA_012034615.1). GTDB lineage: Bacteria > Cyanobacteriota > Cyanobacteriia > Elainellales > Elainellaceae > Timaviella. The sequence continues at coordinate 6,704 of JAAUPA010000167.1, read as the reverse complement.
GATTAAACTTTCTGGCAAACTCAAAGTCTCGCTGGTCGTGAGCCGGGACTGCCATAATGGCTCCGGTGCCATAGCCCATCAACACGTAGTCGGCAATCCAAATCGGAATCCTTTCGTTATTAACCGGATTGATCGCATGACTCCCTGTCCAAACGCCCGTCTTCTCGCGGTTCTCAGCCGTGCGTTCAATATCGGTTTCTGCTGCTGTGGCAGTTTTGTAAGCTTGGATGGCAGCAGCCTGTTCAGCCGTGGTTAACTTTTCCACCAAGGGATGCTCAGGCGACAGCACCATGAAGGTTGCCCCCCAAAGCGTATCCGGGCGAGTGGTAAAAATGGGCAAGTCATCGCCTGCCTCGGTGGTAAAGACGACCTGCGCGCCAGTGGACTTACCAATCCAGTTTTCTTGCATGACCTTAACGCGATCGGGCCATCCATCCAACTGATCCAGATCTTTGAGCAACTGATCGGCATAATCGGTGATTTTGAGAAACCATTGGCGAAGTAGACGTTTTTCAACCAATGCGCCCGATCGCCAGGCTCGTCCCGCACTGTCAACTTGCTCATTAGCCAGCACCGTTTGATCAACAGGATCCCAATTAACCGCCGCCTCTTTTTGATACGCCAAGCCCGATTTGAAGAATTCTAAGAAAATCCACTGCGTCCAGCGATAGTAATCAGGAGAGCAAGTCGCCACTTCCCGATCCCAGTCATAGGACAAACCCAGTCGCTTTAGCTCAGTTTTCATTTGAGCAATGTTTTGGTAAGTCCATTGAGCCGGATGACTGTTTTGCTTAATGGCAGCATTTTCGGCAGGTAAACCAAAGGCATCCCACCCCATAGGATGCAACACCCGATAGCCTTGCATTCGGCGAGTACGAGCAATCACATCGGTAATGGTGTAGTTCCGAACGTGTCCCATGTGCAGATTGCCGGACGGGTAGGGAAACATAGACAGCGCGTAGAACTTGGGCTTGGCGATCGCTTCGGGGGTTTTGTCCATCCCTTGCTCTGCCCAGAACTTCTGCCACTTTTCCTCAATTTCTGCCGGGTTGTAACGGGACTCCACGGAAAACGCTCCTCAATTTACTCGCTAGATTAACTCACCAACGGGGATTGGTCATCAACCATTCTAAGCGTTTAGCTTCAAGAGTTTTCAGAAGGTTTTCGGGGAGGGTGAGTAATATTGACTCTGACCTAGAGCTTTTGAGATTTTGGGCAGGTTATTGAAGAGCGATCGGCAGCAGGATTAAGAAATATGGCTGGGAATGAAATAGCAGTTTGTGAGTTTTTGATCTTGAACTTGAACAAGGTTCAGTTCATACACATTGGGCGTGTTGAGGAAATCGCGGCTCCTGTTTTGGGGGGTGAGCGCTATATCGTTCTTCATGCAGTAGAAGATCTCTCCCAGGTTTCGACATCCCACTCGGGTAAAAAAGCCGACATCTACTTGAACGGTAGAGGCATCTCGATCAAGCAATCGGGTGGAAGTTTTGCCTTTAACCGTCTCCAAAGAGCCAACCTATTGGGGGTATACACAATGCTGGGTCTAACTTATCCTGAATCGATCGTTACTAGCCTTGACCATGAAGTTAATAAATTTCACCAAGGACTACTCCCCAAAAGAAACCAACCCTGGCAAAATTTATTTTCAGAGGAAGACTTCAAGACTTTGATCCAGTTTTTGATACTGAAGGGTAGCCCCAACCTGGGTATTTCCAGTCACCCTGCTGAGTTTATTTTAGAAGCGCCTCAAACAATTGCTGAAGCAGATGAGCTTTTACTGTGGACTTTTGAGGAATATTTTGAGCAGTATAAATCAAAGCTTGAGGTGGCAATTAGAAGGCAATGGGTTGGGCAGGAAAGTGACTCTGAACATAGTCGAGCAGTAGGGATAGCGAGCAAGTCAGAGAATTTACCTTGGGTTTTTGACGATGTGGTGGGACAACCCAAGCCTCATAAGACTACTCAAAAAAGATGGCGGGATGGATTACTAGAAGCCGATCGAAAAACGGTGTATTTTTTGATGATCGAGAAGAAGAAGTAAGGGGGATGGGAGTTCAAGCCAACTGAAGACTCATCTGTTTTTGGATCGTTGTAGGTTGGCGATCGCGTTCATCCGTTGCGAACAGATCTTGATAAATCGCCTGAGCCAACGCATAGCTTAAATTAACAGGCACAGCATTTCCAATCATTTTATAAGCCGCGCTCAGATCTCGGTAGTGAAAAGTAAAATTATCAGGAAACGTCTGAATGCGCGCACATTCTCTGACTGATAACCTTCTATAGGCTCCCAAAGAGTGATCATCAAAAGCAAACTTATCCTTTTCCACAAACAGCATCTTACTCGCTTGAGGATGCAGCGGCGCGTGCCTGCCACCCGCCTGAATCGTAAATGAAGGCTCATTCCAGGAACGAACTCGATTACGAGACATATACATACTAGAGAACCCTCCAATCATGTACTCGTGATTGGGGACAAGACAGGCTTCGGCATTCGTTTTGTTCGTGGCTAGTGCTGGGATGACAGTATCTTGCAAATCCCAAATCGCATCTTGAAGAGTCGGGATTTTCGGCGATACGCTAACGCAGTTAAAATCAAATTGTTTGTTTAGATCCAGGTGATAGCCCACAAAAATGACTCGTTTCCTTTCCTGTGGAACGTTGTAATTCATGGCATTAAGCAGCTTAAATGCCACTGCGTACCCCGCACCCTCAAATGCTGAGACGATATTGTGAATGGCTCGACTGTGTTTCTCATGTAACATTCCAGACACATTTTCAGCCAGAAAGAAATGAGGTTGTTTGTCTTTGAGGATTCGCACATATTCCAGAAATAACCTGCCCCGATCGTCTTCAATTCCTCGTTGAGAACCTGCCTCGCTCCAACTTTGGCACGGAGGACCGCCAATAATGCCAACACAGTCAGGAATTTCTTTTGACTTAATTTTCCGAACGTCCCGTGAGTCTAAAAACGTGTCGAGGTGATTGGCTTCATAGGTTGTCCAAATCTCTTTGTCATATTCGTTCGCCCAGGGAATAAAAAAGCCTGCTTTTAGGAATCCTAGGTCGAGTCCGCCGCAACCTGAAAATAAGGAAACAATACTTTGGTTCATAAGGAAGCGACAACTAGGAGAGATGAGACTACGATCGCGGTAGCTTGATTCTAGAAGCTTGAGAGAATTTTTACCATAATCTCATCGCTAGCGGTAACAGTACTTTTGTTTTCGTAGTGTTGAAAGTCTATGAGCTAATTAGCTAATTGTCAACCTAGCTAATTTAAAAATTTGAACTATGATGGCAAGGAACCCTGATAGACAGTTGTATGGCGCAAACTCAAAGAAAACCCGTTTACATCCAGCCTGAGCATCACGAAATACTGAGACAGCTTGCTTATGAGCAACGCTGCAACCTTTCTGATGTGCTGGATGCACTGCTAGAACAGGCAGATTGGGAGAAAATTGCAGCGATCGCCACTACAAAACCTCAGCGCAGAGCCGCAGAAAGAGCAGGTCGTTACAATGCCTAGCACTTCAGCCTTTGAACTCTTTCACCCGATAAACTAGGAAGGCACTATTCCGATCGCCCAATGTTCCTCCCTCGGTTGCGTCAATTTATCACCAGTCCCAGCACAAAAGCACTAGAACGATTTTGGCTAGGCTTAAGCCTTACCTTTGCTACCTATTACGCCCTCTTGGGAATGCGGCAAGCTTTTCAGTCTGAGTATGTGGTTCAGGATGACGCGCGTGAGTACGTATTTTGGATGCAGCGGTTTGTTGATCCAGCATTGTTTCCTAATGATTTAATCGCAGATTATTTCAAGTCCATTACGCCATCGGGATACGCGGCTCTCTATCAACTCATGGCGCAATTGGGAATAGAGCCGCTGACTTTCAGTAAACTTTTGCCGATCGCCCTAGCCTTAGCGCTAACGATTTATGGATTCAAAGTTAGCCTCCAGCTTTTCCCAGTTCCGGCGGCGGGGTTTGTGGCAATGCAGTTGCTCAATCAAGGGCTATGGCTGCGGGAAGATTTGGCGGCGGCGGCTCCTCGCTCTTTTGCCACACCTTTATTACTAGCGTTTTTGTATTATTTGCTGCGCGGATCTTGGCGATCGCTCACCCTCATCATTATTCTGCAAGCCCTGTTTTATCCCCTGCTCCTATTTATTTCCCTGGGAATTCTCTTCGCTCGCCTAGCCCACTGGAAAGGTTGGGTGCCTAGCTTTACCCGGCAATCGCTCTTCACCTTTGCCGCGATCGCTGGGTTAGGATTTCTCGCCCTGCTGCCCTACATCATTGCCTCTGCCGAATTTGCCCCCACCGTCACCGCTGCCCAAGCCTATACGATGCCCGAACACTGGCCAGGCGGTAGGCATCCATTTTATGACCCTAATCCTTGGAAATTTTGGCTGATTGGTTCCAATAGCGGTATTTTGCCCCGGTTTGTGCCGCCCTTGGTCTGGACAGGTCTTCTGTTGCCTTTACTGCTGAATAAACCGACTCGATTTCCGTTGGCAGCGCAGGTCAGTCCAGACATTAAAATCTTGCCTCAAATGGCAGCGGTGGCTTTTGGTTTGTACATTGCTGCCCATGCCGTTATTCTTAAATTATTTTTTCCGACGCGCTACACCGGACATACTTGGAGAATTGCGATCGCCTTGGCTGCGGGTATTACCCTCATCTTGTTGCTGGATATGACGTTGCGTGCCTGTGAGCAAATGCGCGCGCTGCTTCGCAGATACCGCAAGGGTCGCCATTTCAAAAGATTCGCAGTTTTATCATTAACGGCTGGAATTACCGTTGCAGTGGTGTTTTATCCCGCGTTCTTCCGGCATTTCCCTAGAGCAGGCTACATCGTTTCTAAAGAAACTGCACTGTACGAGTTTTTTCAGCAGCAGCCCAAAGATAGTTTGATTGCAACATTGGCAGATGAAGCGAGTAATATTCCCACGTTTACCAAGCGATCGATCCTCGTTGGCAGAGAGTACGCCCTACCCTTTCATTTAGGCTACTACAATTCAATTCGTCAGCGCACCATTGATTTAATTGAGGCGCAATACAGCGAGGATTTAGGCAAAACCCAGCAGTTTATTCAAAAATATGGCATCGATTTTTGGGTGCTACACCGCAATACTTTCAAACCAGAATATTTGACCGCCGAGCCTAAAAGTTGGCTCAAGAGCTTTCAACCTGCTTTTACAGAAGCGCTGACTGGATTAGAAAATGGAAAAGTTCCAGCCTTATCAAAACTCACTCGAAAGTGCCGTGTGCTAAGAACGCCGCAATTAATTGTTCTTGAAGCAGATTGTTTGCTCAAAAATGGTGATATGGGCGATCGGAAACGTTGAAGCGGGAGTTCAGTGGATGAGAAGAATGCTCTTGGGGCAAGTACTGTACAGCAATGTCGTTACTGGATGATCTAGCGACTCACTAGACCGTTACTGCTTCCGTCTTAATTAAGCGCTACGACAAAGTCAACATTGCTTTTGCTTCTGCTAAAGATATAGAAGGTGCGTCTTTCTCATCGATCTTTGCCTGTCTCAAATCTTGTAATCTTCCAAATCAGCCAGTAATTCCTGCAATAGTAGAAATTCTTCATAAGGCAACACCACAAACTCAGGTTTACCATTTTTCTTCAAAAACTCAGGATTTAGCTAAAGCATAGTTTTCTGCTTTCCTACAAATAGGCTTCACTACGGTGCTTAATATGGTAAATTAAAGCACTTTTCTAGCGAGGTAGCTTAATATGCATGTGTGCTATGTATTAATGCGCAAATGCGCACATTTAAAGTAAAGGTATTTTAGTGCATTGAACAATCCAATGAATGAAACAGCTATGCCTGACAGCAACTTAGAAATCCTTGAGAAAGCAAAAGAATGGTTTAGAAATACTGTTGCGGCAAATCATATAGCCAATACAAAAAAGTTGAAAAAAGCCTCAGAATTCAACATCAACCCTTTTTTGGCTGTCTACCTAGCAAAATTCTTAACAGGAAATTCTTCTGCTCTCAGTATTGCGAAAGCACTTATATATCCAAGGATTCTAGGCACCTCTATCACTACTTCATTTGGCACAAATATACAAAAATTTACAAATGATGTGCTTGATGGGTTTGGTAGCACAACTCCAGGAATTGACATTGAGTTTATTGATCAAGTTGATCAGCAAAAAAGTATTGTCAACTGAAGTCAGGACCGAACACAATCAATAAAGATGATGTCGAGACCATAGCAGGTCATTTCAAGAAAACGATTACACTAGCGCGAACAAACAACCTCAGGATTAGCTTAGATGACATGATCGTCGGAGTGATTTATGGAGAGGTAGATGATTTTAGTAGTCATTATAAAAGGATTACTAATCAGTATCACTATCCTGTTCACATAGGAAAAGACTTCTGGCATCGTCTTACAGGGGACGAAGATTTTTATGAGAAATTAATTGCTGCTATAGGTTCGATTGCTGTTGAAGCCGACTACAGCCATGAACTTGAGGAAGTTATCAAGCAGCTTGCAGAGCAAGATGATGTAAAAGATTTATCTCACGCAATGTACAACTAACCTCAACCCTCAACCCTTTCCCCAAGGCAGGTTACCGCATGTACATCAAGTCGAAACTGGCTTCGTTGCAATGTTTTTCGCCCCCTAAATCCCCCATTCTGAGGGCGGTTCGCCGGGGGCTGGGCTCGGTATCAACCACTCATG
>JAAUPA010000008.1 GCA_012034615.1 Leptolyngbyaceae cyanobacterium CSU_1_4 | reverse complement strand
GGTTCGCAGACTGCGGCTACATCTAGATTATCCACGATCGATTGAGCGATTGCGCGCGGCTGTTGACCCAATTTTTTGGCCAGTCCCATCGCCATATTTGCCTGATAATCCCCAAATTTAGGATTGCTCGATAATACTAGGAGGGGATCGGTGCCAGCATAATCTTCCCCCAATGCGGCAACGATCGCGCGATCGAGTTGAGTAGTCAGGTATGCGAGAGTAGAGTTCATTTCAGGGGTGCGATGAATTAATAGCTAGGATCTATTATCCATTATCGAAACGATCTCGCTGTAAACCTTGCCTTTAAGGCGACAAATTTTGGAAACGGAGCCTAAATCCCCGTTTTCAAAACAACCTTCTGCCTAAAGCCTAAAGCCTTGATTATCTACCGTCCACTCCAGCGACTGTCACATCCTGTCAGATTTTCCGACCCACTTATAGGTACAATCGCTACAGACGATTCTCCAAAGCGGAGGCTACGCCAACGCGATTAGATTCGATCTTTAGTACCATTTTGATTTCGCACAAAGTCAGCTTCGCTACCGCCAACGCATCAATTATCAATTATCAATTATCAATTATCAATTATCAATTATCAATTATCAATTATATACCCATCCACCCATTACCCAGCTAGCCTATGTTACCCGATCGAACACCCCCAGCAGCAACTGGATTCAAGGCTCTACTCAAGAATAAATATTTTATCTTCTTGTGGACTGGGCAAGTCCTCTCGCAAATTGCGGATAAAGTGTTGATTGTCATGTCGATCGCGCTCTTGACTAGTTACAATGTCCCTCTTAAATATGCGGCATCTTCTAGCTCGTATTTGATGGTCGCGACCACGATTCCAGCAATTTTATTTGGAGCCGCAGCAGGAATTTTTGTCGATCGCTATCCCAAAAAAGATTATGGTATTGGCCGATCTCGTTCGAGGTTCGCTGATTTTATTATTGCCGATTCTACCGAGAGAGTTTATAGTTTTATTAATTATTACGTTTGTAATTTCGACAGTTACTCAAGCCTTTGCTCCCGCAGAACAATCGGCAATTCCACTCGTTGTTAGGCCAGAAAATTTGTTGACAGCTAACGCGCTATTTGCTACTAGCTCGACAGCTTCAATTATTATCGGGTTTGCGATCGGCGAACCTCTGTTGACGGCGGCAAGTAATATTAATAAATATGCCGGACAAGAAATTTTATTAGCATCGCTCTATTTTATTGCCGCTGGATTGGGGCAATTGGTAAAGGTACAAGAAACCATCGATACTAGCAAATATACCAGTAGGATTAACCCGTGGTATGAGTTGAAATCGGGATTTCGATATCTTCGTACCAATAAAATTTTATTAAGTGCCATGCTGCAAGTGGCGGTATTATCTTTTACGATCGCTGCATTGCCCGTGCTCTCAATCGAACTGACGAAAGAAGTAGGCTTGAAACCAGAACAGTTTGGCTCATTGGTAGCCGCTGCTGGAATTGGACTAGTCTTTGGAGCTGGCGTTCTCGGTCACTGGGGCGGTCGCTTACAGCAAAAAATATTACCCTTATTCGGATTTATTGGGATGAGTATCGTGCTGGCGATTTTCACGTTTGTTAATAGTGTGTGGCTGGGGATATTGTGTGGTGCAGTTTTAGGTTTTGGTGCTTCACTAATTGCCGTACCGATGCAAACGCTCATCCAAGAAAAAACACCAGAATCGATGCGCGGCAAAGTGTTTGGGTTTTCAGAATAATGCGATTAATATTGCCGTAGCCGTCCCACTCTTAATTGTTGGCCCGTTGACCGAGCAATTTGGCCTCCAACGAGTATTATGGGTGATGAGTGGCATTGTCACGCTCGCGGGGGTTTTAGCCTGGAATAGTACTCGTCATGTGTTGGAAGATGCCATGCAGGAAGAAAGCTCGCCTGAATCTTGAGTTAAGGGGATCGGTGGAGTGGGGAGCGGGGGAGACAAGGAGGCGCAGATCTGATGGCGATTGTGGAAGCGGCGAGCGGATCTAGGTGAAATGGCTGATGGCGGTGTGTCTACGAGCGGGTTATCTTTGTGATGTGAGGTTGGTTATAGCTAATTAGGTCGGTAACCAACCTCAAAAATTTTTTTAGTAACTGCTGCTCTCATTTGCATCTGTTTACGAAAGGAAATCGGGGTTTTAAATTGAATGGCAATCGTTAGTAATCTAACGACTGCCATTTTTTATATCCATTAGATCTTTAACTGCGCTGAAGCTTTGTGACTCACCATCCTCACCATTTGGGTTGCCCAATCTAGACTACTCTTATAAGTCCTACTGCCAACTCTGGGGGTCTCTTTTTAACCATAGTGAGGTGATGAGATATCGATCCTAGCTCCGGAGATTTACACGAAATTTATCGACTAAAACATCGCGAATTTTTTGTTGTAATGGCTCGACATCGGTATCGGTTAAAGTGCGATCGAGTGCTCGATAGATCGATCGAATTGCCAAACTCCGTTGTCCGTCGGGGACATTAGCACCGCGATATTCGTCGAAGACTTCAACATCTTCTAACAACTCACCGCCAGCTTTGACGATCGATTTTTTAATATCTGCTAAAGATAGATCGATCGGGGCGAAGAAAGCAATATCTCGATCGGATGCAGGATAGGTAGAATAGTTTTAAATACTGGTACTAACCGCTCTTCGGCTGCGAGATAATTGAGGATTGGATCGAGGTTGAGTTGGAAGACATAAACCTCCGCTGGGAGATCTTTTTCCTGACGGAGTTGAGGGTGCAATTGTCCGAAGTAGCCCAATTTTTGTCCCTCTAACCATAATGATGCCGTGCGCCCTGGATGGAGCTTTCGATCCGATCGATCTCCTTGATATTCTACAGGGATATTCAGGCTCTGACAGACGCTATCGAGCATTCCCTTGGCTTCATACCAAGTGAGGGGTTGTGGCTTACCACCAGTCGTCCAGCGTCCGATCCCAGGATCGCCACCGATAATCCCTGCTAAAACGTCGGTTTCTGTCAATCCCGTTTCATCGCGTCCAAAGATTTTACTAATTTCAAAGGCTTGGAGTGCGCCGTTACCTTGGGCGAGATTGGTTTGGAAACTTTGAATTAAACCAGAGATTAATTCCGATCGCAAAGTAGCATATTCGGTAAACATTGGGTTGACGATTTCTACTTGCGAGCCGTTATTTAATTTCTCGATCGCATATGAATACTGGACGACTTCATTTAAGCCAACAGCCCGAAAAGCCGCCCGAATTTGGCGCAATAATTCCTCATCTAAAGACAGGAAACCCGCCGCCGATTCTGATGGTAGCGTATCCATGAATCGATCGTAACCATACAGGCGGGCAACTTCTTCAATTAAGTCGATTTCCCGTTCCAAATCGCGGTAACGGTAAGGCGGTACCACAACATCCCAGACGGTTTCTTCTTTATCGTCTAACGTCGCTGTCAATTGACATCCCAAAGCACTCAGCGTGCGCTCGACATCTGCGGTACTAATTTCCCCAGGTTCGCCATCATCATCGATCGGCCCTAAGATTTGATTCAACCGCACCAACCGCAGTTTAATCGTGCGCGGTTGCAGAGTCAAATCGGGACGACGATCGCTGATATCTTGACAGATAAGTTTACCACCAGCGAGCTGGATGAGTAACTCGATCGCGCGATGAGTGGCTGTTTCTAGCTCTGCGAAGTTGACACCCCGTTCGTAACGAGTCGATGCTTCCGATCTCATCCCCCCTTGACTCCGTGCCGATTTACGTACCGCGACGGGATCGAAAATCGCTGCTTCGAGGACGATGTTTTGAGTACTTTCATCCACCTCGGTATTTTCGCCACCCATGACACCTGCTAGGGCAACGGGGGTGTCGCTAACGGTAATTAGGAGATTTTGAGCATTGAGCTGACGTTCTTGTCCGTCTAGCGTCTTTAATGTCTCTCCTTGCTTCTGGCTGTTGCGAACGCCCATCTGGATGGTTTGGTTGCTGCTTACCGCTTGCAATTTATTCGCATCGAAGGCATGTAGCGGCTGTCCCCCATTCCAGGAGGATGTAATTAGTCACATCCACGACGTTATTAATCGGGCGAATGCCAGCCGATTGGAGACGACGTTGGAGCCATTCTGGCGATGGGCTAACTCGAACGCCTCAATCAGCTCAAAGACGATTTTCTCAGCACCGTTTCCCACGAACTGCGCACCCCCATGACCAACATCAAACTAGCCATTCAAATGCTAGAAGTGGTGTTAAAACAAACGGGCGTTCTAGAAGACACGACCCAACGAGCCAGTAAATACTTCAGCATTTTGCAAAGCGAATGCCGTCGCGAAATTGGGCTAATTAATGATCTTCTTGATCTATCCCGGCTAGAATCGGGTTCAGAATCCTTAGAACTCTCCAGCATTGACCTTTTCACTTGGATTCCTTCTATTACTCAATCGTTTATAGAACGCGCCCACAACCATCAGCAGCGTCTACTGCTTAATCTAGAACCCAGCCTGCCTACGATTACTAGCGATCGCTCTCACCTAGAACGAATTTTGAGTGAGTTATTACAAAATGCCTGTAAATATACGCCAGCCGGAGAAAGCATAATCGTCTCAGCCCAGGTACAAGAGATTGCAGAACCAGAAGACAAATTGAATGCAAACAAACCCTCGCAGAAAATAATCTCATTTAACGTTTGCAACACAGGGGTTGAAATTCCTCCGCAAGAACTATCGCGAATTTTTGAAAAGTTTTATCGCATTCCAAACAACGATCCATGGCAACATGGCGGAACAGGTTTAGGACTTGCTTTAGCAACCAAACTAACTGCCCATTTGGGCGGCACTTTAACAGTGTCGAGTACTCCGGGCAAAACCTGCTTTAAAGTAAAATTTGCAGCCGATTTCAGTTCTTCCGAGCTTGCTTAATGTCATTCATAAAGACAAGAATAGTAAGTTCATTGCTTCGTTAGTTTTATGATTAAATCTTCTACAGTTTCTTTAAAATAATTCATTCCTCAAGCCATTCAATTTATATTGCAAGCTTGTTTCTAGGGCAGGGCAAATTTAACCTCTCTCGGGTTACCCCTGAAAACCACCCCTCAGCCAACTCTCGACCAACGTCTAATAACCACAAGCCTTTCGCCTCTTTAAGCTAGACCTAACAGAAAAATGCTAGACCTAACAGAAAAATGCTTGCCCCGATGTTAATGGGCTAAATGAGTCCATTGCTCAGCGTTAGATGTAGCTTCTCAAACTCTTGCCCCCAATTTCCAAACTTCTAATTTCTGCATCCACAACTGGAGGATCTCTAATGGCTTTAGACTACTTTGCTCCTGGTGTCTACGTTGAAGAAGTAGACCGGGGTAGTCGCCCCATTGACGGCGTGAGCATGAGCGTGGGCGGATTCGTCGGTTTTACCGAAGACGTGCGCGGCGATGCCGAACTTTTTAAACCCATGATGGTGACCAATTGGAGCCAGTATCAAGAATACTTTGCTAAGGCGGGTTCTGATGGCTTCACCGATTTTGATGCCTATCTACCCTTTGCGGTACAGGGCTGGTTTGCTAATGGGGGCGGTCGGTGCTGGGTGGTCAGCATTGGCACCAAGCTTCCGGGTTCGCCGTTGCCTCCTCCAGAGGAGACCGCCAGCAAACTGATGACTTCGGGCGGTAAGCCTTCTTTAATGATCAACTTGAAGCTACCCGAAGCAGTGGATGGAGCCCTAGCTTTACCCGCTAGCACGGGCAGCAGAATTGTGGTGAGTGTGGTTGAAAGCGAACCTAAGCCGTTGCCCGATGACGCGCCCGAAGGCACTGACCCACCCCTGAATAACGGGGAGTATTTTTCTATTCTGGTGAAAGATGGGGGTGAAATTTTAGAGCGCTACGATAACCTGACCATGAATCCGCAGGCAGAAACTGCCGTTGCCGACTATGTGCTCACCGCATTAGAAAGCTCTGAATATGTCACGATCGCCAATATCTCTCAAAGTGGACAGCCTCTCTCCCGCCGCCCCAACAATGGTGCCTATGAGATTGCGCCCCCTCCTTACATTGCTCGGTTAGAGCATATGGCGCGGGATGTGCAAGGACAGCGATCGGACAAAACGGGCATCCAAGGCATCTTTGAAGTAGACGAAGTGGCAATGATTGCTTGCCCTGACTTAATGCGCGCCTATCAAGATGGCTTGATGGATCTCGATCAAGTGCATGGCGTAATGGAAATGCTGGTCAGCAACTGCGAAAACTCGTTCCCTGGCCCTGCATTCCGCATGGTCGTGCTTGATCCTCCTCCTGTTAAACCGGGTAAAAACGACAACCTTGCCGTTGCCCCTGAGCAACAAAAACCTCAAGATGTTGCGACTTGGTTTGAGCACGTTTTAATCGTCGCTCTATGTTTGGCGCACTTTATTATCCTTGGATTAAAGTTGCCAACCCTCGTAACGGTGGTAGACCGATTATGGTGCCGCCTTCGGGGCACATGATGGGCTTATGGTGCCGCACCGACCAATCGCGCGGAATCTTCAAAGCGCCTGCTAATGATACCCCCAGAGGTGTATTGGGCTTGGCATACGAAACCAATATGCGCGAGCAAGAATTGCTCAATCCGCTGGGCATTAACTGTATTCGTAACTTTGCCAGCTACAACCGGGGCTTGAAAGTTTGGGGTGCCAGAACTCTGGTTGAACCGGATAACGTTCAATGGCGTTATATCAGCGTTCGGCGGTTGATCAGCTATATCGAGAAATCGATCGAAATGGGCACCCAGTGGGTGGTTTTTGAACCCAACGATCAAGACTTGTGGGCACGAGTAACCCGCACCGTCAATAACTTCCTAGAGCGTCTTTGGCGTGAAGGTGCGTTGTTTGGAGGCGCTTCAAGCGAAGCGTTCTACGTCAAGTGCGATGGAGAGCTTAACTCCCATGAAACCATGATGCTAGGTCGGTTGTACGTTGAAGTTGGCGTTTGCCCCGTGCGTCCGGCTGAATTTGTCATCTTCCGAGTCAGCCAGTGGGCACCTGGGCAGTAAGTATTGCTCGTGATTCTTCTTTCAGGCTGGGTAACGCTTTGCAAAACCCAGCCTAGACCTAATTTAATCTTTCAAACATCACAATAAGGAGTTGTAACAATGGCAACTTTACAGCCAATTCCTACCAGTCGATTCTATGTCTCGTTTGAGGGCTTAGAAGACAAAATGGTGAAGAGTGTCAGCGAAGTCAGTTTTTCGGGGCAAACGTCGGGGCACCAGAAGCCTTTAGCCTCGACAAAGGATGGTAAAACGCTTTGGCAAAGTACGTCAGGCGGTTTTGAAGAAAACCCCAACGTGACGCTGGAGGTTTATTTGGTGGAAGGCGACATGGACTTTTACAAATGGATGAAAGCTACCATGCCTAAGAGTGAAGGCGGTGACGGTAAATGGTCGGAAAGCCGAAAGGCGGGTTCAATTGTGGCATATGACAGCTCTGACACAGAAGTTTTGCGCTGGAACCTGACGAATGCTTGGATCAAGTCTTACAAAGTGTCTAATGCGGGTGCTGAAAGCAACGAACTGGCATTTGAAACTTACGAGATTGTGTGTGAGCAAATTAACCGACCCACTTAATGAATTATCTGTGGGCAGAGATGCACGCAGGTCATTGAGTTCATTTTTTGTATTGCATTTGTTAGGAGCGAATTGTCATGGCTGCGGGTGAAGTTTTAGCGTGTTCTAAGTTCTATTTTCAGCTTGATGGATACGAAGATTTGATTGTGAAAAGTGTGAGTGGGATAGGCGTAACCCTCCAAGTTGCTGGGGATACGAAGTCCTACGGGGTCACAAAGGATGGAAAAAGCGTCATCCAAGCTACGGTGACTGGAACAGAGAATGGTAAGGTTACTGTTGAGTATGTTTCAACTGTTTGAAGACAGACGGTTACTGGATCTCTACAGCGATTCTCATTCTGAGGTGATTGCGGGCGGTGGTTCTGTTAATAAGGGAAAGCGATTGACTGGCTCACTCGTTTTTTACAACCAGGGAGGCGAACCCGCAGCCCAATGGGATTTAACTGGAATTATGGCGGCTAGCTATAAGTCAACCAAGATGGAAGCAGGTTCGACTGCGTTGGCAACAGAAACGCTGGACTTTATTTACGAACATTTGCACCGGATGAAGTAATGAATGATGATTTGCCATTTGTTATGAGTTAATCCTTGTAACAAGTGGCAATGAATCTTATTGTGAGGGTTTGGTGAATGCTTGGGTGAATGTTTGTGTGATTTTCTGAATGATGCGATCGCCCCTCATAACAAAGACTTATGTCAGATAATGAGTATGAAGTTCTTAGTAGTTCGCGCTTCTATCTAGAATTGCGGATGGATGGCAGCGACGATCGAATTGATGGATATTTTATGGAGTGTTCAGGCTTTCAACGAAAGCAAGATATCATAGAATTTTCCCATGTCACGCCTCAAAAATGGGGTAAAAATACGACGGCTTTGGGGCGTGTGGTGCGGACAAAAATACCGGGTAATTCGTCGTGCAATAATCTGGTTTTAAAGCGGGGCATGACCATTTCAACGGCAGTTTGGGACTGGTTCCGAGCAGTAGAACGCGGCAACTGGGCAACTCAGCGCCGCGATGGTGATTTAGTGATTTATGATCAGGGTGCGATCGAACAGGCCAGGTTTCGGTTTTTGGGAGCATGGCCGGTTCAATATAAAATCTCAGATGTGAAAGCGGGTTATGCTGAATTTGAGATCGAGGAAATAGAATTGGCGGTCGATGAGTTTCATCGAGTGTCGGATGAACCCTCGTCTAAAACTGGATCATCATCGACGACTAAACCCGCTGCTAAAGGATCCACTGATTCTAAAAAGTCATCTTCTACAAATTCAAACTCTAAAAGTCAAAAGTCTACTAAAAAATAGATCTTTTAGCTTTGATCTCATTCCTTTTCTCTTAGCTAGAGCAGGTTTACAGCATGGAAACAGCAGTTGCAGAATTTATTAAAACCGATGCTACAGAGGCGATCGCCACAGAATTTGAATTCCTCCTGCCTAAAGGTTATCTAGACCCAGACGGCAACCTTCATCGCAAGGGCACCATGCGCCTATCTCGCGCCATGGACGAAATCATTCCTCTCCGAGATCCGCGCGTTAAGGCAAACCCAGCCTACGCGACAGTGGTGATTTTGGCGCGGGTAATCACCCGGCTCGGTGCCCTAGACGAAATGACTCCAGCCGTTGTGGAAGGTTTTTTTGCCTGCGATTTAAGTTATCTCCAAACCTTTTATCGGCAAATTAACGAACTAGAAGACGAAGGGTAATTTCAAAAGTTAACACCCAAAATCATGAGCAATTTAGCCATTACCCAATTTAATTTTCAGCTTCCTCGGGGCTTGGTGGATGAGCAAGGCAATCGCCATCAGCAAGGCACGATGAGGTTAGCCACAGCCCGCGATGAAATCTTTTTGCAGAAAAATCGCCAGGGACAAGAAAATTCAGCTTACGGTTCGCTGGTCATGCTGGCGCGGGTGATTACTCGGTTGGGCGATCGCACTGATATTACACCAGAACTTTTAGAAAATCTATTTACGTTAGATTTAGCGTTTCTCCGAGAATTTTATAATCGCATTAACCAGGAAGGAGATGCCACGATTCCTGTCTCATGTCCTGCTTGTAAACAACAATTCACCCAAGAGCTAACTTTGTCGGGGGAGTAGTAGGCTACCCTTTGGGTCAAATGCGGGAAGAGGTAGCCTGTATTGCAATGCATTTTCATTGGTCGTTAGAATCTATCCTAGAGATGGAACATGGCGATCGGCGGCAGTGGGTGGTGGAAATTAATCAATTGGTAGGTGAGTAAATTAAACCGGTAGTGCTCAAGGTGTAATGAGTGCATCCCAGTTTTGCAACCCAGATCCAATTCTTTCGTCATGAAATATAGTCGTGTAAGCAGTTCTTTCTCAGACTATATTTCTGTCATCCTAAACATGTACTCTCCATCCCGGTCTAAATTCCCATATTTTATTTCTTTCTTGGCTAGCCTCGTTGCCATTTTGCTATTCAGCAATCCTGTGTTTTCCGACACAATTCGTCCTCGCCTAACACCTACCCTGCAAGAAATTCGGGGTGTATGGCTTACTAATGTAGACAGCGAAGTCATGTTCAGTCGAACAGGCATTCGGCAAGCGTTTAACCAACTGGCGCAACTAAAATTTAACACGGTTTATCCAGCAGTTTGGAACTGGGGCTATACTCAATATCCCAGCGCGATCGCCCAAGAAACTTACGGTTTAATGGTTGACCCGCGATCGCCCGGACTCCAGCAGCGAGACGCTTTAGCAGAAATGGTTGAGATTGGACATCGTCGTGGGTTGGCGATCGTTCCTTGGTTTGAATTTGGCTTTATGACCACTGCCGAATCTGAACTGGCAAGCCGCCACCCCAACTGGATGACCCAACGCCGCGACGGTTCACAAATTTGGCAAGAAGGCATTTATCAACGCAAGTGGCTCAATCCTTTTCAGCCCGAAGTGCAGCAATTCATTCAAGATTTGATTCTAGAAACCGTGACCCAATACGATATCGATGGCATTCAACTGGATGATCATTTTGGCTTACCCAATGAGTTCGGCTACGATGCTTATACCGTACAACTCTATCGCCAAGAACACCGGGGTAATCTGCCCCCCAACAATGCTGAAGATCCAGAATGGATTAAGTGGCGAGCCCACAAGATTACCGTTTTTATGCGTCAGCTATTTCGAGCCATTAAAGATCAAAAAGAACAGGTGGTCGTGTCGCTCTCGCCCAACCGTTATGACTTTGCCCTCAATAAACATTTGCAAGATTGGCACCGTTGGGAGCGGGAAGGCTTGGTGGAAGAGTTAGTGCTACAAGTTTATACCAGTAGTGTGAACGGGCTGATGAATGAACTAGCCCGTCTAGAAGTACAAGAAGCACGCAGGCATATTCCCACTGGAGTTGGCATTTTAACCGGGTTGAAGGATCGTCCGGTGGCGATTCGACAGGTGCAGGAGCAGGTTGAGGCAGTTCGTAGGCAAGGGTTTGCCGGAGTGTCATTCTTTTTCTATGAGACGATGTGGAATTTAAGTAATGAACCGCTCAGCGATCGCCAGTCTGCCTTTCGTTCCTTGTTTTCTCGTCCCGCTCTCCGTCCCCTATTGGCAAAAAATCCCAATGCAGCAATCTAACTATAAAGCCTACCGGATTGCACTTTTTAATTAGCATTGTTCTGATTATTCCGCTAGGCTACAGCGTGCGTTTTTCCACGGGTTTAGGAATACCGTTGTTGCAAGATATCATCGGCAGTCTGGCTTATCAAGTTCTTTTAATGTTGATCGCTTCGTTCTTCTATCCTCGTGCCTCGCTGGTAAAAATTGCGGTATGGGTTTGTGTCGCGTCCTGCGTTGGCGAACTGCTTCAACTCTGGCAACCGCCTTTTCTACAAAGCATTCGCGCTACTTGGCTAGGACGAATCGTTTTAGGAAACACGTTTACACTGTCAGATTTTCCACCCTACGCGGTGGGCAGTTTTCTAGGTTGGCTGGGGCTAAAATGGTTGCGCCAAAAAATGGTTCATCCGTTTGCCGCTTGAATTCGTTGAATTAAATAATCAATAAAGACAATAATCGTATTGGTCGTTTTTTCGTCGTCACACAGTTCTCCATGAATGCGGGGAGTCCGAATGCCTTGATGAATACCCAACACAATTTGGGCAAACCCTTGCTGTTCGTACAAATGGGCGATCGCCGTTCTCTCGTTAATCTTAATCAGTGGATCAATATTTCCAAATGCCCGATGAAAGCAACTTTCAGGATTGATCAAAATCTGATCTCGCTCAAAGTTTGCCTTTTCCCGAATGCAGTTTTCTAAACAAGTAATCGCCGCTAAAATTGCATCTCGATACCAGCCGCGCTCATATTTCTCCCGAATGGCGAGGTAGAGCACCCTCGAAATTTCTCGTTTCAGTTCCATCTGCTTCGCGCCCCATCTCTCTAAACCTTGTCTCTAACCCTTATATGGGGGCGATCGTCCGCAGCCATGAGCAAGTTTAGCGCAGTTCTAAGATTGACACAGGGTAGAACTGGCATCAGCCCTAGAACTGGGGTGACAACTGGCATCAGCACACAAACTGGCACAGCCTTACTGATTGAGAAGCTACGTTTCAAAAAGGCTTCATTTTTAGAGCGCTTCAAATGCCGCAAGAAATCCCTCTAGCGTCATGCACTCTGCCACAAAATCTTCTGCATCGCCCACATTTTCTAGCCGATATTCCATAATGCGACGCTCATCCCCTTTCATTTTTTTAGAGGCGATCGCCTCGCCAGGATATTTAATCGCCATCGCCTTGAATGCTTTGGCATGAGTCGCCCAGCTTTCTGCCGAACACTGAATAATCACCCGCCACATGGTTGAAGTCCTCGCTGTTTTTACAGGGTATTTCTACAGAATATCTGGCAGAATATTTTTGCAGATTTTTTGCAGAATATCTTTGCACAGTGCGCGCTTGGTAGAGCTTTCAGAGCGATCGTCTAGGCACTCCGAAGCCGCTTGCGGGCACGACTTGCCGAAACGGGCTTTTTACTGCGTGTTGGTGGATCTTGAGGCTTGGAAGATTGGGGCTTGGGTGCCGATTGGGAATTGGATTTTGTCCCTTGACCACCCCGTCCTTGATTCGATCGCTGGCGTTTTTCCGGCTCCGCTGGGGCTGAGCTCTTCGGCTCATATCCTGGAACCACAATCTTGGCAAGGGTTTGATTGAGCAACAGCTCAATGCCTTTCAACAGCGGACTTTCTTCTCCACAAACCAAAGAAACCGCCTTGCCTCCACAGCCTGCACGCCCGGTTCGCCCAATGCGATGCACGTAGTCTTCGGGCACATGGGGCAGTTCAAAGTTGACAACGTGGGGCAGTTGATCGATGTCAATTCCGCGAGAGGCAACGTCAGTGGCGACTAAGACCCGCACCTTGCCTAGCTTAAAATCATTGAGCGCACGGGTACGCGCAGCCTGAGTTTTGTTGCCGTGAATGGCGGCAGCTCTCAGCCCGTCTTGGCTCAACTGCTCGGCTAAACGGTTAGCACCGTGTTTGGTGCGGGTAAACACCAAAACCTGCTGCCAATTGTGGAAACTAATCATGTAGGCCAGCAACTCGCGCTTGCGATCGCGATCGACTAAATGCACCACCTGTTCAACCCGCTCTGCGGCGGTGTTACGAGCAGCCACTTCAATCAAAGTAGGATTCTTAAGCAGCGTATTGGCAAGCTGTTGAATCACCTTTGAGAACGTGGCAGAGAACATCAGCGTTTGTCGAGATTTAGGCAATGCTGCTAACACTTTGCGAATGTCGTGGATAAAGCCCATGTCTAACATGCGATCGCATTCATCCAACACCAAAATTTCAATTTGGGAAAGATCCAGCGTCCGTTGTCCTAGATGATCCAACAACCGACCCGGCGTGGCAATGACAATATCCACACCGCGCCGCAGCGCCTGAATTTGTGGCACAATGCCGACTCCACCGTAAACCACCGCCGATCGCAGCGGTAAATGCTTGCCGTAGGTTTTAACACTATCGCCAATTTGAGCGGCTAGCTCCCGCGTCGGAGTCAAAATCAGGGCGCGAGGCGTGCGCTGGACTTTGTGCGGTGGAGTCGCGCTTAAAAGTTGCAGCATTGGCAGCGTGAACCCCGCTGTTTTTCCTGTTCCAGTTTGGGCACTCGCAAAAACGTCATTTCCTGCCAAAACCGCAGGAATCGCTTGCTGTTGAATGGGAGTGGGTTCGGTGTAGCCCTGATCCGCCACAGCGCGAAGAAGATCGGCCGCAAGACCGAGATCTGAAAATTCCATGAATTAAGTTGCTCCGAGTAATGCCCCTATCCCAAATCGAACGATTGGGGCCAGTCTAAGAGCGATAAATGTGTAGTTTGCTGATAAACCAAATTATCTGGCGACCGCAGCAGACCGGAATGTGCGGGTAGCAATTCACTGTAACAGAAATTGCCATAAATTACCGGAACCAAGCAGGCGATCGCCCTTGCTTGTGCCTCATTCACCTGCGATCACCCGCGATCAGCCTCGATATCAACATTCATGACGTAATGCCCCACCTGCACTTTGTTTGACCACAGCTCGTATTCAACCCGCAGATGATTCGGCAAATTCTGACCCTCTAGAGCAAGGCTACGAGTATAGTTGCGCAGTTGAAACTGGTCTTTTCGCACTGAAGATGCGGCTTGCAGCCAATAGCGGCTGACTCCATAAACGCCTTGCTCCCAATAGTGCCGATAGCTAAATCGTCCGTTGCCTTGCATGGTCATAATGACGCGGTAGGGCGAAAGCTCTAGCCACAACAATCGCGGGGTGGGGGGCGATGCCAAATCTGCCTGCTCTGGCGGCTGCCATCCATCCATCACCAAGGGTTCGGTTAACAAAAGATGAAAATGCTCCGAGTCTTTCTGATAGAGGGTGGCGTTGGTTTCAACCACTGACCACACGGGCAAATCAAACGAAAGCAAGGAAAGACAGACTGGAAGACGGTGCTGAGTCAGCATAGGTAAAGACCGAGGGATGGGGTAGGATATTGAGCGCCCCCTTTGTCAAGTCTATTCCAATGGCTGCCACTGTCTCTCTTAATTGCACTGAAACGCATCACACCTTAACGATCGCCCCCTCTCCCACTGGGCTATCAGGTCAGATTCAGGTTCCTGGCGACAAATCTATTTCCCATCGGGCGCTGATGCTAGGCGCGATCGCCCAAGGCGAAACTCAAATTCAGGGCTTGCTGCTGGGCGAAGATCCCCAAAGTACGGCAAACTGCTTTCGGGCAATGGGCGCAACCATTTCGGAGCTAAACAGTGAGCGAGTGACGGTGCAGGGCATTGGCTTAGGGCAATTGCAAGAACCCGCTAATATTTTAGAGGCAGGCAACTCCGGCACGACCATGCGGCTCATGTTGGGGCTATTGGCTTCTCAACCGCAACGATTTTTTACCGTCACAGGCGATGCTTCCCTGCGATCGCGCCCCATGTCTCGGGTTATTCATCCGCTTCAACAAATGGGTGCCCAAATTTGGAGCCGCACAGGGGGCTACGCACCGCTTGCAGTCCAGGGGCAATTTCTCAAGCCGATTCATTTTCATTCGCCGATCGCCTCTGCCCAGGTGAAATCCTGCATTTTGCTCGCAGGGCTACTGACTGAAGGCGCAACCACGGTGACTGAACCCTCCCTCTCGCGCGACCACAGCGAACGAATGCTGCGGGCATTTGGCGCAAATCTAACCGTTGACCCCGAAACCTGTAGCGTTACCGTCATAGGAGGGGCAAGTCTGTTCGGACAGTCTGTGATTGTGCCCGGAGACATTAGCTCGGCAGCATTTTGGCTGGTTGCCGCATCCCTGGTGCCCGGGTCAGATTTACTCATTCAAAATGTGGGAGTCAATCCCACTCGCACCGGAGTCCTAGATGTGCTGACAGCCATGGAAGCTGATATCACCTGGGAAAATCAGCGGGAGGTTGCCGGAGAGCCTGTTGCCGACTTGCGGGTGCGATCGAGCGTTCTCAAAGCCTGCACCATTTCTGGAGAAGCACTCATTCCGCGCCTGATCGATGAAATCCCCATTCTGGCGGTAGCGGCAAGCTTGGCACAGGGAACAACGGTCATTCGCAATGCCGCAGAACTGCGAGTTAAAGAAAGCGATCGCCTTGCTGTGATGGCCACTCAACTAACCAAAATGGGGGCTAACGTGACCGAGCGACCCGATGGACTGGAAATCATCGGCGGCACTGCCCTGATCGGCGCAGAAGTCGATAGCGATACCGATCATCGGATTGCCATGAGTTTGGCGATCGCCGCTCTGGTCGCCCAGGGCATCACCACCATTCACCGCGCCGAAGCTGCCGCCGTCTCGTATCCCACCTTTGTTAACACCTTGCAACAGGTTTGTGGAAATTTGTGAAAGCCAGGCTCAAAATAATCAAAAAAATGCTTTCATTCTGTTAAGCCATCATCGATCAGCCCTCTATCAATCAGTTCTCATAGATTAAAAGGATGTTTTAAAGGTACAGATTGTGACCCGATCTGCCCCCTAAATTCCCCAATTTTTGGGAACTTTGAAGCAGAATGAGCTCGAAAGCCCCCAAAAATGGAGGGTGGAGGGGCGAGTGTAAAATGCTTTGACCCCTTTAAAACATCCTCTAAGATTGCGACTATCTTTCGTTTAATTTCTCTGTACCTATAGAAAATCCCTCCGAATGATGTCCTCTAAAAAAGACTCGGCAAAAGACTCGGCAAAATTTTCCGCTCCTACCCTTCGCAGCAGTTCTCGAAGCTCTTCTGCCCTTCATTCGAGAGAAGAACAACTGTCTGGGAACACTAAAAAGAACAGACGAAGCTGGTTCAAGCCTAAAAATTGGGCAACTTTTTTAACGGTTATGTGGCATCGGTTTAAAAATCTTTTCTTGAGTCTTAAAAACTACGACATCCTGAGCCCAAATTTAGCCATGCGGCGCCAGGTAAAACAGTCGTTGCGCCATCGCCCAACCTTAGGACTCAGTGAATGGTTTGAGTCTTTTTGCAGGTCTCGCCCGATCGCCTATCCCGTGGTCAATTTTCTCTATACCCGCCTCGAAACGTACTCGGGCATTGAGCCAGGAAAACTACTGCCCAGCGATCGCCTAGAAGAAGATCTTCGATGGACCGACCTGTGCGGCTTCGATTGGCAGATTATCTTGTGCGACGATTTTATGCAGCAGTTTAATGTAGACATGACTCGGTGCATCGAAGACTTTAGCCCCAAAACCCTTGAGGATTTGGGGCTCCTGCTACACCAGCAGCTTAAACAGAGGTAGTGCGGCTCAAATTAACCTTGCCTCTAAATTTAATATCTAGAAAAATTAACTTTGACAAAGCTGCTCGCCTAGCTTAACGAAAATAATTTGCAAATGGCGACCCAATGCAGTAAGTTAAGAAAGTCATTATTGAATAATATTCTCAATAGCTTAATCGCCATGGGTAAATACGAAGCGATTCAAAATCGAGCCATGCGAACCTCATTTGCACTGGAAGGACGATTTTTGGACTATGCCGACGACGATCGCGGTAAGTTCAAGTACATTCAATTAGCCAGTACCAGCGAGCACCGCATCAAGCTCTCAAAATACTTGCGCTCGCAGCGCCTCGTTCCTGGCGCATGGATTCAGGTGACAGGGACGTGTCAGGTCAACCCCATGACTGGGCAAGTCAAGCTCAAGGCAGAAAGTTTAACGATCGTCGAAAGCTTAACGGTTCCTCGTCCTCTAACGCTAGCTCCGGTCGTAGCTTCGCCAGCCACGGCACCCCAGCCCGCGAAACCCGAAACTATTTTAGTTTGTCAAAAGTCAGACTGCTGCAAGTTGGGTGCAAAAGCGATCGCACCGCCCTCCAAGCTGCCATTCAAGAACAGGGCTTAACCCATCAAGTCATCGTCAAAGGCACAGGCTGCATGAAGCGGTGCAAAGCCGGTCCCAATTTAGTGATGCCTGACAAAACTCGCTACACCAAAATTTCACCCAAAGCTATTCCAGCCCTGATTGAGCAGCATTTTGCCCCTGGAACTCCAGCTATTTCGGTGCCAACTGTTGCCCACCGGATGAGCGCCAATCCACCTACTACTACGCCGTCTGTTGGAGAACGAGTCGCTTCTTAGCTCCAATTTCCATCTTTGGAAGTATTGAGAAGATCGGCAGGGCGATCGCTTCCTTCCCTCAAGCCGCCCCCTTGATGACCCCTTTAAGGCGCTAGCGCTAAAGCATTGGGGCTAAGGAGCTTTTATTTAGACCATCGTAGCAGAGGCAGCGCGATCGCCATCCCCACCATGCCGAGCCCCGCACTCAACGCCAAAATCATCCCGACTGGAATTTGTACCGACTCAAATATCAAAAATCTCAGCGCTACTGGTGTCGCATTTTGAACTGAGATCAGGGCGATCGCCACAATCCACACTGCAAAAATCAGAGCCGTCAGAAACTTAGCCATGGCATTTAAGGAGTGGGTAAGGGGCTGAGAACAGTGGGGGAAGCGACTGGGCTAGGAGATGCTGAACCAGGAGATTCTGAGCTAGGAGAGGGAGGAGCACAAGCTTCGGTTAAGCAAACCACAAGCACTGATTCAATTTTGGCATCTTCCTTAAATTTTTGAGTTTCATTGTACTCGCCCGTAGGAGAAGGATAAATTCCCGCTGCCTTGCTAGAACCATTGCCCGTTGCAAAAGAAATATTATTGGCGGGCTGGCGCTCAAACCGGGCATATTCTCTAGACTCGTTTTGAGTATTGTAAGACAAGGTCGCTTTGCCGTATGCCTGTTCTGCTTTCGCTAAAGTGCTGCCTGCCCCAATTCCTGCGGCGGTTAAAAACTTTGGGTTTTTGGTCAGCAAGCCTTGAATCGTGTCGGTATCTGTAAAGGGCTGCTTGGCTAAGTACAAAATATAGTACTGAACTTCTCCCGATCGCTGAACTGCGATCGCATCAAAATCGACAATAAAGGGTGACTGCACCACAAACTCGACACCAGTGCCTAGCGCTTTCTTCAAATCTCCAAAGCTCATCCCTAACTGAGCTGCACCCATGGCTTTATCTGAGATGAGCAGGCTATCCGCAGAAGTTGGGCTAGCGCTTGGTTTTGCCGCAGCCAAGCCAGGGATGGGGGAGGAAAAATCAACGGAGTTCGGTGACGAAGTGGGGGCGGCGGTGGGAGAAGGCTTGCCGCAAGCGGTCAGCAGGATCATCATTCCGAAGAAAAGGAGGCTAGGGCGGTTGCTCTTTTTGTCAAGAATAGTACGAAGAATAGATGGTTTGAACTTGGAAAACATCATAGGTGGCTCTAACTCTCGAATCGCTCTAAGGTATGGGACTTTAAAAAACATAGTGTTTCCCAAAAACATGATGCCTCAGATTTTACTTTCCGATGCAGGGGCAGTTTCATCAGGAATTGTTAATGCCAATTGGTAGATTTGCCGCCGTGAGAACGAGGTTTGCTGCGCCAGTTGCCGACTCGCCTGAGACCGAGACACGCCCTGGTTCATGATGGCTTTCAGCTCTGTCTTCAAGTCGCCTTCTGACAATAAAGGCTGCGCTAGAGTTGCGCCTGCAACCACAAAGGTATATTCTCCCTGCGGTTCACGAGTTTGGTAATAGGCGATCGCCTCTGCCAATGTGCCCCGCCAAAACTGCTCGTGCAGCTTGGTCAACTCTCGCCCCAAAACAATCGATCGCTCTGCCCCCAGCGCCGCTGCCAAATCCTGTAATGTGGTTCGCACCCGATGAGGAGCTTCATAAAACACCAGCGTTCGTGCCTCTGATTGAATTGCTTCCAAGCGATCGCGCCGTTCTTGAGCTTTCATCGGCAAAAATCCTTCAAACACAAAGCGATCGGTTGGCAACCCGGCTGCGCTGAGAGCAGCCACCACCGCACAAGCCCCCGGAATCGGAACGACGACAACTCCTGCTTCAGCACAAGCCTTAACCAACTCGTAGCCCGGATCAGAGATACCCGGCATCCCAGCATCCGTCACCAGGGCAATCTTCTGCCCATCTTGCAGCCGTTGCAGAACATCTGGCAGCCGACTGAGCCGATTATGGTCGTGATAGCTGAGTTGCGGGGTTGTAATTTGAAAGTGGTGAAGCAATTTGCCCGTGTGTCGAGTGTCTTCTGCGGCAATCACATCCACACCCTGCAAAATGGCGATCGCTCTGAAGGTCATATCCTCCAAGTTGCCAATCGGGGTTGCCACCACATAAAGAACTCCCTGCTGCACTTCCATACCATACTCTTAGCCTGCCCAATCACTTTAGCAATTTTCCTACTCAAAACCCTGGCAATTCAACTGCAATCCGTAAAGCGAGGCTAAATAGAGGTTTTAGGTATAGCAGACAACATTCATTCAAAAAAGATACGCATATATTAAATTCAACTCTATGAAGATAAAACCGAGCCCTCCCTAGCATTGCCTACAGTCCGTGAGTTTATAAAGACTTCTTGAAGAGCCATGCAAGTCGGTTCGTTTCCAGAAAGAAAAGTTAATACTGAGAGCAAGGTTTGCCTTTAGTTTGCAACTTGGGCGCACCGCTTATTACCTTAATTGCTTCCCCCTCTGTCATGACTACGACTCCTAAGGTAAATCCCCTAGCATCTTCAGCCCTGCCCGACCTCAGGTTTAATTCGCCTGAAAATCAGGTCGCTGAGGTTCATGAATCGCTTAACAGTAAAATGAAGCGCTGCATCGATGTCGTTGGGGCGTTGGTGGGGCTAGGGCTGACGGTTGTCTTAGTTCTCCCTATTGCGATCGCCATTTATCTCGACAACCCAGGCGCTGTTTTATATCGGCAAGAGCGCTGCGGGTTTCGGGGCAACCGCTTTGACATTTGGAAGTTCCGCTCTATGGTGACTGATGCTGATTTGCTGAAGCATACAGTGGTGAATCAAGCCAAAGGGCACATCTTCAAAAACGACAATGACCCTCGTATTACTCGGGTGGGGAAGTTTTTACGACGCACTAGCCTAGACGAACTGCCTCAATTTTGGAATGTTTTGATGGGCGACATGAGCCTGGTGGGAACCCGTCCTCCTACTCCTAACGAGGTCAAGAACTATAATAATCGTCACTGGAGACGGCTAGAGGTTAAGCCAGGTATGACGGGCGAGTGGCAAGCCAATGGTCGCTCTAGCGTGTCTGATTTTGAGGCGATCGTCGATATGGATCTGTCCTACATTCGCAACTGGTCAGTTCTTTATGATCTGCAATTAATTCTAAAGACCATCCAGGTTGTCTTGCATCGCAAAGGTGCTTGCTGAGCCGGATGTGAAAATAGTCTGGGAAGAGACAGCCTAATGATGATATAGATGTGGGAGCTTGGCAATGCTGAGTTCCCACATTTGTTGAGGGGTGATCCAATGTCCAACCAGGCAATGTCCAACCAGGCAATGTCCAACCAGGCAATGTCCAACCAGGCAATGTCAAAACAAGGTCTTTTTGTAGGATTGGTAACGCTCGATCTGGTTTATTTGGTGAAAGACTTACCGCAGTACAATCAAAAAATCGTTGCCTTGGAAGACTCCATGACAGCGGGTGGACCCGCTACCAATGCCGCTGTTACCTTTAGTTATTTAGGTGATTCGGCAACTCTACTAGCTTCTGTGGGTCAGCATCCTAGCCGTCAGCTCGTGTTAGCAGATTTGCAAGGTGTGGCGATCGCAGATCTAGCGCCCACTCGCACTCAGCCGATCTCCATTTCCTCTATCTTGGTTACCCAATCGACCGGAGAACGGGCGATCGTATCCCGGAATGCTGTCCAAGCCCAAGCTCCGGCGACCGCTATTCCCTGTGATATTTTGCGAAGGAGAGAAATTGTCTTAATTGACGGTCATCAAATGGCGGTGGGGCAAGTTATCGCAGCGCAATCCAAAGCCCAGAAGATTCCGGTGGTGTTGGATGGGGGAAGTTGGAAAGCTGGCTTTGAAGAAGTTTTGCCCTATGTAGACTACGCAATCTGTTCGGCGAATTTCCATCCGCCTCAATGCGGTACGGTTGCAGAAGTGTTCGACTACCTCATCGCGCTCAAGATTCCTCACATTGCCATTACCAACGGCAGTCAACCCATTCAATATTTCCACCAAGGTAATAGGGGACAAATTGCCGTTCCCCCAGTTCAACCCGTTGACACGCTAGGAGCGGGCGATATCTTTCACGGAGCCTTTTGCCATTTCATTTTGCGCACCCATTTCTTAGAGGCTTTAACTCAAGCGGCAGTCGTGGCAGGGCGATCGTGTCAATCTTTTGGGACGCGACAGTGGATGGATCAATGAAATGGATCAATGAAATGGATCAATGAAATAGATCAATGAAACGGATCAATGAAATGGAACAGTAGAATGCCTTGCTGCCTGGGGTTAACTAGATAGCAGAGCTGATTAAATGGAGGAGAACCCGTAAAGCTTGATCTAAAGCAGCATGCTTTTATCGACATGCTTTTATAATTAGCTCGGAAAAAGTACCGAGATTGAGGGGAAAAAGTGGAAGCATTGCAAGCAATGACGGAGCAGCCCGTCGCAGAAATTCTGGCGATCGCTCGTTCTTTAGGCTGGGGAGCCTCCAAAATTTTACGATCCTACTATCGAGGCGAACCCACCCCAGACGGCGCAGCCCGAAACTTAAAAATCCAAGACAAAAAAGAAGGCCCCGTCACCGCAGCAGACCTGGCTGTGAATGAATATGTGCTGAACAAACTAGAAGCCATTTTTGGCGAAAACTTTGGCTACCTAAGTGAAGAAACCTATAACACTACCCGCGAAGCCATTCCTCACGACTGGGTTTGGATTCTCGATCCCCTAGATGGCACCCGCGACTTTATTGATCAAACAGGCGAGTATGCCTTTCACCTGGCATTGGCTTACCAGGGTCGCCCTGTGTTGAGCGTAGTCGCTTGTCCTGAACTCGAAAAGCTGTACTATGCCACGTTGGGCGGTGGCGCATTTGTGGAAACGCCAGATGGAACCCGCCAGAAAATTCACGTATCTAAGGGCGATCGCCTTCAAGACTTAAGTGTGGTCGTCAGCCGCACTCATCGCGACGATCGCTTTAATGCGCTGTTGCAACAACTGCCTTGCCAAAAGTTAGTTTACGTAGGTAGCGTAGGAGGAAAAATTGCTGCCCTCGTCGAGCAGCGCGCCGATGTCTACATTTCCCTGTCGGGCAAGTCTGCCGCCAAAGATTGGGATATGGCAGCCCCCGAGCTGATTTTGACCGAAGCGGGCGGACGCTTCACCCACGAAGATGGCTCTCCGCTTCTATACAATCAGGGAGATGTGAACCAATGGGGATGTCTTATTGCTAGCAACGGGCATTGCCATGATGAGCTGTGTGCTGAGGCAACCCGTATCCTGGCAGAGATTGACCGGATGTAGGAAGTGAATATTCCTCGTCCTTAGCTTAAGGTTGAACCTGATCCTGATAGGCTAGGACGAGGGACATTGAAAAGAATTTTGGGGCGATCGTCCTCAAAATTTTACTCAGCCTCTTCAGCTTCCAAGGTTTGCAGCACGCTCTGCAACTCCTCCGGAGAAACCCGTTGCTGCAACGCTGTCCAACAATGCCCTCTACCACCATTTAAAAACGATGGGTTGCGCACTTGGCGCAAAGCACCGATGCAGGAAGAACAATCACAGCCAAACAATGTCACCGCAGCGTCGCTTTCTGCGGTTGTAAAGTCTGCTGGAGGAACATCGATCGGAATGCCAGCCGACGATGCCATCAATTTGACATTTGCTTGATGCAAGCTCAGCTTAGAAGACTTGAGTTGAGACTCTATAGAGATATCGCAAGAGGCTTGTCCTGAAGCAGAATTTCTAGCTAGCACTGATTCAGAAGCCGAAGCTAGACCCGTCATCAGCACCATCATTAGCACTGAACTCGCTAAGGTTGGAATAGCCACTAGGCTCAACAAGAATCTGTGGTTCATCGAACAAGCTCCTCGCTTTATTTTGGAATATGGTCATCAAAATCATATCCCACTTAATCTAATTTGCAGCAAATTATCGACCTTCATCGATGCCCTTAAAACTGCGTGAGATATGAGATGTGAGAGATTAGGGCGATCGCTCATTCCATGGAAACAGCCTCAGAAACAGCCTTTAACCCTAAAGACAGTGCTTCATCCAGAGAGGGGATAAAGAAAACAAAGACTTTTTACACCAGTAGGGTTCTTGTAAACTTAGTATAAAGTACTACTTAAGCTAGAGACATCTGCGTATATCTCGCATATTCTTGATTCATAGAGGCATAAGTGGATACACGGGTTCGTCCCAGGCTCCATGACTTCCTGAATACTCTTCTTACGTCATACGGAAAAACTATGAAACTGCAAATCGCTTCCACCCTCTCTTTAATCGCTGCTACGTTGAGCTTGGCAGCAGCTCCAGCCCAAGCATTTACGGGTTTCGCTTTTACGACCGACTATTCGCCTAAGCCCGCTGATCCCCAAAAAGATATCATGCTGGAGTCTGTAACTATTACATCGACTGGCGAAAAGATTAGCCATTTTGAACTGGTGAATGGAGCAGCAATCATTACGAATGGAACAACGATCGGACCGGGTAGTTCTGATCGGGGAGATTTTGCAACCGGACAGATTCCTGTGGAACAAGCTACTTCTAGCAGTGTGGTCGGCAGCCTAGGCAACTTGAACCTCAATAATATTATTGACACCGAAGATAACCGAGGTGAATCAGTTATTGATGTCTATTTCAAGAATGGGCGAAACGCTTCTTCTTCTTTGAGCGGGGAGTCAACAGCGACCTCAAGGTTGAGGCATTAGACAAGAATGGAAATGTGGTGAGTACTTCCACTATTTCTCGTGCTCTGTTTCAAGGCGAGAAGGGTGCCAATCTGACAGGTTACAGCATTAACACCACAGAAATTGGTGGGGCGCAGAAGGTGGGTAGCTACGGCTTAGAACTCGGGTACAAAGTGGCTGGGTTGCGTTTGTCTAGCAATAACACCATGAATGGACCCGACTATAAAGTGGTTGCAGCTAAGGTTCCTGAACCTGCGACGATCGCGGCTTTGGGTGCAGTTGCAGGTGTTGCAGTGCTGTCTCGTCGTAAGAAAAAGCAAGCGGTCTCTGCACAATAGGAATTGGCGTAATCAGTTATAGCCACTCCTAGTCAATTAGGGTTTGACTAGGTCATCATTCAGGTCATCATTCAGGTCATTATTCAGGGAAATTCGAGGATGTCTAAAGGTTTAGGCATCCTCTTTTTTGTTCTCTAAAGCCATCTCATTTAATGTAATGCGCGAAGTAATGCGTGAAGAAGCCCCGTAGAGTTCATTCTGCTGAAGTTTTGTGGATTTTGCTTTGCTCCAGACCCTATCCAGATTTTTGCCCACGATTGAGGATTGCGATGGGTCAATAGAGATGAGTTAGTGGCGATCGCGCTCTAAATCATAAATTACTTTTTCGACATACCAATCTGGCGCTTTACCCGGATATTTAAAGGAAGCTTGGGTAATGAGCCGATCGGCAACTCGTGCGTCTTCGTGGAGGAGGCGGAGAAGTTTGCGTTGGAGTTTGGGGTTGGCTCGGGCGGAGCGAATTGGAGCACTTAAGCGTCCGGTAGAAACGTGCTTTCTAGGGGAACGGTTGTGTTCGTGGAGAGCGGTTAATGCGACACCAATTCCGGCGCTACCGAGAGCAGCGATCGCCAGGACAGCCGCTCCGTTGACTTCCTGAACGTCCTCAGTGTTGGAACCCGTGATCTGCATCAGCGTTTCTGTTCGGGGGGCAGGCAGGGCTTCAGCCACCAAAGCGCTACTGACAATTCCGGCTAGCAGTAAAGAGATGGGATGCGTAAATCTAGCTAGCGAGACAAGGTGAAACATCGGAGTTGGATGCTAGGAGGGATGGTGTTAATGTAACTCAGTATGAGGGGTCGCTGTGACATTGGTGTGGCAAATGAGTGTGGCGAATTTGCCAAGCGCAAGGGACGAGACTTGGCTTGAGATATTGGATTGAGACATGGGCTTGAGGCATTGGCTTGAGATATTGGCTTGAGACTTTAAGCTTATCGCTGGGTGACAAAACTTGCTGCTGTGAGGCTACTTGGGTTTTTGAGGAGGGCAAATAATCCACCGTTGCCCAAGCCAGCGGCGCTCCGTTTTCGTTGTAGAACAATCTTCCCTGGGAGCGAACATAGGTGATGAGGGCATTACTAGCCTCGGATTCGGCAAGAGTGGTCACGGTGGCAAAGCTGATTTGTTTGCCTACGGTGGTAAAGGTGGTGCGGTCTAACACGATGCGATCTTGGCGGCGAGTAAAGTCGAGAATGCGATCGCGCCCATCTGTAACCTTAAAAGCTGCCTGAGTATCGAACACAAAATTGTCCTTTCCGGCTCCCCCGCTTAAAACATCGTTGCCGCTGCCGCCAGAAATAATATCGTTGCCAGCAAGCCCCGTAATGGAGTCGTTTCCGGCATTCCCCCTAAGTATATTTCTCTCATTGCTGCCGATCAGGCGATCGTTCAAGCTCGTTCCTCGAACATCGGTATAACCGGTGATCGTTCCGTTAGATTGGGGTGAACTTTTGACGGTCAATTGACCTTTCGCCAGGTTAACTTCGATCGCGGCACGAGTTTCTTTAGAACCATCCACTTCTCCAGTATCGTTAGAAGTCGATCGCAAGATCACCCGGTTGACTTGGTTCAGCAACACCGCCGCATTATTTGCACCACTGTTGACTCCCACAAAGTCTAGCTTTTGATCATTATCGAGATCGCCAAGAGCCAGACTGGATGGCTCTAGTCCGACTGTAGACTGGACTCTAGCTGGAAATTCACCCTTGCCATTACCTAACCAAACCGTGGCTAAGCCCGTGCTAAAGTCGGGCGTAACAATATCGAGATTGCCGTCGCCATTAAAGTCTGCTGCCTGAATCGACAGGGGCTTGCCATTGGTGGAAAGATCCAATCGGCTCTCGAACGCGCCTTTGCCATTGCCCAATAAGACTGAGACATTTTTGCCGCTTGTTGAAAAATTAGAGACCACCACATCTAGCTGGTTGTCGTTGTTAAAATCACCGATCGCCGTGGCACTGGGCGCAACGCCCGGACTGCCGACTGCATAACTGGTAGGGCTACGAAACTCGCCCTTGCCTTTACCCAGTAATACTGTGATGGAGTCGGCGTAGAAGTTAGACGTGATGATATCGAGGTTGCCATCGCCATCGAGGTCGCCCAGAGAAACAGAGTAGGGCTGAAGTTTGTCGCCCATTGTGACGCTGCTGCGCTGAAAGTCGCCATTGCCTAAGTTGAGCAAGATGGAGACGTTAGTTTCGCCAAAGTTGGCGATGACTAGATCGGATTTGCCGTCGCCGTTGAGGTCGCCAGCAGCGATCGCATTGGGCTGATTGCCCACAGTGAAGGCTTTGCCACTGCTGAAGGTGCCATCACCGTTCCCCAACTGGAGGGAAACTTGGTTGGAATTGCCATGGGCGATCGCCACATCCAGCTTGCCATCCCCATTAAAATCTTTTGCCACCATGGCAACAGCGCTAGAACCACCCGATTCAGAAAGACACATCATCTAAAAAACCGCCGTTGCCATTCCCTAAAAATACTGCCAAATTTTTGCTTAATGCATTCTGCAACGGCACCCCTAAATCGAGATTGCCATCGCCATTAAAATCGCCCAGCACAGAGGCGATCGCTTTGCCGCCCAGAGGTAAATCGGCGGTGGTAAAGCTTAGAGGAAAGGGATTGCTAATGCTGATCATGGGGAATGCAAATTTAAGAGTAGGAAAGCAGGCGATCGGCAGAAAAATTAACTTCAACGAGTCGGCAATCAAGAGGAATCGTTTAGCCAGTCGTATTTTGAGACTTGGGGCAGCATCCTAGCCGATCAACGGCAGGTCGCGTGAACTCTGGAAGTGTAGAGGCTAATGGTGGATTTCACAACACTTTGTTGCAGAATGTACAGCAGGTTTAGAGGACGACCTCGGGTTGGGGCTTAATTATTTTTGCAAGTCTGGCGCGCTCATGGGAACTCTATTTCCTGATTTCCTACGTTTAAATCTGCGCGTATGTTTACGAAACGAGTTTTGCCCTGTCGTCCTGTGGTGTCAATTCTGCTTTGGTCTATGTTAGGCTTTGCTCTGATCAATTTGCTTGCCAGCCATTCACCTTAACTGAAAATTATGGATATTCTAGAAGTTTTGCAAGCAGACTACCGACGGTTTCCGAAAAACCAGACCTACAGCATTTATGCAGAAGATGTCTACTTCAAAGATCCGATGAGTGAGTTTCGGGGGCGCGATCGCTATCAACGCACCATTCAATTCATCGAGACGTGGTTCACCGCCCCCCAGCTTGATCTTCACGAAATAAAGCGCAACGGCAACCAAATTCGCTCTGACTGGACCTTAAGCTGGACAACGCCCCTCCCTTGGAAACCGCGAATTGCGATCGCAGGTTGGAGTGAACTAGAAGTCAATCAGGAAGAACTGATCATTTCACATATCGACTATTGGCATTGTTCTCGCTTTGACGTTCTTAGACAGCACTTTAAATAATGATGAAATAAGGTAATTTCTTGTTTGTATTCTAGGCTCTATATTCTAGGCAATGCGGCTTTCAAAATCATTTAATTTTTTTGAGGCGGCTACATCAACTCTGCCGTAAATTTTGGGAAGCTGCCCTGTTTTTTCTAAGATTTTTCTAACTTCGCCATTGGTAATATCGGCTAACTGGCGATCGCTCCGCAGCGCCAAGGTACAGGCAATGCCCACTCCTTGACCTACTGCCACATTAAATTCAACAATTCTTCCGGTCGCACAAGCGTAGCCATCAAACCCCGAAGCCGGACTGACCACGGCTAAATTGGGGATGACTTTCATTAAAGCATGACGAATGCCGATGTTAAACAATGGGGCGGTAAACGACAAATCGCTATTAATTCCTTTTTCGTTAGCAAGCTTTTCAATTCCGGCAATTCCACCGCGAACATCAAATGCATAACCAAAGGTTCCCAATGCTTCAGTGTTGGGAACGCCCCCTGCCAACATTTGAGCACCGCTCAGAGGCTCTACAAACCCTGTAACATTACCAGCATGACGAATGTAGAGTTCAGAGCCAGGTGAAACGGCTGTAGCACCCAAAGTTTTGAACCATTGCTCTACATATTTGAATTCTTGCAGAATACTAGCAGTAGGTTTGGCATCCGCGCGGGCGATCGCTTCTGCCTCAGATGCACTCACTTTGCACAACAGCGCATTCCACGAAAGCCGTCCACCCGAAAGAAGAGCAATGTTACCATTGTCGAGAATAGCGCCACTCTCTTCTAAAGACAACGAAGTGCCCCGGAAAGCATGATAAGCGATCGATAGCGCCTTACTCCGAACATCAATATAATCAACCCCTGCAAACATAGGACGCAATTTGCCCTGTGGGTCGATCATGCTTTTGTGAAGCTGCTGGACAAACGTTGAGTGATCACCCGCCATGATATTCAAGGTTTTTTGGGCGGAAATATCAGCGCGGTTGGTATATTTTTGCAGATATTCATACTCAATTTGTTGAAGTTTTTGAACCGTAATTCCTTCGGTTTCAAACACTAAAGTTACAGGTAACTCTGAATTAGCCAAACCCAGTCCGGCAAAACCGGGCAGCTTTTGGGCACCCGCATACTGAGCAAGTTCGGCATTGACTGTTGCATCGACAAACTGTTTACCCCAATAAGTATCGCCGTTGGTCAAGCGAATTCCTGTGATTAAGTGATTCTCTTTTAACACTGATTCAATGTCGGCACGGCTGAGAATGGCGGCGTTCACTTCGGTTAGCATTTGTCGCAGGGTGGCATCTGCTTTACGCGGATCAAGGGCAATGCGAACAACGCCCGATCGCTGCAAAAACTCCTGATAAATCGCCGACGGATCGCCAAATGTCTCCAGCCCCAAAGAACGGCGCAGTTCGGGCGGAACGCTGCTGCGATCGAGATATGCCAATTTTCCCCGCACCAAATGTCCGCCAATTCCTTCTAAAGAACTGCCCTTAAACAAAAGCAAGCTGCGAGGATATCGCCTGGTCTGCCGCCGATGTTCCCGGGCGGCTGCCACTAGGGCAAGCACGCCCGGAACCTCATCACCAAAAACAATCAAGTCGTAGGAGCGTGGAGTAGAAGGCATAATCAAAAACGTGAATCAGTGAATGACGGTAAACGACCCACCCAATTATCTTATTCCCCGCACACAAGCAGTTTTAGCCTCATCACAAAGAATGAGCTTTTGCCTCCTCGCCGGGCTTCTCAATCAGCAATTTTCTTATTACCCAAGTTTACTTGCCTTCATCCATTTCGTATCAGCCTTTATGGGATTAAAATCTGTGTTGTTAGAATCATGAATTGTTGAATCTCTTAGGGTGGGTTGGGTTTATGAAACGAACTCGCTTGACCGGGGTCAGAATGATCTTTGTCGGTTTGGCGATCGCGCTAGGACTGCGTTTGATCATGCCAACGCCTGCCATCAACCCGGCTCAAACCACTTTGCTTATCTCTGCTGCGTCAAGCCTCAAAGACAGCTTAGAAGACATTAAACCGCTCTACCAAAAGAGCAACCCTAGTGTAGATCTGACTTATAACCTCGGTGCGTCGGGTGCATTGCTCCAACAAATTCAAAATGGTGCCCCGGCTGATGTTTTTATTTCGGCGGCAACAGAGCCAATGGATGCATTGGAAGACCAGGGAGAACTGCGGGCTGGAACACGCAGCGACTTAGTAAAAAATCGGCTGGCTTTAATCGTCCTGTCTGACTCTCAAGGCATCACCAATTTCAGCAGTTTACAAAGTTCAGCCGTTAAGCGAATTTCGATCGGGGAGCCTCGCAGCGTTCCGGCAGGAAAATATGCGGCAGAAGTTTTCCAAAAGCTAAAAATCTATGATTCATTAAAACCTAAATTTGTTTACGCTAACAATGTGCGGCAAGTGTTGGCAGCCGTCGAGAGCGGCAATGCCGAGGCGGGAATTGTTTATCTCACCGATGCCCAAATCTCAAAGCCGGTGAAAGTTGTAGCCCTGGCTTCCGAGACGACTCATTCTCCGATTGTCTACCCGATCGCGGTGTTGAAGCGTAGCAAAAATCTACAGGCAGCGATCGAGTTTGTGCAATTCTTAGAGAGCGATCGAGCGCAGTTAGTCTTCAAAAAGTATGGGTTCATCCTACCAAAATAGAGTGCTTCCGTTATGCCCTCCGATTTATCTCCCTTGTGGATTTCATTAAAAACAGCACTTTTTTCCACGATCGCCACTTTCTTTTTAGGCATTGCCGCTGCCTATTGGATGCTGAACTATCGGGGTAAAGGAAAGTTTTTGATAGAGAGCCTATTGATTTCACCCTTAATTCTTCCACCCACTGTTGTGGGGTTCCTTTTGCTATTGCTTTTTGGCAAAAATGGGGCGATCGGCAAGCTTCTCATTCCACTTAACTTTAGCGTTGTTTTTACGGGGTATGGTGCGATCGTTGCTGCGATCGTGGTTTCGTTTCCTTTAATGTACCGTGTTGCATTAGGCGCATTTGAACAGGTTGATGCTAATTTTCTTAATGTTGCTCGAACTTTAGGTGCATCTGAGTGGAGAATTTTTTGGCGAATTCTCATGCCATTATCGCTTTCAGGTATTTTTGCTGGAACCCTGCTGACCTTTGCCCGTGCCTTGGGTGAATTTGGCGCAACGCTGATGTTGGCAGGCAATATTCCTGGGGAAACCCAAACTATTCCAATGGCAATTTATTTTGCAGTAGAAGCCGGAGCCACCCACGAAGCTGGCTTTTGGACAATCGCCATTCTCTGCCTCTCTATGTCTGGAATGGTTGCCGTTAATATCTGGCAAACCCGCTGGCAAACCCGCCAGCAACCGCTAAGGCAACGAAAAAAAAATGAGAACTGGGGCGCACAATCTTCTGAATCTCCTGCTTCGTTCCTAGGGTTTCCTTCCTCTGCCCTCAGGGTCGCCATTCAAAAGCAATTGCCTAATTTTCACCTCAACGTCTCTTTAAGTGCGGATCAAGAGCCCTTAGGCGTGTTAGGTGCCTCTGGAGCAGGTAAGAGTATGATTTTGCGCTGCATTGCCGGAGTTGAAACACCCAGCCAGGGAAAAATTGTTCTCAATGGGCGCGTATTATTTGATTCTGCACGCGGAATTAACGTTCCGAGCCGCGATCGCCGCGTTGGTTTTTTGGTACAAAACTATGCATTATTTCCTCACCTGACCGTTTCTCAAAACATTGCTTTTGGCTTGTCGAAACTGCGATCGCAGTCGGTACAAAAATTGGTGCAACAATCAGTACAACAATCAGTACAACAACAAGTTAATACCCAATTAATAGCCATGCAATTGGCAGAGTATGGCGATCGCTATCCCCATCAGCTTTCGGGTGGGCAACAGCAACGAGTCGCTTTAGCCAGAGCCTTGGTCAGTCAGCCTGAGGTGCTCTTGCTCGACGAACCTTTCTCGGCGCTCGACACGTTCTTACGCAGTCAATTAGAACAGCAAATGATCACTCAATTAGCAGATTATCCTGGCGTAACGCTATTGGTTACGCATAACTTAGAAGAAGCCTATCGCGTGTGCCCAAATTTGCTGGTGCTAGATCAAGGTCAAGCGATCGCCCAAGGCGCAAAGCAAGCCATCTTCGATCGTCCGGCAACCTACACCGTCGCTCAACTCACCGGATGCAAAAATTTCTCCCGTGCCGTTGCTCTGTCTTCCACTCACATTGAAGCGATCGATTGGGGCATCCGGTTGCAGGTCGCAGAACCCATTCCCGGCGCTCTAGGTTATGTCGGCATTCGCGCGCACCAAATTGTGTTTGTAAACCCCTTAGATAGCGATCGCCCTGACCCCAACTTATTCCTCTGCTGGCTCACAAAAACGAGCGAAACGCCCCATCGAATGACCGTGTTTCTCAAGTTCAACTCCGCTCCCACTCACATAGAGGACTATCATCTGCAAGCAGAAGTCTTTAAAGAAACTTGGCTCACCTTGAAAAATTATCCCCATCCCTGGTCTATAAAATTAGATCCAGTGCGACTTATTTTAATGCGAGTGTGATTCTAATGCGAGTGTGATGAATCTAGGGCATTGCTGAATCACGGTATGAATTTGCCCCTTAAATCTCCCATTCTAGGGGACTTTGAGGTTTGGAAGTTCCCCAGAATGGAGGATTTAGGGGCGATCAGAGCAATAGCAGTTCAAGGATTCATACTGCCATTCAGCAATGTCGAATCTATTTCACTGCACTAGAAAACCCAGCTTTACCGAAAAAATGGGTTTAAAGCCCCGTCCTTCTAGACGACGTCTCTTCCGGGTTCAATACTTCTTATGATGACCATGCCATCATAAGAACAGGAGGAAAGCCATGCTAGTTCTGGAGTTCAAAACCTACGGTAAAGTTGCCCAGCGTCAGGCAGTTGATGAAGCGATCCGAACAACTCAATTCATTCGCAATAAATCAATTCGTCTCTGGATGGATGGGCAAGCTAAATCTTGGGTTGAGCTTTCACGGCATTGCGCTTTGTGGGCTAAAGAGTTCCCGTTTGCCAATAAACTAAATTCAATGGCTCGGCAAGCCGCCGCAGAACGGGCATGGTCAGCTATCTCAAGGTTCTATGAGAATTGCAAAAGAGGAGTGCCTGGTAAAAAGGGCTTTCCGCAATTTCAAAAGACTGCCGTTCAGTCGAATACAAAACCTCTGGCTGGAAGTTAGCGAATGATCGCCAGTCAATTACGTTCACCGATAAAAACGGCATCGGCAAGCTCAATCTGAAAGGCACTCGGGATTTGCATTTCTACTCACTTGACCAAATTAAGCGGGTCAGGTTAGTGAAAAGAGCCGATGGCGTGTACGTTCAGTTTTGCGTTCAGGTCGATAGAACAGAAACGATTGCACCCTCTGGAACTGCTGTGGGCTTAGATGTGGGCTTGAAAGAGTTCTATACCGACTCTAAGGGCGCAAGGGTTGAAAATCCTCGTTTCCTTCGGAAAGGTGAGCGGGTTCTTAAGCGTTCTCAAAGACGGGTGAGTCGGAAGGTTAAAGGTTCAAGGAATCGTCGAAAAGCTAGAGTGATTCTGGGAAAACGCCATCTCAAAATAAGTAGGCAACGAAAAGATCACGCCGTTAAGCTGGCGCGTTCCGTCATCCGGTCAAACGACCTGGTCGCTTACGAAGATTTGAGAATCAAGAATCTGGTGAAGAATCAGGGTCTGGCGAAATCGATTAACGATGCATCTTGGTATCAGTTTCGGGTGTGGTTGGAATATTTTGGCAAAGTGTTCTCAAAGATCACCATCGCTGTTCCCCCTCACTACACGAGCCAAGAATGCTCTAGCTGCGGGGTGATGGTGAAAAAGTCGCTCTCAGTTCGCACTCACATTTGTCAGTGTGGCTGTGAGTTAGACCGAGATCATAACGCCGCTAGGAATATCCTGAGTCGGGGATTGGGTACGGCGGGGCACGTCGGAACCTTCATGCTAGACATGAGCAACACTTCAGGAGAATCGACCGCTACATGGGCT
Organism: Leptolyngbyaceae cyanobacterium CSU_1_4; assembly: GCA_012034615.1. Lineage (GTDB taxonomy): Bacteria > Cyanobacteriota > Cyanobacteriia > Elainellales > Elainellaceae > Timaviella. The sequence goes on along the minus strand of JAAUPA010000008.1, from coordinate 11,479 downwards.
GGTGCAAACCTGTCTCTGCAAGTTGGCTCGTAGATTGAAGAATCTCCGTGCGTTCACGCCGGGGAGTGTCAATTATAGGATAGAGGTCGTAAGATTTACCTTTGCACATGCTCATGAACGACTCTGCTCCTCCCAGCCCCGCTCAAGAAATTCAAGCGCTCAAAGCCGAACTTCAACGATCGCGCTTGGCTTATCAAATGGCAATGGAAATGGCGCAGTTTAAAGCCGGGTTTCTTGCCCGCGCTGCCCACGAACTGCGATCGCCCATTAACAGTGTCATTAGCCTCCACCAGCTCATTCTTGCAGACCTAGCCGATGATCCCGCAGAAGAACGCGATTTTATTGCCCAATCCTACAGTGCTGCCGAAAAAATGTTGGGCGTGTTAGACCAACTCATCCACATTTCTAAAGCAGCCCACGGCACCGAACAATTTCATCTTCAGCCCTTACCCTTGCAAAGCATTTTAGTAGAAGTGAAAAATCTGACACACCTGCAAGCGCAAAATCGCAATCTGCGTCTATCGATCGCCCTGCCCCGCCCAGAGGTTTACGTCTTAGCTGAGCCTCACTGGTTTCCACAAGTGTTGATGAGCTTGGTAGATTTGCCCATTCGCCTCATGCAAGAAGGCACCATTCGGCTCACCACTGAAGCAGTATCAGCGTCCCAAGAAATCCGCATTTGCATCGAAGACGATCGCCCCCTCAGCTTTTGGAGCGAACCGCTTAACTTACTGCATTTGCTGCAAACCCCTTCAAGTCATCCGGCAAGCTCCACGCCTCTGCCTTCTCCAGGATTCTCTCTCCTCATCAACCAAACTCTGATGGAATTGATGGGAGGCAAACTAGAAGTTTTGGCGGTGCCTTCCGCAGAGTCAACAGTAACGCGAATTCAATGCTCGATTCCCTGGGTCGCCGGTGAGGATTAGGATACAACATCTTGCAGCGCCGAAGAGTGAGGGTCATGGGCTGTTCTTCCAGACGATCGCACCATTCGGAGCGAACCACTTTCTGGTGCGGCAATCAGGCTATTAGAGGTGCTGCTATCGCTGTCAGGGATGCCGTCTGCCCTAGCAATAAGAATCGTCGTATCACCCAACCGTTGCTCTGCCCTCGCCAAAAGTTGGGCTTCCGCTCTGCCCTGTCCATAAATCTGGGGGAGTCGTCCCGTTTGGGCTAAAACTTGGCGGACTTCGCGATTGGCAATATCTGCCAAGGTTTTGCCGCTGAGCATCGCAAGGCTACAGGCAATGCCAACTCCTTGCCCCACCGCCACATTAAATTCAACAATTCTGCCCGCAGAAGAAGCAAAACCCGTAAACCCCGAAGCAGGACTGACGATCGCCAGGTTAGGGACAGAGCGGGCGATCGCATGACGAATGCCAACATTAAACAAAGGCTCCCGAAAGCGTAGGCTAGTGATGCCCTGCTGATTTGCCACCCGCTCAATGCCAGCAATGCCACCCCGAACATCAAACGCATAGCCAAACGTGCCCAATGCCTCTGCCTCAGGGACACCCCCCGCCAACATTTGCGCCCCGCTCAACGGTTCCACCACATCTGCCACATTTCCCGCATGACGAATATACAGCTCAGAAGCAGGAGTGACTGTAGCAGCACCCAAGCTCTTGAACCAGCGTTGCACAAACCCCATCTCTTTTAGCATTGCCGCTGTGGGTTGTGCCGAATTTCTCGCTAAAGCCTCAGCCTCAGCCGCGTTTACATCAAAGAGCAGCGCATTCCAAGACAACCGATTGCCTGGAAACACTGCAATATTGGCGTTATCTAAAATGGTGCCGCTTTCAGACAACGAAAGTTTGGTGCCTCTAAAGGCGTGATAAGCCAATGACAGCGCTTTACTGCGCACATCGGCATAATCATTGCCTGCCCATAGCCCTTTCAGGTTGCCCTGATGATCTCTCAAATCTTGGCGAATCTGTTGTGCCAGCGCCAGATTATTGCCTGTCGCGGCTCTCAGCCAATTTTGGGCTTCCTCATCGGCTGGATTGGCAAAGCGCTGAAGATAAATAGATTCGATCGCTTGTAACCGAGAGACGCTCAATCCCTCAGTTTCAAAGGTCAGCGTGACGGATAATTCTGAGTTAGGCAAGCCAAACGTTTCAAACCCTTTAAGCTTCCGCACTCCAGCAAACTGCGCTAATTCAGCGTTTACAGTGGCATCAATAAACTGGGTGCCCAAGTAGGTTTCACCTTTGGTTAAGTTGATGCCTGCCAACTTGTTACCGTCTTTCACCACCGAAGCAATTTCCACCCCACCCAAAGTATCGACGTTGGCTTCTGACAACATTTGCCGCAAAACAATATCTGCTCTATGGGGATCAAGGGCAATTTGGTCAACATCGGCTCGTCGCAAAAACTCTTTATAAAGAGAAGGTGCATCCCCAAAAGAACCCAGCCCCAACGACTGGCGAATGTTCAAAGGAACGTGGCTGCGATCGAGATACGACAACCGACCCCGCACCAAATGACCGCCAATGCCAATCTGCCCATTCCCTTTAAATATTAATAGGCTACGAGGATAGGAACCCGTTTGCCGACGGTGTTCTCTGGCGGCAGAAACCAGCGCTAGAATGCCAGGAACTTCGTCACCGAATCCAATAAAGTCGTAGAGGCGAGGGGAAGGCATGGGGAAATCTCCTAGGGGCGTTAGGGTGCTAAAAGTCACTACACTGGATCATCTCAGGCTATCTAAAAAGGAGCGATGCCCCCGAAGGGTACTTTCTTGGTTTTGAGGCTCTGGGGAGCTAATGCCTGGTCGGTCGGGATCATGATAGGAATTGTAGAAGCAAATGGCGATCGCTCTTAGAGGTGATCTAAAAAGTTTAGTGGGTTGCTCCACGAATGGTCGTCCGCAGTCGTGACATCTGAACCGTTGTTTTCCAGTGTGGAGTAGATCAGTCCTGCCATTTTGGGGGGTGAGGGCGAGTGTAAAGCGCTTTGATACCTTGTAAAGCATCTTTTTAATCAATCTTTTGAATTAATAGCTGATAGTGCAGGGTTGTTTGAGCGCCAGGTTTGAGAGTTCCTTCCACAGGAGCAGCGTTTTGAGCCCATGCACTAGCCACGATCGCCACATGACCCGCTGCAACGGCTAAACCATGGGTCGGATCGTATCCGCGCCATCCAGCACCAGGTAAATAAACCTCTGCCCAAGCGTGAAGATGGCGATCGCCACTATCCCCATCTCCTTCCTGGTAGCCACTGACAAATCTTGCCGCTAGCCCGATCGCCCGACACACTTCAATAAACAAAACCGCCACATCTCGACAAGAGCCAATTTGTTGAGACCAAGTCAGGCTGGGAGGCAACGGCATGCCGGTTTCCCGAATCGTATATTTGCAGGTTGTGTAGATTCGTTGATTGAGTTCGCTTAAAAATGCCAAGGTATTGCCTTCTGTAAACTGCCACACTTCTTGGGCAAGTTGAGTGGCGATCGGGTCGAGGCTGCCAGAAAATTGACCGCTCAGATAAGGCTGAAGTTGGCGGGATAAAGAGGCAGGATAATCGATCGGAAGTTGAGCCGCCCAGGGTTCTAACAAATAGTCGAAAGGGTTGGTGCGAAAAGTTTCGACTTGAGACAACGCTTGGATAGACAGGGAGGTCGTTGCCTCTTCTTTGAACCAGACTTTAATGATAGAGTTACCATCCAAGTCAACCAGCTCTGAAGTGCCGTGAGGGCGGGGTGAAACGGCAAGAGAGAATTGACCCAGTTTTTGTGCCACGTCGCTTCGAGGGCGCAGCCGAATCACATGGGGCGCTAAAATAACGGGGCGATCGTAAGCATAGGTGGTGATATGGGAAATTTGATACATTAGCTTACAGATTGCAGTTCACAGATTGCAGTTCAAATAGATTGCAGTTCAAATAGATTGCAGTTCAAAAAATGTCTCAAAAATGCCTCGCCCCACCTGATTCAACTGAACTTGAGTATCATCCAAAAACTCGTGTAATCCTCGCTTAATAATTTCTTCAATCGTGATGAAATCTAGCTCAGACCGGAGTTTTCCTAGCGTGCGATCGGCAGGATTACTCCAGCGTCCCGGCGTAGTTTCGGTGATGTGGTGGAGAGATTTTTCTGCGTTCAAAAGGCAAAACTGCACCGATCGCGGAAAATCTCGATCTAAAATCAAAAACTTAGCAACATCTTGTGGGCTAATGCGATGCTGACATTTACGATACATTTCATAGCCGCTGGCAGACTTGAGTAAGGCAATCCATTGCAGCTCGTCTAGCGCCGTGCCAATATCTTTGGCAGAGGGCAGCAAAATAAAATATTTAACGTCTAGAGTCCGGGCAGTTTTATCGGCTCGTTCTAAAAACCTGCCCAGTTGCCCAAAATGCCAGCCCTCATTGTGAGTCATGGTGGCATCCATCACCCCCGCAAACAAGTGGCTCGCTAACTTTACCTCGGCAAAAAAGCTAGGAAGCTGCGACAGCGGCGGAGCCTGAGAGATTTCTTTAACCATTAGATAAAAAGCGTTCACCCGCTCCCACATTTCCGAGGAAATAATTTCGCGTACCGATCGCGCATTTTCGCGGGCGAGCCGTAAACACGAAATAATGGAGTTGGGATAATTACTATCAAACGCTAGAAATTGCACCACGTTATCAGCTGTGGCTGTGCCATAACGCTCCTTAAACAGCTCCAAATCCCCTGTGGTCATCACCAAAGGTGCCCACTGTTGCTCCACGCCCACGGGCGAGTCTAACAGCAAATTTAAATTTACATCTACAAATCGAGCAATATTTTCGGCTCGTTCGACGTAACGGTTGAGCCAGTAAATTGAACCCGCGACACGGCTTAGCATAAGAGACTTTTAGAGTTTAGATCTGAACGAGCTATTGAACGACCCAGGTATCTTTGCTGCCGCCGCCTTGGGAAGAGTTGACGACTAAAGAACCTTTTTTGAGGGCAACGCGCGTTAAGCCCCCTGGATTAATGTAAATTTCTTTGCCGTAGAGGATATAAGGGCGAAGATCGACATGGCAACCCTCAAAGCGATCGCCAAACAAAGTTGGCACCCGAGAGAGAGACAGCGTCGGCTGAGCAATATAATTTCGCGGATTCGCCTGAATCCGTGCCGCAAAATTTTCTCGCTCTGTGGGCGTAGCATGAGGTCCCACCAACATGCCGTAGCCGCCCGAGCCATCCGCAGGCTTCACCACCAGTTGATCCAGGTTTGCCAGAACATGATTTTGCTGCTCTGGCTCCCAACACAGATAAGTAGGGACATTGAGCAGTAGGGGCTCTTCGCCCAGATAATACCGAATAATTTTAGGAACGTAAGCATAAATCACTTTGTCATCGGCAACTCCAGTTCCCAGCGCATTCGCCAGCGCCACCCGTCCAGCCCGATACACGTCCATCAGCCCAGGGATCCCTAGCAAGGAATCAGCGCGAAACGTCAGGGGATCAATAAAATCATCGTCAATGCGTCGATAAACAACATCCACCCGCTTTAAGCCTTTAGTCGTCTGCATTTGCAAGTAGCCATTGGCAATGACCAAATCTCGGCTCTCGACCAGTTCAACGCCCATTTGTTGCGCCAGGAAAGAATGCTCGAAGTATGCCGAGTTGTACATTCCGGGCGTTAGAACCACAACGGTGGGATCGGGAAGCCCCAGGGGTGCTAAATTCAGTAAAGTTTCGAGTAAATGACTGGCATAATCTTCGACGGGCTTAATTGCCATTTTGTTAAAAAACCAGCGGGAACGTGCTTTTCATCACCCGTCGGTTTTCTAATACGTAAGAGACCCCTGAAGGACAGCGTAGGTTGTCTTCTAGAACGTACCATTGCCCATCGCGATCGCGGACTAAATCCGTTCCGGTAATATGACACCAAATTCCTTGAGGCGGCTGCAAACCCATACAAGGCTCAAGAAACCCCGTGGCAGAAAAAACTAATTCCTCTGGGATAACTTTATCTTTCAGGATTTTCTGTTCGCCGTAAATATCAGACAAAAACAAATTAAGCGCATGAATGCGTTGCCTCAAGCCTTCTTCCAAGCGCGCCCATTCTTTCGCTGCTAAAATGCGAGGCACAATATCAAAGGGAAAAATACGCTCTGTGCCCTGGTCATCGCTATAGACATTAAACGTAACGCCTAACTGAAACAGCGCAGTTTGTGCCGCCCGTTGGCGCTGCTGAAGTTCTTCGATCGACAGGGAATTAATCCGCTCAATTAGCGGAATAGCCTCTAGTCGGGGCTGACCGTTCGCCAAGAACAGTTCGTCGTAAAAATCGCCTGGTTCGTACTGCTCAAATCTCACGGTTTGTTTTTGGCATGGCTTCTGCTAGAAGCATATAGAGGATGATGGAGGACAGAGTGTATTACAAGATACTGATCTGCGGGTGATGCGGCTACTCTTTTGCAGAGGCTGGTGATTTGAGGTAATTGTGAGAGACTGAGGCCGGAAGACTGGCGATCGATGGCATTCTTGCCCTCATTGCGGATTGGAGCTAGACCGTGATCATAATGCAGCCATTAATATCAAACACAGAGCGGTGGGTCATCCCGTTCTTAAAGCTCAGGTAACGTTCGATGCAATAGCAGGAGTCACTGAGAAGCCTACTCTGTATGCCAATAGCATCAGTGTAGGAGTAGGTCACGTAATCCTCTTGCCTCTGCCCTCCTCGATCGGGATAAAAATCTTTAGGGTGTGTAGAGCGAATTGAAACATCTCCAATTTCAGCAGCAAGCATTCTCAGCAGCAAGGTATTTTCAGCAGCACCGCATTCCGTTTCGCTTCCGGCACTCGACTGGGCTACCTCAAAAATCAAATCAACGATCCGGTTGATGAATTACGATAAAATAAAAATGAAGGCTTGAAACACTTTCTGCTTTAAATTGGGCGATCGCGCCTTTTTAGAGCCATTCACCGAGGCAACTCTCGCTACAAAGAAGCTAAGCAGTTTTCTGCTACTGTTTGAGCTATTGCCGCTTAGACTGTAGAATTTCAAAGTAATTCTAATCTGCCTTAAACGAATATCAGTCGATGAGGATTTCCCTCCCTTTTACCACTGAGCTACCATTCGATAACAAAGGCTACCCTGCATCTACCCGAGAGTAAAAATTGAGCCAAGATTGAACAATGAGTAAGTAAGGAGCTAAGTGGTGACGATTGCAGCAGAGCTACTTCCTGGAACTTTAGTGGATCGTCGCTATCGCATTCAGCGTGTTTTAGGGCGGGGCGGTTTTGGACGAACCTACTTAGTGGTAGACAAGTGGCGTTTTGGCGAACTCTGCGTCCTCAAAGAATTGCTCCTAGCAACCGAGGGGATGCCGTTGTTACCCAAAAGCTTCGAGAATTATTCCAGAGAGAAGCCACCATTCTCCACAAGCTCAATCATCCTCAGATTCCAAAGTTTTTAGCAGTCTTCGAGGAAAACAGTCGGCTATTTATTGTTCAAGAATATATTAACGGCAAAACCTACTGGAATCTGCTGCGAGAAAAGCACCAAAACAGCACCACCTTCACCGAAACCGAAATTTTGCAATGGCTGAAAGATTTGCTGCGCGTGCTGGCATACCTGCATCGGCAAAATATTGTGCATCGCGACATTTCTCCCGACAACGTGATGTTAGCGAGAGGGAAAAAACTACCGATTCTGATTGATTTTGGAGCGGTTAAGCAAGCAGCAAATCACTTGAATCAAGCCCATACTCCTGCCGACGGCTTAATTCAAGCTTCGGTGTCTGTGGGCAAATCGGGCTATGCTCCCTATGAGCAACTGCGCCTAGGACAATGTTCGCCTCGCAGCGATCTCTACGCCGTGGCGGTGACTGCGGTGGTGTTGCTCACCGCAAAGCCGCCTAGCCAGCTCGTTGACCCAAACTCTTTAGAGTGGAAGTGGCAAACCCTAGTCCAGCTTGATCCCACTCTGATCAAGATTTTAGAAAAGATGATGGCAGAAAAGCCGAAAGATCGCTATGCCTCGGCAGAAACAGTCTTGAAGGACTTACAACAAGTTCATCTAAACGCCGTAGTTCAGGCTGAGAGCCCAGCCCAGAGCACATCTGCATGGCTACAAACCCAATCTATTCCCTTGCCGTCTAAACCTTTGGGTTTGCTTCCTTCCCCTCCCGCGCCTCCTACTCGCTTCTTAAAGCCTTCTGCTGCAATGGTGTCTAGGGGCTCTCGGAGTCCGAAGTTGCTTTCTTCCCATTCCAATGTTTTTAAAGCTTCTAATTTTAAGGTTTCTGAAGTTTCTAAGATTGGGGTTGGCAAAGCTGGCGTACCCAGAGAAAAGTTTTCTTTGATTTGGAGCAAACTAGTGATTGGCGGCTGTTTAGCACTCTTGCCCTTGGGCGGAATCTTAATTGGGGTTCAGTCTTCTTACATTGCGGCTGTTTGCCAGACTTTAGATAACTGCGCGCATAATCAACAGGCAGAGCTGCTTTACCAACAGTCGGTTAGGCAAGCCACCACGGCACAAACTCTTTCAGAAATGGCAAAGAATTTGCCTGATCTAAGGCTTGCCCGTAATCACCTCTCGGCGGCGGTTGCGCAACTCAGCGGTTTGGCTCACGATCGCAAGTTGGCTCCTATCGTTCAACAGAGGCTGGCTCTTGATCGTAGGCACTTAGATCATCTAGAGTCTCGATTAGAAAAAGAATCTAAAGCGACTGAGCTACTGAGGCGGGCTCAGGCGGAGGCTCAGAAGGCAACCGAGCTAACGGCGATCGCCCAGAAAACTCAAGACTATGAAGCGGCAAGGCTGCAATGGGCTAAAGCCTTAGCCACCTTACAGGCCGTGCGTCCCTCCACCTTTTCCCAACCTGAGGTGACAGCGCGATCGCAAGAATATTCTGCCCGTCTCGAAACCCTTGGTCTGCGCCTTGCCGCCCTTAATCCTCAACAGATTGCCCAAACCCCAGCCAATCCTTTTCAGCCCTTGGTCAACGAACCTTTAATAGAGCGGCTAGAGCCATCTGTCGCCCCGCGTCCCAGAGCTCAACCCTCTCCCATTTCACCGCCCGAACCAATTGCTGATGTCGGACGGGTCGCTTCTCAACTGACGGTGGCTAGAGCCGTTGCCCCTAGGACGGTGGCGCTTTCAGAGCGAAGCCTGCGCCGCACTACAGCCCAGGCTCGCAGTGCTTCAGCCCAACTCACGGCTCCAGCTCTTAGCCCCGCTCGTCAGGCTCCTATCCCCGATCGCAGCGAGGCGATCGTCGCTTCCCAACCTTCGCTCCCTCAGGCAGGCGCTCCATCCTCGCCTAGCCCAGAAGCAATCCCCCAAACCTTGTCCCAACAAACTTTAAACAACGTATCCATTCAGCTTGACGATGCTAGGGTTTCGCCCAATGGAACAGTCGCCGCCAATATCGTGATCGAGAATCATAGCGATCGCACCTTTGGCTTTGTTCCTCTCTTTGCCGAAGTTGAAGATGCCAACGGTAACCCGGTTCGCTCCCGAGTTCACTTCACTAACAGAGAGGACGGGGTTGCCGAACCTGGAGAAGTTCTTCATGGGCAAGTTCACATGTTTAATCGAGCCTGGAACCCGTCCGGTTCTCAAAACCTAGCCCTCGTCATTCAAGAAGGAACAACGGGCAGTCGCAATTTTCGGCTTGCCTTCTAGGTGCTCGTCTTCCTGCCTAAAACCTACTCTGCGCTCCATTCTGGGGAACTTCCCAGCCAGTTTTGACTTGTATGTAGACGGTAGCTGCCTAAAGCAGAGGTTTATTAACTGTGAGCACTTTGATTAGGACAAACATTAACCGCCGTGAGTAACCAGGGGCTTAAGCCCCTCGTGCTAACCCAGTTGGGTATAGCGCTAACACCCCAAAAGCAAGGACTTTCGAGTGGAAAGTCCTTGCTTTTTGAAGGTTTAGATGAACTGATTAAACTGCGGCACCCAAAAGGCTAACCGCCTCTTTTAGCAATGCTGCCTTATCCGTTTTTTCCCAAGGTAAATCCAAATCATCTCGCCCCATATGACCGTAAGAAGCCACATCTTGATAGAAGCGACCGCCGCGTTCAGCCGGAATGGTGGTTAGCCCAAAGGTTTGAATAATGCCCGCAGGACGCAATTCAAAGTGATCTTTGACTAAAGCGAAGAGGCGATCGTCATCCACCTTACCTGTGCCAAAGGTTTCCACCAAAATACTGACCGGACGAGCCACCCCAATGGCATAGCTGAGCTGCACCTCGCACTTTTCAGCTAAACCTGCCGCCACAATATTCTTTGCCACATAACGCGCTGCGTAAGCGGCACTGCGATCGACTTTTTGTTGGATCCTTCCCCCGAAAACGCGCCGCCGCCATGACGAGAATATCCACCATAGGTATCGACAATAATTTTGCGACCCGTCAAACCCGAATCGCCCTGAGGTCCGCCCACCACAAATTTGCCCGTGGGGTTCACTAAGAAGCGCGTGGTGTCATCTGGCTTAAGGGCAATGTCTTCAAAAACAGGAAGAACGACCAGCGCCCATAGATCTTTTTAATTTTGGCTTGAACAGCCAACGGATCAACCACTTCGCCAATCTCAGCAGTATGCTGCGTCGAAATTAGAATCGTATCGATACCGACAGGTCTACCATTTTCATAAGCCACTGTTACCTGGGTTTTACCGTCAGGACGCAAGTAGGGCAACTGTCCCATCTTCCGAACGGCTGCCAGCTTACGAGCAATCCGGTGTGCCAAACTAATGGGCAAAGGCATCAGCTCGGGTGTTTCGTTGCACGCAAATCCAAACATCAGACCTTGATCGCCAGCACCCACTGCATCCAGATGTTCATCGCTAGAAAGTTCTCGACACTCCTGAGCCTGGTCTACGCCCTGGGCAATATCGGGAGACTGGGCATCTAAAGCAACTAACACCGCACAGCTATTGGCACAAAATCCATTAACTGCGTCAGTGTAACCAATTTCAGCAATTTTTCCGCGAACTAAATCAACATAATTGACTTGCGCTTTGGAGGTAATCTCGCCCGTGACCAACACCATGCCTGTATTGACCACCACTTCAGCCGCTACTCGGCTAGAAGGATCTTGAGCTAAGAGCGCATCAAGAATAGTATCGGAAATTTGGTCACAGATTTTATCTGGATGACCTTCTGTTACAGATTCGGAAGTAAAAAAATAGCGACGGGACAAGGAAAGACCTCCCTTTATCGAAGTTGAGCAAGTGTTCAGAACTAGAACAGAAAACTATCACGGTTCGAGCTAGCAAAGTGAGCCTAAATTGCATCTACCACTTTGCTAATTGCCAAACAGGCAACCCGATGGTGTAATTCTGCTTTAAAAAACCGGAAGACGATTAAACAGCCCTGCCAAGGGAGCGAAGGAGAAAAGCGACTAAACCACTCGCTAATCAAGCTCCTGTTGTAAAACTTAAACGTAAATCTTTCTGAAAGCAAGTAGCTTTACCTAGAATTTACTGCTTTAGAACAGACTCCAGATCCCATTTCAAACGAATAGAGGTTCATTTAGAAACAAAATCATTGGCGA
>JAAUPA010000166.1 GCA_012034615.1 Leptolyngbyaceae cyanobacterium CSU_1_4 | reverse complement strand
ATTTGGGGGGTTGGGGGGCGAGTGTAATAATCTTTGAGACTTCTCAGATATCCTCTGAGATACCTGCAAGGAGTCGTCTGGTGTGTAGGGAGTGAAACTGTGAGTGTAAGCGGCAAATGGGTTCGGGGCATTAAGAAAGTTAGGCATTTAGGTCAACACCGAGACTGGGAGAACTATTGGGATTTGGTCACGGTGCTGGTGCAAAAAGAGTTGAAGGTGCGGTATGGCAACAAGTTCCTGGGCTACTTTTGGTCGATCGCCAATCCTTTAGCTTCTGCTTTTGTCTATTATTTTGCCTTTAGCGTCATTCTCAAGGTGCAGATTGAGAACTACGTTTTAGTGGTAATTTGCGGGCTATTTCCCTGGCAGTGGATTGGCAACTCGGTGGGATCAGCGCCCAATATGTTGATCAGTAATGCTTCCATTATTAAAAAAGTCAGCTTTCCCACAGCGCTCATTCCTCTTTGTACCAGCTTGAATCATTTGATTCATTTCGTGATGTCTTTGCCTGTCATTATGCTGTTTATTTTGTTGTATAGGCTGCCGCTTCATGGGTCTTGGATTTATGGTATCCCGCTGCTGCTGCTCATTCAGTTAGCAATGACCTACGGCATCTCGTTAATTTTGGCATCCATCAATCTTTTCTTTAGAGATTTGGAGCGGCTGACGGGCATTATTATGAACTTTATTTTTTACTTTACGCCCGTCATTTATACCAAGCGCGAAATTCCTGAGCAGTTTACAAAATACTTGGTGCTTAATCCATTTTTCTATTTGGTATCAAGCTGGCGAGAGTTGCTGCTAGAGGGCACCATCAACTCCGAACACATCTTGGTCAGCGTCACCTACGCCATGCTATTTTTGGTGATTAGCTATTGGGTTTATCGAAAGCTTTCTTGGAAGTTTGCAGAAGTGATATGAACGATCCGATTATTAGTTTTAGTAATGTTAGTAAGTCCTATCCCTTCTATCGTCATGTGCGAGGGATTAAGAACGTTCTGTTTAATTTTCCAAAGAGTTTACGATCGCTCCAAGAAGATCAGTTTGAGGCACTCCGTGACATTTCTTTTACCATTAGCGAAGGCGAGAATTTTGGCATTGTCGGCAATAACGGCGCAGGCAAAAGTACTACTTTAGGATTAATTGCGGGCGTGCTAAAACCCAATAAAGGCAAAGTTGTTGTGAAAGGCAGAGTTTCGCCCCTACTGGCACTCGGCGCTGGTTTTCACCCAGAGCTAAATGGCAAAGATAATATTATCCTCAACGGCATTTTAATGGGGCTAACTCGCCGCCAAGTGCAAAGCAAGCTAGAGGAAATTATCGAGTTCTCGGAGTTGGGAGAGTTTATCGATCGCCCCATTCGGGTTTATTCCAGCGGAATGTTGGCACGCTTGGGCTTCTCAGTCGTGGCTCACCTCGATCCCGAAATTTTGCTCATTGATGAAGTGTTGGGCGTGGGCGATATTCGGTTTCAACAAAAGTGTCTGCAAAAAATGCTGGAATTTAAGGAAAGCGGCGTGACCATCGTGCTGGTTACCCATTCGATCGCTAGCATTATTGAATTGTGCGATCGCGCTATGTGGATCGAAAACCACGTCATTAAAATGATCGGCGAACCCAGGGAAATTGCCGTCAAATACTCCAAAGCTTCCGGTGTTGACTTAGGGTTAGATGCCATTCAACCGCTTAGTTCTAAATCCAAAGTTAAGCCTAAAAGCAATCCCGCCACTGACAGCCCCTTCGGACAAGTTGCGCGGTAAGTCCATGAGCCAACCTATTGAACATCGCCTGACTCCAGATGAGCAATTGTGCTTCATTCATATTCCCAAAACCGCAGGCACAACCCTCACCTCACTGCTGAACTCGAAGTTTCACCAATCTAAAATTTGCCCTGCCGAAGTGTGGAGCGAATTGGTCGATATTCCTAAAGAAGAGTTAACCCAATACCAATTATTTCGCGGACATTTTTTCTATGAAATGGGCGATTTGCTGCCCCAAAAGCCCGTTTACATCACCATGCTGCGGCACCCCATTGAACGGGTGATTTCGGGGTATGAATTTATGCGGCGCAATGTTCCCACCCGCACCGAGGCGCTCCTCAACCATCACAAAGCCAAGACGATGAGTCTGATGGAGTACGTCAGCGATCTGGATAATCCCAGTATGGCGAATTCTCAGACGCGCCACCTATCGCTGAGCCGCTATAAAGATGACCCGGAAGCATGGCTAGCTGTTGCAAAACAGCACTTATCAGAGTTTGCGTGTTTCGGCTTGGTCGAACGTTTTCAAGACTCGATGGCGCTTTTGTCCTATACCTTTGGCTGGAATCCGTTAGCAGAATACTCTAACTTAATGATTGGTGCTCGTAGGCTAAAGCAAGACCAATTGGAGCCAGAAGTACTGGAGACGATCGCCACTCGTAACTCCCTCGACCTTGCTCTTTATCAATATGCTCAAGAACTTTTTGCAACCCGCCATGCCCAAATGGTGCAGATCTTGCAAGAGCGGTACGGCTCGATCGCTGGCAATTGTCTCGAAACGATGGCACTTCCAGATTTATTAGAGCAGCATTACCGCGATCGCTACGCCGAACAACCGCCCTCACTCACTGCCCATCTTGACTTCAACTTTAACCAAGCCCTTTCGGGTTCTGGCTGGCATCTGCGCGAAGGCAACGAATCCGTATTCCGCTGGACAGGACCCGGCACAACTTCAACGCTAGATTTACCGCTGGCGATCCAAGATCTCACTCTTGAATTCTGTGTAGTCAATGCGATCGCCCCTGATATTCTGCAAAGCCTTACTTTGAAAGTCAACGATCGCCCCATTCCCCTAGGCGTTCTCTATCATCACGGCATCACGCTGTTTCAAGCCACCATTCCCCGCACTGCACTGATCAGCAATGCGCCTTTTACACGCCTCACCTTTCAAGTCAACCGCACCACTTCTCCCCAAGATCTCAATCCCCATGATCCCGATCGCCGTCCCGTCGGGTTAGCATTTAGCGCAGTTCAAACTTTTCCCACACCTGAAATTGGCAAACCCGAAACTGGCAAACCTGAAACTAGCAAACTTGCAGCGGCTCTGTTTGCATCGCAGCCTTGGGAAGAAACCGCCAGCTTTATCCAACGGCACCTTCAGCCGCACCACCAAATCCTCGCCCCTACTGTTTTTCGTGCCCGCTTTCCCCAACCTATTCCTGCCTACACCTCGCCGTTGCCCAGCCTGCGTAACTACAATCCCAGCTTACAAAAATTTCAGTGGGCAATTCTCCACAAAGGCATGATGGCAGAAAACGGCGCACTTCTCGGTAAACTAGCCTGGATGGGGTTAGTGCCGCTGTATGCCAATGAAGTCTTTGTCGTATTTGGAAAATCTCAAAAAGCGCGTGCAAATACCGCAAGGATCGCCTACACCAGTCCCCACGTCAAATCCCTTTATATCGGCAGCCTCAAATATTTCTGGCAAAATCCCGATCGCCCTTGGAATCAACTTCAAACCCGTTTCAAGCGCATTGCCAAGCAAAACATCAAACCCCGAACCTCTAAATCAACCTCCCCTTAGCCCCGCGTCATGAGAGCCTTTCCCCCCCAATACCAACTCCAAGAAGCAGACGTGCTCTACTTCTCCCACATTCCCAAAACCGCAGGCATGACGTTTCGCACCATTGTGGAAGACCATTTTCACTGCCACGAAATTTGCCCCGCCACCCTCGATGAACACATCGCCAGCATTCCCCCCGAACAACTCAAGCAATATCGCCTCTTTCGAGGACATTTAGGCTTTATAGACCTACCCAAATTAGTTCCAGGAAAAAGATTAATCAACGTCAACATCCTCCGCGAACCCGTCGCCCGCGTCATCTCCCACTACGACTACATTCGCCGCACCCCCACCGATCCGCGCTATGACTCCATCAAAGACATCAGCTTAGAAGAGTTTGCGGAAAAGCTGACCCTTGGTAAATTTGGCAAAAATATGCAAACCTATCGCGTCGCCAAGGTCGCTCAATTTAATCTGAATGACCTGTCCCCGGAAGAAACCCTAGAACTAGCCAAGCAAAGCCTTGATCAGTTTGCCTTTGCAGGCATTTTAGAAAAATTTCAAGATTCACTCTTCCTCCTGTCCTACATTTTTGGCTGGAAACCCATTCTCAACACGCGCAAAGAAAACGCCTCAAAAAAACCGAAAACCGAAGCCGAGCTATCCGCCCAAACTCTAGCGGTCATTCGAGAACAGACCCAACTCGACCAAGTGCTTTATCAATATGCCCAAGAGATTTTCGACGATCGCTTTGCCCAAATGAAAATAGCATTAACTGAGCGCTACGGTTCTGAATCAGAGAACTCTCTCGTTGCTCTTCTAGAAAAACACGCCGAACACCGCTACACCGAACTACAAATTCCTCCCGCTCACACTCTTACTTACCAATTTTGCCAACCCCTACGCGGCACCGGATGGCAGCGCCGAGAATTCCCCGATGCCAACACTGTTTTTCGCTGGACAGGCGACACCGTTGCCACTATTGATCTGCCTTTGGCGATCGATCAAGATTTGCAGATTGAGTTTTGCATTATCAATGTTTTAGAGGCAGATGTGTTGCAAAGTTTAACCTTAGAAGTAGGTGGAATGGCGGGCTCTTCGAGATACCTGCAAGGGGTCGCTCTCTCCGTTCTCTACAGCTTTGATACCACCATTATTTTACAAGGAACCCTACCTCGCTCTGCCCTCACAAAACCCTTCACACACCTCACCTTTAAGATTAACCGTACCCTCTCTCCCCGCGATCTCAACCCCAATGAACCAGATACCCGCTCCGTGGGTTTAGCCTTCACTTCTATTACAGCTTTCCCGGTTAACTCTGATAATTCTGGCGGTACAGCAGCATTCCTATTTAGTTCTCCATCTTGGAGCGAAACCGTATCTTTTATAGAACAGCATCTTCAACCGGGACAACAAATTCTTGCTCCTACCATTTCCAGGAACAGTTTCCTAATCATGTTTCTGCCTATCGCTGTACCCTACCTGGCATGATTCGTAACTACAATCCTGGTTTGTTAAATAGCTCCGCGTTTGACTGGGCAATTCTGCATAAAGGCATGAAACAAGAGCTGGGGGAAATTTTGTTCACTTTGCTCCGCCAACAATATCGTCCGGTTTATGCCAATGACGTGTTTGTGGTTTTTAGTAGCGATCGCCAACTCCCGTCTCTCTCCTTCACTAGCGTGCATGTAAAATCTCTCTACATTGATGAACTAAAGTATTTTCTCAACCAATTAGCTAAGCCTTTTCATCCTCTAGCTAACCAATTGAAATTTAGGGTAAAACAAATTATTCGCCCTCGAAATTAGCTTGTCATCGAAAATAATTTAAGCAGGAGTAAGCCTTTTGAAAGCCTTTCCAAACCAATATACCCTTAAGGAAAATGATGTTTTTTATTACCTACACATCCCAAAAACGGCGGGGATGACCTTTCGGACGATCGTGGCAGATCATTTTTGCAGTAATGAAATTTGTCCGGCAACCCTAGGGCACATGATGGCGCAGGTAAATCCGCAAGACTTGCCTAAATATCGCCTGCTGCACGGACATTTAGTTTATGTAGACTTCAGAACCCTGTTACCCCAAAAGCATCTTGTCCATGCCACCATGTTGCGCGAACCTGTTGCCCAATTAGTTTCCCATTACGAATACATTCGCCGAATGCCGACCGACCCAGACTACGCCAAAGTCAAAGAGATGACATTGGAAGAGTTTGTGCAAGACTTTACGATCGCCAACTTACGTCGAAATACCCAAACCCATCACCTTGCCAAAGCTGCTCGCTTCAACCTTAAAAATCTTTCCGCGCAAGATGTATTTGAAATTGCCCTAGAAAGCCTCGATCATTTTGCCTTTGTTGGATTAGTAGAACGTTTCCAAGATTCGCTGTTTTTACTATCTTACATTTTCGGCTGGCGACCGATTATGAATACTCGCAAAGAGAATATTAGCAAAGAGAAGATTAGCCAGGTTAAAAGCGACCCTCGCGGTATCTGCGAAGCAGCGCGCAATTCTTCCAAAAAAGATTACGCCGATCGCCTTTCTCCTACAACACTTCAGCTTATTAAAGAAAATACTCAACTTGATCAACAGCTTTACGATTATGCAAGTCAGATTTTAGCGATCGCTTCACGCAAATGATCGAAGACTTGCAACGACACTATCCTAGTCCTATTCCTGATTCTATCCCCGCTCCATCGCCTGAATTATTAACAGATCAGTTAGAAAAGCATTACAAACAAAGGTATTGCAGTCTAAACATACCCGCCACCCAAACCTATCACTACGACTTTTCCCAAGCGTTACGCGGCTCTGGCTGGCAGCGACGAGAACAACCGATCAAAGGACTTACCTATCGTTGGACGGGTCCTGATACTATATCAACCTTAGACTTGCCGATCGCCCTTGACCAAGATCTTACTCTCGAATTTCAAGTGATCTGTACTGATTCCACCGCTCCCGACATTCTCGGTAGCCTTACCGTCAGCGTTAACAACATAGTCATTCCAGTTAGAATTCTCCATCTCGATCTTGTGCTCCGAATATTTCAAGGAACTATTCCTAAATCTGTACATCAAGGTAACTCTGATTCATCTTTTATTCGATTAAAGTTTCAAGTCAACCGAGTTGCTCTGCTCTCTAATCCTCGTAACTCTGACACCCGATGGGTGGGAGTTGCCATGAATGAAGTGCAAGTTTTTCCAGCGACAATGGGCGATCGCCCTGATATGCCTGCCAGAAGTCGTACCCTCGCGCTACAACTCTTCGAGCGAGAATATTGGCAAGAACCTATCACCTTTTTACAAACCCATCTTCGTCCCAAAGACGCAATCATTGCGCCCCTCTCATTCCAGGTCAAACTTTCCAATTCCATCCATCCGTATGAAGCGCTTGCAACCCAAAATATTCAATGGGTGGTTCTTCAAAAAGACAGAATTGAACACATTGGTTCTACTTTGCTCAAACTTGTTGTTCAGGGTTTTCACCCCGTCTTTGCCAACGGATTATTTGTCATTTTTACCACCCGCTCAGAATTTCCAAAAGTACCCTACACATCAGTCGATGTTAAACCTTTATACGTGGACATTTTGAAGCGAAATTTCCGCAAAATCGTCGCCAAATTTACCCATGCCTCCTAAGTCCTATCCTCTCGCTGTCAACCTCTCCTTCATTGGTAAAAAGCCCACCGGACTTGCCAACTACGCCCTTAACCTCATTCCAGAACTTCCCCTCTCCGGACTCACTTTACTAGCCCTGCTCATTTCCCCTCACTCGAACAGCATTCCTACTATCCCATTCCCTCAACGCTCACTCCAGAACAAGGCAAATTAGGACACTTTCGCCGCCTCGCTTGGACGCAACTACAACTCCCAAGAATCTACAAAGAGCAACAATCTCGTCTCCTCTTCTCCCCCATTCCCGAAGCCCCTCTAGGTTCTCATTGTCGCTCTGTTGTCGTCGTTCACGATCTCATTCCATTACGGTTCCCAAACTGGAAATCACCGCTTACACAATACGTTCGACATTATGTTCCTCGTGTTTTAAAGCAAGCCGAACACATTATTTGCAACTCGATCGCCACTGCCCAAGATGTCATCCAATTCTTTCAAATTCCTGCCCAAAAAATCACTTCCATCCCCCTCGCCCACAACGCCCAGCATTTCCGCGTTTCGATCGCGCCTTCACCGCCCAATCGTCCCTATTTTTTCTACATCGGTCGCCCCGATCCTTACAAAAATCTGCATCGTGTCATTTGGGCACTTGCCACTCTTCCCGCCGACTACCAACTCCTGATCGCGGGTTCTCCCGATCGCCGTTATACCCCCCTCCTCCAAGCCCAAATTCAAGAACTTGGCTTAACCGATCGCGTCTTATTTCTCGACTATGTTAGCTATGATCAATTGCCTCTGCTGTACGGACAAGCGATCGCTCTTGTCTTTCCTAGCCTGTGGGAAGGTTTTGGTTTCCCAGTTCTAGAAGCTATGTCCTGTGGTACACCCGTCATCACTTCTAATTTATCGTCACTTCCCGAAGTCGCAGGCGATGCCGCAATCTTAGTCAATCCTTATGATCAAAATGCGATCGCCGCAGCCCTGCGGCAAATTGCCATGGATGATGAAGGGCGATTGCAACTACGAGCCGCCGGACTAGCCAGAGCCAGTCAGTTTAGTTGGGCAAAAACAGGACGCGAAACGGCAGAAGTTTTGAGTCGATTTCTTTGAAGCAAAATGATGGCAGTGGCACAACAAACAGTTTTATTTTAGTACCATTGAACTCGTAACCCTCACTCCAGCATTAGTCATGAAATTTCAGGATTTACTTGGGCGGCAACGGGATGTACTGTCTACCCTTAAGGGAGCGATGACGCTGATTCGCGACCCTGAAAAAACGGATTCTGTTTATGATATTGAAGATGGTTTGCAACACATTGAAGCAACTCGTCTGGCGGTAGAGTTTGCCAAGACTCAGCCCGGAGTTACGCCCCTCTTCTCAGAACGCTATCTGGCACCCCCTCCAGATATTGCCGCGTTGCTTCAGTTACCCCCAGAATCTTTGGGTTATGCCTATGCCAGCTACATTACTAAGGCTGGATTTGACCCCAATTTCTATCGCAAAGCAGAGGTGACTGACGACACGACCTACTTTCTGATGCGAATGCGGCAAACCCACGATATCTGGCATATCGTCACCAATTTTGGCGTAGATGTCATGGGAGAATTAGGGCTGAAGGCGTTTGAATTAGCCCAGGTTCGTCGCCCCCTAGCGGCAATGCTGGTGGCAGGGAGCGTCATCGAAACCTTGCTGAAAAAACCCGCAGCCATGGATAAATTGCTGGATGTCATTCCTGCGGGTTATCGAATGGGAATTCAGGCACAGCCCTTACTGGCGCAAAAGTGGGAAGAAGATTGGGAAAAACCATTGTCAGAGTGGCGATCGCAATTAGGCATTGAGCTGAATTAGGACTGGATCAGTAGAAAAGCGATCGCGGTTTTCTTGATAGCCACTTCATCGAAACGTTGAAACAAGCATAACTGCTCCTATCTTTGCAGGTTGCTCTCTCCCATCTTTGAACGTTGCCTCTATGATCAGTTAACACGTTTCACCTAAAACTTGCCTAATGCTGAGCCAAATCAAGGAGATTGCCGCTAAGCTCGCTCCTCGTTTAATTGAAATTCGTCGTCATTTACACAGCCACCCTGAACTGAGCGGTCAAGAATATCAAACGGCTGCCTATATTGCCGGAGTGCTTTCTTCCTGCGGGCTGCAAGTACAAGAACTGGTGGGAAAAACGGGCGTTGTCGCAGAGCTACTGGGCGCGCAGCAAGATTCACGATTGCTGGCAATTCGCACAGACATGGATGCATTGCCCATTCATGAACGGACGGGTTTGGCGTTCGCCTCTCACTATCCCGGCATTATGCACGCTTGTGGTCATGATGTTCATACCACGGTAGGATTAGGGACAGCGATGCTGTTGTCGCAAGTCGATGAACCGTTGCCTGGAGATATGCGTTTTTTGTTTCAGCCTGCCGAGGAAACGGCGCAAGGGGCAAGTTGGATGGTGCGGGATGGAGTAATGGATCGAGTCGATTCTATTTTTAGCTTGCATGTGTTTCCAACCATTCCGGGTGGTTCAGTCGGCATTCGTTACGGAGCTTTAACGGCGGCAGCAGATGATTTAGAGCTAACAATTGTGGGAGAGTCGGGGCATGGAGCGCGCCCCCATGAGGCGATCGATGCCATTTGGATTGCCTCACAGGTCATTACAACGTTGCAACAGGCGATCAGCCGCAATCAAAATCCGTTGCGTCCGGTGGTATTAACAATCGGTAAAATTGAAGGAGGACGCGCACCCAATGTCATTGCAGATCGGGTAAAAATGTTAGGAACCGTGCGATCGCTCCATCCTGAAACCAGCGCGGCGTTACCGGCTTGGATTGAGCAAATAGTCGCGGGTGTCTGTCAAACCCATGGCGCAAAATACGCCCTGAATTACCGAAGAGGGGTGCCTTCGGTACAGAATGATTTAGCTTTAACGCAAATTGTCGAGTCCGCAGCGCAGGAAGCTTGGGGAAGCGATCGCGTTCAAATCCTCCTCGAACCTTCCCTCGGTGCAGAAGATTTTTCAATTTATCTTGACCATGCACCTGGCACTATGTTTCGGTTAGGGGTCGGACATGCCGATCGCCCCAATCATCCCCTGCATCATCCCCAATTTGAAATTATGAAGCGGCGATCGTGACCGGAGTCGTGACAATGGCCTATGCCGCCTGGAAGTATTGGCGTTAAATTAAGGGTTAAGTCTAGAGAAAAATAGGAAAACCCAATGCCAGTGATGATGTTAGCCAGTCTCTCAACCCAATTCAGTGACCTCTTAGAACCGATCGCCGCTGGGTTCCGCTCTTTGGGCACACCCGAACCGATTGTGCATTGGGGTCATCCTTTAATGATGGGCATTGTTGTAGTTGTGCTGGGCAGTTATGTCGGTTTGGCTGGCTGGCGAGGACGGTTGGTTGAAGATAAAAATGCCGCCATTAAAAGCCGATTAGATCACCGTAAATTAGCACCGTTGATGTTCTTGTTTATCGCATTGGGCTACACGGGCGGTGTACTGTCGTTGGTCATGCAGCAGAAACCTATTTTGGAAAGCCCCCACTTTATTACAGGAACGATCGCCCTCATTCTATTAGCCACGAATGGGGCGATCGCGGCAACAGCTTTTGCAAAAGAGCAAGGACTTTTCCGCAATATCCATGCTTATTTAGGAAGTGCAGCATTAGGCTTACTATTTCTCCATGGAATATTGGGTTTAAAGCTAGGGCTGTCCATCTAAAAAATACAGCATCTAAAAAATACAAGGAGTGGGGAGCAAACCACCCCAAGCTTCAGACCATAGCAATAAGCACTCTAATTTAGGAGAAACATCAACGTCGTGATCAACAGATGAAATGAGGAATTAGGAGTGGATGGGTAGATGAGTAGATGGGTGCCCCCCCTATCCATCCACCCACCTACCCCTCCACCCACCTACCCATC
>JAAUPA010000165.1 GCA_012034615.1 Leptolyngbyaceae cyanobacterium CSU_1_4 | reverse complement strand
CTTGGGCATCTTCTTGATCCCGTATTGTGTCGAAGGACTGCGAGCCCTGGATAAAGCTAATTGCCCGCCAGAATGATCTATTCTCTTCCCAGTAATCCTCTAACCTTTGATTGAGAAGGACTTGCGGGGTTTCCCAGCGGCGATCGAGGGGAGATTTTTGAAGGCGATTGTGTACATGCTGCGTCAGCCTGCACATGTTCTGCATCACGAGGTGAGGATGGCGAAAAACCTGAGTGTTGATTCGCTGCAAAATAAACTTTTCTGACCCAGGCTCATCTATTGTGACCAGAAAGGTGTCGTTAATATTACCCTTTCCGAAAGGCTGTACCTGAGCAATTTTTTTATAATTGGCGAACTGAGCTGCGATGCTAACTAGATTATCCATTGAGGGTATGAAAGTATTTTAAAGAACTAACCATACCGCAAAAATTACGCAGAGCGCCATCAAACTAATGATGCCAACATAATACTTTGGGGTCTTACGCTTCAGCATATTTTGAGTTAATCGACCTCGCCATACTCCTGGCTGCAACGCTTCCACATCGTAGTAACCTGGCTCAAACAAGTGCAAAATCTCCTGAATTCGCTCCACCATGCGGGCATTGCCCTGAGTGCTTTGGAGCAATCTTGAGGATACGATATCCGGCAATGAATGTTGGCACCGAAATCATCAGGGTCGCGAGAATTTTAATGACTAAAGGTTGCCGCAAGGTCGTATTTCCTGCCAACGCAATGACTGCTCCAAAGGTTGCTAGTAAGAGCGCCGAAATCCACTCAAACCAGGTCTTTTCAGAATCTTGGCGACGCTGAATTTCATTAATATGGAACTGGAACATTTGCAATAAAACAGTTGCTTTAACGTCGGGGGTTAATTCCATGTCACCTACCAAGGTATCTGGCTGCCGTCCCAGGAAAAGAACTCACCACTGTCCTTTTCTTGAAGCTGATCGAGAACTGTTAGCAGTTGTTGCACCGTGCGATCGGGCGTGAATAATTTTTCGGGTGGAACGTTCCGTTGAAAGGGACGAGAGAGTTCTGTATCGGTTGTGCCAGGGTGTAATGTGACCACGATCGCTTTTGGGCAAGTTCGTCGATATTCGATCGCCACAGTTCGCATAAACATGTTCAGAGCGGTCTTGGAAGCACGGTATCCATACCATCCGCCCAGCCGATTATCGCCAATGCTCCCTACTTTGGCAGAAAGGGTGGCGAGAATCGATCGCTGCTCGTGTTTCAGCAAAGGCTGCATGTGTTTTGCCAGTAACACGGCACCCACGCTATTCACTTGAAAATAGTGCAAAAGCTGCTCGGTGTTGAGATGGCGCAAGCTCTTTTCGGGCTGCATTTCGCTGTCGTGTAAAACGCCGACGCAGTTAATGATGGTGTAAAGTTTATCAGATTTGGCTTTGATGGTTTGGGCGATCGCTTCAATCTGCGCTTCGTCGGTAATATCTAGGGGCAAACAATGCAGACGCGGATCAGAAATTTTGAGCAGGGGAGACTGAGGATCGCGGTAAGTGGCGTAGAGTTTGTCAGCGCGATCGCTTTCGAGAAACCGTCGAACAAACCCTAAGCCAATGCCTTGACCCGCCCCAACAATTAACGCTGTAGGAGAAGAAGCCATCGCAACAGGGGTGAAATGTGCGCCCTGAGTATAGCAGCAAGCCTAGCTAATCTCTAGCACTTCCACGTCAAAAATGAGAGTGGCATTCGGAGGAATTCCTCGGGTTCCCTGAGCGCCATAGCCCAGCGCTGCCGGAATGATGAGCTGTCGTCGTCCCCCCACTTTCATGGTGCTAATGCCTTCCTCCCAGCCCTGAATCACTTGCCCTAAGCCAATGCGGAACGAGAAAGGTTGATTGCGATCGCGCGAACTGTCGAACTGAGTGCCATTCGTCAAAATTCCGGTGTATTGAACCTTCACGGTTTGTCCGGTCTGGGGCGTAGCACCTGCGCCAAGGGCAAGGTCGATGTATTGCAAGCCTGAAGTGGAGGGGGTGATAATTTTTTCGGGTGTAAATGAGTAGTTGAGCGTGTAATTAGTCTCTTTTCCAGGAGCCGCGAAAACTCGCACAAAGTACGGTGATCCGGCAATGCTGGTTAAGCTCTGCTGAAGGGCTTCTGGGGTTGCGCCAAGGTTGGTTGAGGTGGAAAGTAACGTTCGATTTTTGTCATAAACTTCAAGGTTAGCATCGTCACTTAAGCCCGTCAGATCTAGCTTCAGTTGTCCAGCGACCAGCGGAGTAATGCCCATGTAGTCGTTAGGGTCGGCGTTGCCCACAAAGTCTAGGACGGGTTTCCCGGTCAGACGAGTTGCTGTTTCAAAGGTATTGCCAATTTGGTCGGCAGCCGGAATTGTGGATAGGGTTAGGGCATATTGAGACTCCGCCCTGCCCCGCAGCTTGACTTGAACGTAGAAAATACCGGTCTCTAACGGCAGGTTGGTCAGTTGCTCGGCTTTGTTTTGGCGATTACGAGAAGTGGCAATGACTTGCCCGGTGCCATTGAGAAGCGCCACATCAATATTTGCTCTTTTAGAAATTCCCTTAAGCGCCAGGTTGAAACTGCCCCTAAATTTATTATTAATTTTCCAAACATCGACCCGATCTTGCAAACTTAGGCTCTCTCTCGCCGTTTGATTTGTTTCACCCAACCTAAAATTTCTAGCATCCTGAAGCGTTTTTACCCGGATCTTTAGCCATGTGCTTTTTCTCAAAATGAATGGAGCGATTTAAATCTATACCAAGTTTTGAGATTGGCAAGGGTAGGAGTACGCAATGGCAAGTTGTATGGGGGTGGGCGATCGGATACTATGAAGGGCGGGTTGGAGCAGACTATTCATCAATCAGGAAAACTCAGTTATGTCGGAGGATCAGGGGAGTTATTTGGTAGGGGTTGACCTCATCCGAGGCAATTCATCAAGCCCCGCTTTTTCGCTGATCATTCCTGCTTATAACGAGCAAAATGGCATTATTCCGGTCTTAGATGAACTCCAGGCGACGCTGAGGGCAGCGGCGTGTGAGTACGAAATTATTGTGGTGAATGATGGCTCTAGCGATGATACGGGCAAGCTACTGCGACCTTATAAAGGCATTCGGCTACTGGAGCATCGGCGCAACTGTGGCTATGGGGCTTCGCTCAAAACGGGGATTCGGAACGCCCAATATCCTTGGATTGTGATTACAGATGCGGACGGAACTTATCCTAACGATCGCATTCCCCATTTAATTGCCCTGACCGCGCAAGCCGATATGGTGGTGGGAGCAAGAATTGGGGCGAATGTTCAGTATTCTAATTTGCGCAAAATTCCGAAGTGGTTTTTGGTGCGCTTTGCTCAGTGGCTCACGCGATCGCCCATTCCCGACCTCAACAGCGGGTTACGGGTATTTCGGAAAAGCATTGTCGAACGATTTCTGACGATTTTGCCCGATAATTTTAGCTTTACCACGAGCATTACCGTTGCGATGCTGATGAGTAATTATGCCGTTCATTATGAGCCGATCGACTACCATGCCCGAGTAGGTAAAAGCAAAATTAAACCGATTCGAGATACGCTGCGGTTTGTGCAGTTAATTTTGCGAACAGGAGTATATTTTGCACCCCTGCGGGTTTTTATGCCGTTAGCTGGGCTATTCTTTACGGGATTCTTGATTACGTTATTTCAAGACTTATTTGTTCGAGAAGATTTGACGGAACGGACGTTGATTTTGTTAATTGCTGCTACTCAAATTGGCATGTTTGCGCTGTTAGCAGACATGATCGATAAGCGCACAGGCAGATTGTAGAAAAAATTATCACGGCTCAATCTGCCAAAGCCTGACTGCTGGCTGGCTCATGCTGTGATCTTCGTAGACGGGTCGAATTTTATACTTGCGTTCTAATCGGTTGCGTAACCGTTTAGATGGATTGAGTAAAAAAATAGGAGCAAACCCCTCAGCGACTTTTAACTGTTTGGGCGTGCTAACTAATTGAAAATGAGTATTGGGTTTGACCCAGTAGCTGATTGCCAATAGCGCGGCGGGGTCGTCGTCACTAAGGACGAGGGGGTTTGAAGCTTGGTTGATGAGAGTGGAAACTGCGGGATAGTAAGCGCTACGAGGGATACTTTTGTTCCACCAAACCTGCGCCTGAGCGCTGGCAAAGCAAGCTTCAATGCCGCCGATGATCAATCCGGCTAGCATCAGTTGCGAAAGTCTTTTGCCCCAGCCGCCTGCCTCAAATTGGTTGACGAAGAGGAACGCGATCGCTATTTGAATGCCCAGAAATGCCGGAATGAGATAACGAATGCGGAGCGATCGCTGTCCGCCCAGAAAAATATCGGGTAATGCTAATACCAAAAACGAGACTGCCACCAGTGCCAAAATCATTAGCCAGGTTACTCTTGGCGTTTTGCGATAGAGATAATAAAGCGGCGCAAATCCTACCAAAATTAATCCGACGGTGTTGAGAGAACCTAACTCGCGATCGATCAAGCCTCGGCTAAAGTTCAACACCCATTCGTTGATTAAAGTCGAAAATTGGTAAGGCAGATTTAAGGTTGCTGTAG
The DNA here is from genome assembly GCA_012034615.1 of Leptolyngbyaceae cyanobacterium CSU_1_4. GTDB lineage: Bacteria > Cyanobacteriota > Cyanobacteriia > Elainellales > Elainellaceae > Timaviella. The sequence continues at coordinate 6,578 of JAAUPA010000165.1, read as the reverse complement.
ATTCTTGAACTTGCTCTAAGTTGCTGAAGAATAGGACGAGCCAAGGGATGAGGCTCAGGAAGCTCATGCCAGTTGCAATCAGGTAAGAACGGGCGGTTGGGCTCAGCCGTCTTTTTGAAAAAATATTCTCAACGATCGCCACATAAATGCCGTGGGCAATCATTATTTTGCCAAAGAGCAGTTGGGTATACAGCCCCAACGTGAGGCTGGCACCATACAAAACCCAACTCCAGCGAGTTGTAGTCCGCATTGCCCCCAGCAATAAAGCGCTGGAGAGTAAAATCTCAACTGTCCACAGGCTATAAGGACGGGCTTCTTGAGCATATAGAACATGAAGCGGGGTGATAGAAACGAGGGCGATCGCCACCCAGCCCACCGCATGGGAGGCAAATAATTCTCGACAAAGCCAGAAGAGGCAAGGAAAAACCAGCAGGCTAAAAAATACCGATAAGCCCCGAATATTTGCCACAGAATAGCCCCATCCTTCTGTCCATAATCGTGCCAAGAGGAAATAAAGGGGCGTGTGTTCGGCGTTGCCTTGAAGGGCGTGGAAGGTGTCGCCCCAGTCTTTTTCGCCGGGACGCTGATAAGCCTGAAGGGTCGCCGCATCGACGACTTGCCCTGTGTAAATTTCTTCCACCAGTTCGGTTTGAGTGTGTCCCGACATGCGCAGAGAAGTCCGGGCTTCATCCAGCCAGTAAACTTTGCGATCGAGATTGTAAAAGCGAAAGAAGATCCCGATGACCAAGAGGGCAACAGCGCAGATTTGCAGCCTACGAGGGAGCGATCGCCCCAATTTCTGCTTCGGTTCACAAGCTAGATTCAACTGCAACATACTTTCTTTGCCGACCCCGATTTTAGTACGTCAATCATCATGCGAAAAGAATTAGAGTATTCTACGGTGTCTGGCTGAAAAGACAACTCGGTTCCTCTCTCTGCTTCCCCATGACCTTTCCCAAACTTGCTCCTTGGCTCATCTTTAGCCTTGTCATCTCTTTTCTATACATTGTTCTGACGCTTCAGCCCTCCTGGGGGTATGAGTATTTAGTGCAAGATGATGCCCGACAGCACGTCTTTTGGATGCAGCAGTTTCAAAATGGGGCGCTGTTTCCCAATGATTTAATTGCCCGATACTTTCGCTCGATCGCACCCGCAGGATATACCGCGCTGTATGGCTTGGCGGCACAGATTGGCATTGATCCGTTGGCGCTCAGTCGTTGGCTGCCCATTGGCTTAGGGGTCGCAACGGCAGGGTTTTGCTATGGCATTTGTGTGAAAATTTTGCCGCTTCCGGTGGTGGGGTTCGTGGCATCTTTTTTGCTGACTCAAAATTTGTGGACAAAGGATGATTTGGTTTCAGGAACGCCCCGGGCTTTTTTCTATCCGCTATTTACAGCGTTTTTATACTATTTGCTGCAACGCCATGAACCTCCAGTTTGGCGGCGATCGCTCCTCCCTTGTTTGATGATTTTCTTGCTGCAAGGCTTGTTTTATCCGCAAACGCTGCTGTTGAGCTGCGGCGTACTCGTGCTGAATTTCGTGGATTGGGATCAGAGAAAACCCCGGCCACCTCAGCGCCTTCAAGATTGGGGCTTTGTGGCGGCTGGATTGGGGATCGCGGTTTTGGTGCTGCTGCCGTTTGCCTTGCAAACTTCTGAATATGGACCGGTGATCACAGCGGCAGAAGCTAGACCCATGGCAGAATTTGCTGAGCATGGACGAGTTCGATACTTTGTGCCGCCGCTAGAATATTGGTTGAGTTGGATGCGGAGCGGAATTTTTCCTAGCCTGTGGGTGCCGCCGTTGATGTTGGCGGGGTTTCTGTTGCCTTTGCTGGGGCGGTTTCGCCCTCACTTACCCTTGCTTCAAAAAATACGTCCTAACGTGAAGGTGTTGGTAGACGTGGTGTTGGCATCGTTGGTTTGGTTTGGGCTGGCTCACCTGTTGCTGTTTCGGCTGCAACTTCCTAGCCGATATACGCAGCATAGTTTTCGGGTGGTTTGGGCGATCGCGCGGCAATGGCGCTGGCAGCTCTGGTTGATGGATTGTCTCGCTGGTTGAACCGTGCGTCTCGGCAGAATCGGTTCAAGGCTTTGGGGCTAACGGTGATGGGGGCGATCGCGCTCATTTCGATCTCGCCCACCCCTGCCAAGTCCTATCCATTTTTAGTGCAGGTGGTGGGTCGAACGCCGCCATTGTACGAGTTTTTTCAGCAGCAACCCCAAGATATTATGATTGCCTCCCTCACTCAAGAGGTGAACAATTTACCTACGTTTGCCCAGCGATCGATCCTCACGGGGCGAGAATATGCGTTGCCGTATCACAAGGGCTATTACCAGGAGTTGCGACAGCGAACTGTGGATTTAATTGCGGCTCAATATACGCCTGATTTGGCAAAGCTTCAGGCATTTATTCGGCAGTATAGCGTTGATTTTTTTGTGGTGGAACAGGAGTCCTTTAAGCCTTATTACGTAAAAGATGATTTTTGGTTGCGGCAGTATGAACCCTTTGCCCGGGAGGCGATCGCCCAACTAGAAGGCGATCGAAAACCGGCTTTGGCTCGGTTGAGAAATCGCTGCTCGGTGTTAAAAAGCGATCGACTGTTAGTGCCCCAATTGAAAATAGAACCCCGTGAAGCAGGACAACTTGAAGTTTTGAACGCTCAATGCATTTTGAAGGGAAAGCGAAGGGAGTGATAAAATAATTCCTATTCAGAATTTCTAATTGTTCTCCTCGTTGCTTCATGGATATTACCGAGTTTTTTCAACAAAGTGCTGGCAAATGGGTGTCTCAACGCACCAGCCATCATCCTGCTTTTAAGCAACCTGAAGGCGGCAGGTCTGATTTTTATATCGAGGTTCTGTCCTCCGATGACCCGGCTGTGGTTCAGCTTTGTCAAGAGCATGGTGTTGATGCAATGCTGGCGGTTTGCGGCGTGAGAACCCGCTGGGATGGCGTGATGGAACAGAATAAAGGAAAACGGGCAGGAACAGCGCTGCTAGTGGCGATCGCCGACTCGGCTCAGCCTAATCAAGGCAAGCTGCTTCGACCTAAAAGTGAAGCGGCTCCAATGGTCACCGGGCGTTATGTAATGGGCGATGATGATGCGCTAACGCTCGTGGGCGAATCTGAAACCCTCTACTCGGAGGAGCGGTTGTGGTTTGCCAGCCCTAATTTGCGTTTGCGCACTAGCACAATCAAACAATCGGATGGGTTTAGTACTGCCTCTTTTTGCTCTGAAATTCGCATGGGTGGAGCGCCTGCCCAGTAGATCGGGCTGTGAGCATTCTCTGGGCATGAGTGTACTTTAAAAGTTTTCTAAGCCCCTGGGGCTAGAGGTTTGATGAGTGAAAGCATTCACCTGGTTTGTCATCTGATTTATTATCATTCGGTGCCATGGGCGAATCTTTTAGGGCTGGGGAGGCTCGAAAGGCTCTGAAGGCGAGATTGGTTCAACTGAGCCAGAACTTTTTCCTGATCTCGAGGATTTCACATTTTGCACGATCGCCTTCAATTTGGCGTAGAACTCTGAGGGCGCTAAAGTGGGCACAAATTGATGAATCGGGGGGCTGGCTGAATCTTTTGCCTGAGGGGTAACTTCTAAGGAATCGATCAAAGTCTCGTCTCCAGAGGGCTTAAAGGGCTGAATGGGCAGCCCTCTTGCCGGGTCAACCTCTGATTTAATTTCGCCTTTCATTTCGGCGATAGTCGGTTCTGGCAACAGCAGGGGCTCAGGTTCAGTTGCCACGGGTGCCCCAGCTTCGAGAGATTCATTTTCGAGAGGCTCACTTTCGAGAGAGGCATTTTTGAGAGATGCCTCAGAGATTGCCTCCCTCGGTTCAGCAGCCTGAAAAGGATGCAACTCTCCAGATGCTATCAACTGCGCATAGAATCTCTCAAACATTGTATCTTTGGGTAACAGAATATCTGGCACAGAAAACGGTTGAATTGCCCCAACAGGACGGGACACCGTTAAGGGCTGAGGCAATTCTAAGTTTTTCAAAGCGTCTAGCTCTAGTAGATCAAGCTCTAAGGTGTTAAGTTCTAACTCTAAAGGCGGCGGCACATAGGGCGCTGGCACAATGACCTCGGGCGGCAGGGTGCGTTTGGCAAACTGCGGCGCAATAATTCGCTCAAAATCACGATTAAAGTGATGTAAGGGCTTGCCGCGTCGCTGCCATAGGTTCAAAATTTGTTCTACTGAAACTGCTTTGTAGCGTCCTTGGTAAAGGGCTTCCACCACGGCAAGGCGAATCCAATCTGAAGGATAGCGCTGGAGCCAGTATTGAGCCAAGCGATCGACGGTGTACCCGCTGAGGTCAAAGCTATAGCGAGTTAACAAGTCGATAACGCTGGCAGCATCTCTGGCTGGGTCGGTCATTGGGGGATACAAGGGGAGTTACATTCTAAAGAGATCGTAAAAATTGTATAGATTCAGGAAGTTATGGAGACATTTCCCAAATCCTACCTCAGCACCAGGGGGACAACATGAGGGCAAATAGAGATTCCTAATTCATGACGAAGCACGAAGGAGAGCTCAGACGATCGCGCGGGAGTAAACCCTAACTGAGTATAGAACCCTATCTTGTCAGGAAAACAAGCTAAGTAAAGCGGCTTAGATGCGTGCTGAATGACATGTTTAACTAATGCTGATCCTATGCCCTGACGACGATATTGGGACAAAACGATGACATCATACAGCACGGAGTAGGTATCGGAGTGACAAAGCTTTCCGCAAGCTACAATACGTCCTTCTTGCTCAATAATCCAAAATTTCTTCCATTCTTGAGAAAAGATAATTTTTACAAAGGAAAAAGCAATGCCACAGCTTGCTAACCCTACTATTGCTGGGAGAAACTTTAGCCCTAGTAAAGAGCTGAGGCTGATCCCGATTGCTATCAAAAATCCGAGTCCCCAATAATGGAACAGAGTGGGTGATTGGGCGGGTGCCAGAGCTTTTGACAGCCGCGATCGCCCCGGTGCCTCCCACGCAAAATTGCTGAGCAGCCATTGAATCTGCCCTCTATCCGAGGCGATCGCTGGGCGAACACTATAACTAGGAGCATGGAAGTCAGACATAGCAAGGAAATCAACCCAACATTGCAGCTAAAGAAAACAGAATTCGTTAATTTAGAATAATCCTGCCCATATCTTGCTCAGGATATTGAGAACAATTCAAGATAAAATTTCCCATGGTTTCCACCTCGCTGCCTTCCCTTTCCTCTCATGCCGTCCCGATTCGTCTAGGAATTCGTGCCTTGCAGCCGCAGTTAGTGGAATGGCGAAGAATTTTGCACCAACATCCTGAGTTAGGGTTTAAGGAGCATCTAACTGCTGATCTAATTACCCAAAAGCTGAGGCAATGGGGTATTTCTCATCAAACTGAAGTGGCTCGAACGGGCATTGTCGCGATGGTTAATGGCAATCAACCGGGGCGAACCCTGGCGATTCGGGCAGATATGGACGCATTGCCCATTCAAGAAGAAAACCAGGTGCCCTATCGATCGCTGCACGACGGCAAAATGCACGCCTGCGGTCATGATGGGCATACGGCGATCGCCTTGGGCACGGCGTACTATCTTTCCCAACATCCTGAACTCTTTACAGGCACCGTCAAATTTATTTTTCAACCTGCCGAAGAAGGTCCGGGTGGGGCAAAGCCCATGATTGAAGCAGGCGTTCTTAAAAACCCTGAGGTCGATGCCATCATTGGGCTGCATCTTTGGAATAACTTGCCGCTGGGAACCGTGGGGGTTCGGGATGGGGCATTGATGGCAGCGGTTGAACTGTTTCACTGCACTATTCAAGGCAAGGGCGGACATGGTGCCATGCCGCATCAGACAGTAGATTCGATCGTGGTGGGCGCACAAGTGGTGACGGCACTGCAAACGATCGTGGCTCGGAATGTTGACCCGTTGCAGGCGGGCGTGGTGACGGTGGGCGAATTTCATGCCGGACGCGCCCACAATGTAATTGCAGATACTGCGGAGATGAGGGGCACAGTGCGGTATTTTGATCCGGGCTTGGAGGGATGGTTTAAGGCGCGGATAGAACAAATTGTGGCGGGGGTTTGTCAGAGCCAAGGAGCTGGCTATTGTTTAGACTACGAGTCGCTGTATCCGCCTGTGGTGAACGATCGCGCGATCGCCCAACTGGTGCGATCGGTTGCCGAAACCGTTGTTGAAACCCCAGCAGGCGTAGTCCCAGATTGCCAAACCATGGGCGGCGAAGATATGTCTTTCTTTTTGCAAGAAGTTCCGGGCTGCTACTTTTTCTTAGGTTCTGCGAACGCTGACTTGGGGCTAGCATTTCCGCACCATCATCCCCGCTTTGACTTCGATGAAACGGCGTTAGGGATGGGCGTAGAGATTTTTGTGCGATGTGTAGAGAAGTATTGCAATGGAGTCATGTAATGCAGGCAGAACAACTTTACTCCTCTCCTGAAGAATATCTGGCGCTAGAAGTCGCTTCGGTCGATCGCCATGAATATGTTGATGGACAAATTATCCCCATGACAGGCGGACTACCCAATCATAATCAGATCGCTGGCAACCTTTTATGCTGCATTGAATTTTTGC